>NZ_MDGU01000006.1:0-383755 GCF_001705465.1 Lysinibacillus sp. AR18-8
CGACAGATCCTGAAAGTGGGTATTACGTGAAGGATGAACGTACGAAACAGTTTGCGTATTCTTTTCATGCAGCGACAGATGAAAAGGGCTTTGTCTTAGGTGCCATTGTGACTCCGGGAAATGTGCACGATAGCCATGTATTGCAGCCACTTGTTGAAAGAGTCATTCAAAACGTTCAAAAACCAATCGCTGTTGCGGCAGATGCAGCCTATAAAACACCAGCCATTACGAACTTTTTATTAGAGAATCAAATGTTGCCTGTTCTTCCGTATACACGTCCTAAAACGAAAGATGGTTTCTTCCGAAAGCATGAGTATATATATGACGAGCACTATAATTGTTATCTTTGCCCACAAGGGCAGATATTGAAGTATGCAACAACGACGAAAGAAGGATATCGGCAATATAAATCGAATCCTTTGATTTGTGCGAAGTGTCCAAGCCTTTCCCAATGTACAGAAAGTAAGCATCATCAAAAACTCATTCAACGCCATATCTGGGAGTCGTATGTGGAGGAAGCTGAACATTTACGCCATTCCTATGACATCAAACAAATCTATGCAAAGCGCAAAGAAACGATTGAGCGTGTCTTTGCCGATGCAAAGGAAAAGCATGGTATGCGATGGACAACCTTAAGAGGTATAAAAAAATTGTCCATGCAAGCGATGCTTACTTTTGCTGCCATGAATTTAAAGAAACTGGCTACTTGGACGTGGCAAGTAGCTTAAGAGAGCAACTATGCTCGAAGAGTATGTTGGATTTGGTAATCTATCACCAAATATCAAGACGACATAGGAAGAAAAATGATAAAAGCCCTCGAGAGTGAACTTCTCGAGGGCTTTTGTCTACAGTCTGAAAGGATTTGACTTCTTTAAATGAAGTCAAATCCTTTTTTGTTGTATTCACTTTTTTTAATTAACCAGCGAGCGATATCCTTACCACTATGGTAAAAGTCCACTTCATTTACCTTGTTTTTTTGGATGGAGAGGTCAGGGGTGTTTTCTAAAACGTCAAAAGGTAAAACACCGATACATAAATGATTATTTGTTGGAAAATCTCCTTGTTGCTTACTGCCACTTTGTATCGATTCACTATGCTTGTTCATTGAGTTTTGTGTCATATGGAATGCAAGTAGTTCTCCTTGTGCCAATGCTGTCCTTGATGAGTAACCAGTACTTTTCATTCAACATGCCCCCTTTTGTCGTTACAGTTATTGTACAAGACTAAGTGGGAAAATAGCCGTTATTTACAAGGCTTTTACAATAACTTTAAGGTTCATGGAAAATTTAGTGATTTGTAACCGTATTCATACCATTATGGGATAAAAACCATAGAAAACTGATATAAATTCTTTTTAAAAAACTCATACTCAAACTATTGTGAATTTTTCTAACACGAAGTATTATTGTAATTAGATTTAACGTGAAAGTTTTCACAAAGTCGCGAAATCGTTAGGAGGAATTTTTAATGAGTGCAATTCGAGTAGGTATTGTAGGATATGGAAATTTAGGACGTGGTGTGGAGTATGCCATTTCACAAAATCCAGATATGGAATTAGTAGCAGTGTTCACACGACGTGATCCTTCAACAGTAAACGTAGCAAGCAATGCAAGCGTATATTTAGTAGATGACGCTGAAAAATTCCAAAACGACATTGATGTTATGATTTTATGTGGTGGTTCTGCAACAGATTTACCAGAGCAAGGTCCACATTTTGCACAATGGTTTAATACAATTGATAGCTTCGATACACATGCGAAAATTCCTGAATTTTTCGATGCTGTAGATGCAGCGGCACAAAAATCTGGTAAAGTATCTGTTATCTCAGTTGGTTGGGATCCAGGTCTATTCTCTTTAAATCGTCTACTTGGAGAATCGGTATTACCAGTTGGTACAACATATACATTCTGGGGCGATGGCCTAAGTCAAGGACATTCAGATGCTGTTCGTCGTATTGAAGGCGTAAAAAATGCTGTTCAATACACATTACCGATTAAAGAAGCGGTAGAACGAGTTCGTAACGGTGAAAACCCTGAACTAACAACACGTGAAAAACATGCACGTGAATGTTGGGTTGTATTAGAAGATGGTGCAGATGCAACAAAGGTTGAACAAGAAATTGTCACAATGCCTAACTATTTCGATGAATATGACACAACAGTGAACTTCATTTCTGAAGATGAATTTAAAGCAAATCATACTGGTATGCCACATGGTGGTTTTGTCATTCGCAGTGGTGACAGTGGTGCAAACGATAAACAAATTCTCGAATTCTCATTAAAACTGGACAGTAATCCAAACTTTACATCTAGCGTATTAGTGGCTTATGCACGTGCAGCACACCGCTTAAGTCAAGCGGGTGATAAAGGTGCGAAAACAGTATTTGATATCCCATTCAGCCTACTTTCGCCAAAATCAGCTGCTGAATTACGTAAAGAATTACTATAAACGTAGCTAATGATCCCGATTATCATTGAGTTGATAATCGGGAATTTTTTTAAGCCTAATTTTTTGCTAAAAATAATGCTTCCTTTATAGCAAGAATAGCCTTTCTAGTTGCCACTGTTAAATTTTCTTTCATAAATGGTACTAAGTCTTTTGGAATTGCAATAACCACATATCCATACTTCACTCAAATTCCTTCGCTCGGTAAAGCAGTTCCATTATAATCGGAACTCGTATAATCTCTATATTTAAAGGCGGTTCATTTAGCCACTTTCCTTCTAAATTTTAGTAATATAACAGGATACTAAAATTGGGAAGAAAATACCAACTGAATTCTACTTCCATCCCTCAAACAAAAAATGGGGATAAAATCTATAAAAATACATAAATAATATGGTAAACTGTCAATAATTTAATAATCTGAATTTTTGTAGAAATTTTTGTAACCTTACAAAATATGGAGGTTATGTTTATATGACAGCAGATATTATTATTCAATCAAAATGTATGGCCCCCAATCCATCGACGCATTGTATTAATAGAGCAACACTAATGCGAACGCTAAAGAAAAGTCATCATCATACTTGTACTTTCTTGCATAGTGGTGCAGGGTACGGTAAAACAACCATTCTAACTCAATTTCTTGCAACCGAATCAAGTACGTTTTCTTGGTATAGTATTTCTGATGAAGATGATAATTTATTACCCTTTTTGAGGCACCTCTTTTTTAGTATACAGCGCGTCGTACCGAATTTTGGTCATACATTTGATGGGTGGAACCAATTATCGCGCTTTCCAAAAATGGATGAGCTCAATCGATGGTATAAGCTTTTTGTCAATTGCCTCTGCGATATAGACGAGCCTCTTCTCATCGTGATTGACGATTTTCACCTAGTAGATCATGTTTTTCCTATTAATTATTTCATGGAAAAAATCATTGAATTTGCTCCACCCAGCATTCATTTTATTTTGGCTTCCAGAACACTACCCAATTGGGATATTATGAGGAAATTAAAGCTACAAAAAAGATGGCTCGTTATAAAAGAGGACGAACTGGCATTTTCAACTGAGGAGATTGCAGTGTTTTTTGAAGAATATGTAGATGTACATTTATCCGAGGCTGAAATGAAAAAAGTATTAGAGATCACTGAAGGCTGGGCCATTAGCATTTCCTTATTGGCAGAGCAATGGCATCATGCTTCGCTAGATCATTGGCTGACGATTCCCACAAATGAGCTATTCACATATTTATCAGAGGAAGTTTATAGTAGGATGACTGCTACTGAGCAGGAGACGATCTTAAAATTAGCGATTTTTCCTACCTTTTCTGCGGAGCTATTGAAAGCGTTTTATGGCGCTGAGATTGCGCAAATGCTGAATGTATTAACTCAGCGTCATTTATTTATCCAACCTGTGACAACAGATGGCTTCTATCGTTTTCATGCATTGTTTAGTCGATTTTTAGAAATGAAATGGCGACAGTATCCAACACAACATGCGGACCTTCATAAACAAGCAGCATTGTATTATGTAGAACATCAAAATATTCAAGCTGTCCTGTATCATGCCTTTAAAACGAATGATCATCATTTTTGCGGAGAGCTCCTACAGCTTCATGCAGAATCAATCGTACGGGCTGGTCAATTTGAATGGTTGCTCGAAAAAATCAATCGATTTAGTGCACGGGAAAAAGATAAATTTTATAAATTAAATTATTTTGAGGGTGAATGTCATCGCTACCGAGCTTATTATGAGAAAGCGAAACAATCCTATGAAAAATGTGCAATCCTCGCACAGCAGCAGCGGGATCACCTATTTATGACAAAGTCACAAGCTGGGATAGCCCATATTTACTTAGACACCATTCAACCTGCTTTAGCAGAGCCATATCTCGAGAAAGCATTAGAGCTAGCGAAACATACACCATTGCGCAAAGAGGAATTACTAGAACTTCAACGGCAATACGCTGAAAATTTAGTGAATCTAGGGAAGGCCAAGGGTGCACAGCTCTTTATGGAGGACGTCGCATTGCCAGAGGATGTCATACAGCGAGCAAATGTTGATGTACGTGTTTTACTACGAACAGGACAACTACGGGAGGCCAAGGAGTTATTAGCGCAGCGACTTGAATTACCGCCTCAGCTTGTTTCAACCCATCGAGAAAGTGAACTGCTAGCAGCTTTCGTTTATGCACTGTTAGGTCAAGGCAAAGAAGCCTGGTATGCTGCCCAGCATGGCATTCGAAGAGGAAAAAAAGAGAAGTCTATTTTCATAGAGGCGGTTGGCTATATCAGAAAGGCTCATGCCCTGCTGTTAATGGATTTTCCAGATCATTATGGGGCATGTCAAGCCTATGAAAAAGCGTTGACCCTCATGAATGCCATTAATATTTCTCGTGTGAAGGCGGAGCCATATATGGGGTTAGCCATTGTCAAACATTTGTTAGGAGATATGGTAGCGGCTAAAAAATACTTAGCACTGGGCTTACAGGAAACGGAGCAAGTTCAAGATGCTTGGATGACAGCGCTTATTCTTTTAGCAGAAGTAAAAATAATACTTTCTGAGCAAGAAATAGGGAGAGCGAAGCAATTATTAAAGAAGACACAGCAACTATTTCAGGAGTGCGGTGATCGCAATGGCTTGATGCATGTCTTATTTTATCAATCAATGATTGCCCTGAAAGAGTGTAATAAGAAGCCGTTTCAACAGTATTTTCAACAGTTTGCACAACTATGTGTCTCAAATGGCTATGAATACTTCTTACAAAGGCCAACGATACTTGGTCCGAGCAATCGAATGGTTTTTTACGAGCTATTGCAATTTAGTCAAAAATGCCAGATGAAGCATCCAGCTATATTAGCATTGCAAAATTATTTTCAGGTCGAGGATAGTATTAGTTATCCGCATGATGAAATACAGATAAATCTTTTCGGGAGTTTAAATTTAATTCGTTCACAACGAAAGCTAGAAGACAAAGAATGGCAACGTGATAAATCAAAGGAATTATTCGTATATCTCTATTGCCATCGCCATCGCTTTACACCAAAGGAAGAAATAGCACAGGCATTATGGCCAGATCGTAGTGTCGAGTCCTGGGATTGTGATTTTAAGGTGGTGTTAAATACGTTACTTAAAGTGTTGGAGCCGCAACGACATGCAAGACAAGAGAGCTTTTTCATTCAGCGGAAAAATAATATGTATCAGTTACAAAATATTGCTTTTCTCCAAATTGATGTTGAACGTTTTCACTATTATTACAGCTTAGGAATCGACGAATTTGATCCACAGCTGTCCAATGAGTGGCTCTTATTAGCGGAAGCGAGCTATACGGATGCGCTCTATGCGGAAAAAAAGCAAATCGACTGGCTAACGCAGGACCGTGAAAAGCTACAATTTTTATATATCGAAGTCTTGGAACGACTAGCACAAAATGCAACAAGGCAACAGCAATATAAAAAAGCCATTTTTTTCGCAGAAAAGATGCTACGTGAGGATGCACTCTGGGAAGAAGCGTATCGCCTGCTCATGTACAGCCACTACCAACTCCATAATCGTTCTCTTGCCTTAAAATGGTATGAAAAATGTGTCCAGCAATTACAACAGGAGCTAAACACAACCCCGATGGAATCCACCATGACGGTCTATGACTTGATAATGGGTTAGTCAGTGTTGTTTAGGCTAAGCGAAGTGATTCGAACTGCTCCTAAGTAATATGAAAGTGCTCCTATTGAGGGGAGGCCCGCTCCTAAGAGTAGACAAAGCGCTCTAATTAAGGGAATAGCCGCTCATAAACCATGTCAACTCGCTCCAACAGTGGCGTAGTCTAATATAAACTAGAAAAAAATGTAACCTATTTGGAGGAACAACAATGCCATTTTGTCAGACAAATAAAGCGAAAATTTACTACGAAATAATTGGAACAGGGATACCTATCATCATGCTACATGGTTTTTCTCCTGATCATCGTTTGATGAAGGGCTGTATGGAGCCTGTTTTTAAAGAACGTGAAGGGTGGAAACGTATTTATCTGGATCTTCCAGGAATGGGGAAGACAACAGACTATTCATCAATTCAAAACTCGGATGAAATGCTAGAAGCGATTATCGAATTGATACACACAATCATTCCGCAAGAATCATACCTGTTGGTTGGTGAATCTTATGGTGGCTATTTAGCGCGCGGTATTATGAGGAAATCAGTGGATCAACTTTTAGGTACTGCCTTTATTTGCCCTCTCATCATTCCTGAAAAAGAACAACGTACGGTGCCACCGCATTGTATTGTACAAACAGACACTGCTTTTTTATCAACATTAAGTCAGCAGGAGCAAGATGACTTTATGGCTAATCAAGTTGTCTTAGATGCCTATAATTGGGAGCGCTATTCAACAGAGGTGTTGGCAGGGTGTAATCTAGCAGATCAGGCATTTTTAGAAAAAATTCAACAAAGCTACGGATTTTCCTTTGCCGTTGACGAAAAGTCCTTTGATAAGCCAAGTCTCTTTTTGCTGGGTAAACAAGATTCTGTGGTTGGCTATAAGGACGCGTTATCACTTCTAGAGAAGTTTCCCAGAGCAAGCTTTGCAATCTTAGATAGTGCTGGTCACAATTTGCAGATCGAACAACCTGAATTGTTTACCGAGCTGATGAGTGAATGGTTGAATCGTGTAGAGGGAGCGATGGATTAAAGTGATACTTGCAAATGATAAATTATTTTTAAGAGAATTCAGGCAGCAAGACTGGGTTGATGTGCATAAATATGCCTCTCAGGAGGTTGTTTGTAGGTATCAAACATGGGGACCGAATTCAGAAGAGGATACAAAAGAATTCATTCAGGATGCTCTCGATGAAGCAACACAAACACCAAGGGAACGATATGTTTTTGCTATTATTCATCAAGAAACATTAATAGGTGCGGTAGAAATCATGATTAGGGATTTTGTAAATGAAGTCGGGGAAATTTGCTATATCGTGAACCCTGATTATTGGGGTAAGGGAATAGCAACGCAGAGTGCTAAATTGATGATGACTTTCGGCTTTGAAACATTAAAGCTCCATCGTATTTATGCAACATGCGACCCTCGAAATATTGGATCATCCAAAGTATTAGAGAAAATAGGAATGTCAAAGGAAGGAATATTACGTGAAAACATGTTAATGAAAGATGGCGTTTGGCGAGATTCATTATTGTATAGTATGTTGAAACAGGAATGGTTATCATGAAGCGTACGATTAAAAGTCATCTTTATTTAGGGGTATAAAGTTATGCAGAAGGAAAAGAGCAATAAGAATCCGATGTATCACTGCAATTAAATGCAGTAGTGAATGAGAAAAAAATTATAAGAAAAATAGATGTGGACTCTAAAAAGCAAGAATGTTGATTTCTAAACATTCTTGCTTTTTGTTTTAAGAAATGTTGTTTAGTTGCCATTCTGCTTCGCTCCATTTTCGGGACAGAGCTAGGTGGCTCATATTTGAGCTATCTAGCTTGTAACTAATTTGTAACTGAACTCTTATATAGTGTTGTCATAGCAAGAAAGCGCTTTCTAGGGAGCTTATTTTGAAGGGGGATATGGGATGAGGAAGCAGTGGTATTGGTTTCTTTTAGTGATGTTGGCTGTGGTGTTGGTGGCTTGTAATGGGGATACGAAAGACGGCGCAACGGAAGCGGATTCTTCTGATGGGGAGACGAAGGCGGTTACTGCGGAAGGCGGCACAATTAAGATTGGTGTGCTTGCATCGTTAACTGGGGCGCTTGAGTCATATGGGAAGCAAACGCAGCGAGGATTTGATTTAGGAATTGAGTATGCAACAGGGGGCACGATGGAGGTCAATGGTAAGAAAATAGAAATTGTATATGAGGATACCGAAACAAAGCCAGAGGTGGCTGTGCAAAAAGCGACAAAGCTTTTAGAAGATGATCAGGTTGATTTTTTAGTGGGCTCTTCAAGCTCGGGTGATACGCTCGCTGTTCTACCGCTTGCCGAGGAGTATGAAAAAATTATGGTGGTAGAGCCTGCAGTGGCTGACAGTATTACAGGTTCAGAGTTCAATGAGTATATTTTCCGAACAGGTCGTAATTCATCACAGGATGCCTATGCGGCAGCAGCGGCTATTGCAGGCAAAGGTGTGAAGATTGCTACATTTGCGCCAGATTATTCGTTTGGCTGGGATGGTGTGAATGCCTTTAAAACGGCAGCGGAGAAATTAGGGACTGAAATTGTACTAGAGGAGTATGCAGATCCTGCTGCAACAGATTTTACTTCAAATTTGCAAAAAGTGATTGATGCGAAGCCAGACTATTTGTTTGTGGTTTGGGCAGGAGCAAATTCACCATGGAATCAAATTGCAGATCTTAAAATTCAAGAAAAGGGCATTAAAATTTCGACGGGTGCACCGGATATTATTGCGCTTCAATTTATGAATCCATTGGTTGGGATGGAAGGCTTCTCGGTGTATTATCATACACTTCCTCAAAATGATGTCAATCAATGGTTAGTAGATGAACATCAAAAACGTTTCAATGAAGTGCCCGACTTATTTACGCCTGGCGGCATGTCTGCGGCGATTGCTATTGTGGAGGCATTGAAACAATCGGATGGGGATGCAGACGCCAACAAGTTAATCGACGTTATGGAAGGTATGTCCTTTGAAACACCAAAAGGGACAATGACATTCCGTGAAGAGGATCACCAGGCTCTACAATCTATGTATTCGATTCGCTTAGAGCAACAAGATGGTGTGGATTATCCAGTACCAGTACTTATTCGGGAGCTTAGTCCTGAAGAGACAGCACCTCCCGTTATGAATTAAAGAATTGAGAGGCAGCATAGCTGTCTCTCTACATAAATGTGAGAAGGAAGGGAGTAGAGAATGGAGCCTATATTATATACAGATAATTTAACAATTCGTTTTGGGGGACATACGGCTGTAGATGGCGTTAATTTTCAAATGCCTGAGAAGCATTTAAAGTCCATTATTGGGCCGAATGGTGCTGGGAAAACAACCTTCTTTAATTTGATTAGTGGTGAGCTAAAGCCAACTACGGGTGATGTTTATTTTAAAGGGCAATCACTTGCACAAAAGTCGGCCATTGAAAGAACTCGAATGGGATTGGGACGATCTTTTCAGATTACCAATGTTTTTCCAAACTTAACGGTTCTCGAAAATGTTCGTTTAGCCGTCCAATCCAAGGAGAGAATTCGTTATCAGCTATTCCGCCATTACAAAAGCTATCAGGCGATTACGGACAAAGCGGAGGAGTTATTGGCACTTGTGTTACTCGACAATAAACGAGATGCCCTGACAACAATGCTATCCCATGGAGAGAAAAGAAAGCTTGAGATTGCCATGCTACTCGCGTTAGATACAGAAATTCTACTGCTCGATGAACCCACTGCAGGGATGTCATTAGAGGAAGTACCTACGATTTTAGAAATTATTCGAAGCATAAAACAGCAGGGGGATAAAACCATTTTGCTCATTGAACACAAAATGGATATGATTTTGGATTTATCGGATTCTATTATGGTGTTGTTCAATGGTCAGCTACTAGCAGATGGCTCACCAGAAGAAATTATGAATAATGATACTGTGCAACATGCATATTTAGGAGGGCTGTACGATGACCACCTTACTGACATTGAATGAGGTTCACACGCATATTGGTCAATATCATATTTTGCAGGGCGTTAATTTTGAAGCGAAGGAGGGGCAGGTTACGGTACTGCTCGGACGCAATGGCGCAGGGAAAACGACCACCCTGAAAACAATAATGGGTTTAACGCCTGCAACAAAGGGTGACATTGCCTTTCGCTCCCAATCGATTAAAAAAAGTCCTACCTATAAGGTGGCGAAATTAGGAATCGGCTATGTACCTGAAAATCAAGGGATTTTTGCAGATTTAACGGTAGAGGAAAACATGAAGGTAGCGATGCGCAAGGAGGATACAGCCACATTAGAGCGACAGCAATATGTGCTAGAGCTGTTTCCTGACTTAAAGAAGTTTTGGAAAAAGGCTGGTGGGCATTTATCGGGTGGTCAAAAGCAAATGCTGTCCATGGCAAGAGCCTTTATCAATGATAGCCAATTAATATTGATAGATGAGCCTTCCAAGGGACTTGCTCCGATAGTTGTGGAAAAAGTGATGGAAGCCATTGTGGAAATGAAAAAGAAAACGTCCATTGTTCTAGTGGAGCAAAACTTTATAATGGCTAGTCGAATTGGTGATACCTATACATTAATCGATGATGGTAGAACAGTAAATTCGGGCAATATGCAGGATTTGATTGATGATGAAGAGCTAAAACGCAAGTATCTTGGCATTGGATAGAGGGGGGTGACTATCATTGGAGCTATTGGTCAATTTAATTATTAATGGCTTGGCCACTGGGATGTTAATTTTTCTGCTAGCAGCTGGTTTGACATTAATTTTCGGTTTAATGGATGTATTGAATTTTGCGCATGGTGGGCTATTTGTTTGGGGGGCCTATGCAGGCATCTTTACCTATATGTTGACAGAAAGTTTTATCGTTGGGATTATAGGCTCGATTGTGACCGGAGCGTTGCTTGGACTGCTGACAGAGAAATTCATTATTACGCCTGTTTACGGCAATCATATTCAGCAAATTTTAATTACCTTAGGGCTGATGCTCGTTTTGCAGGAGCTTATTAAGGTGGTCTTTGGACCAAATGGGGTGGCAGTAAAAACACCAAGTTATTTAGCAGGAAGCTGGGAAATTGGTGATGTGATCATCATTAAATATCGTTTATTTATTATTGTCATAGGGTTTGTGATTTTTGGTATTTTCCAATACATGCTGAAGCGTACGAAGATTGGCTTGATCGTTCGGGCTGGGGTGCAGGATAAGGAAATGGCGCAGGCTCTCGGTATTCATATTAAGCGTGTATTTTTATACGTCTTTATGGTGGGCGCTGCTCTGGCGGCACTTAGTGGGATGTTGATGGCTCCCTATTCAGGTGTGATTTATGCGGAAATGGGCATGGAGTATGCCATTTTAGGCTTTATTGTTGTGGTAATTGGCGGTATGGGTAGTTTTTCCGGCTCCTTGCTTGCAGCGATTTTAGTAGGGCTAGCAGGTAGCTTTATGGCTTATTATGTCCCTGTGCTGTCACTGGCGGTCAATATGATTTTAATGGCCATCGTTTTAATTTTCCGTCCTCAGGGGCTGTTTGCGATGCGAAAGGAGCGGACATCATGAACAACAAAATATCTTTACGCGCTTTCGCTTTTTTCCTGTTACTTGTCATTTTTATTATCCTTCCTTTTGTCAATGATTCAAGGACACTACTTATTTTACTCACACAAATCTTTATTTTTGGGATATTGGCAATGAGCTATGATATTTTACTAGGCTATACAGGCATCGTCTCCTTTGGGCACGCCATGTTCTTCGGCATTGGTGCCTACACAACAGCAGTCATGCTTAAGCAGATGGATCACACACTCTTGATCTTTGTACTGTCCATCGTGATTGGTATGCTACTAGCAGGCTTCATTAGCTTTTTAGTAGGTTTATTAACCTTACGCTTAAAAAGTCATTTTTTCGCGATGCTGACGCTAGCCTTTTCGGGGTTATTTTTAGTCTTAGCTGAAAAGTGGCGCTCTGTTACGTATGGCAATGATGGCTTTACATTCAGAGCACCTGATCTATTTAGAGATCGAATGACCTTCTATTTCTTTGTGCTAGCAAGCTTGGTTGTCATCTTTTTGGCGCTCTACCGCTTTGTTAATTCACCAACAGGCCGTATTTTAATTGCCGTTCGTGAAAATGAACAGCGGACCAAATCATTAGGTTTTAATACGTTGCATTATAAAGTCATTGCCTCAGTTGTGGCAGGCATTGTAGCAAGTTTTGCTGGCTCCTTATATGCAGTGTCATTGCGCTTCGTTAACACGAGTGTGATGGCCATGGATATTACGCTGGATGCATTGTTAATGACGATTATCGGTGGGGTTGGTACTTTAGTGGGGCCGTTATTAGGCTCGGCGGTCATTGAATATGCGCAGCATGCACTGTCAGGGCTTGCACGAGATTATCCTATTTTTGAACGTTGGATTATCTTCTTCGGGATTCTCTATATTTTAGCCGTTATCTTCTTCCCAAAAGGTATTATTGGCTCATTAAGATTGCTCTTTTGGAAGTGGCGAGGAAGGCTAAAGCAACGAAAAACGACAGATCCCTTGCCTCAGGAAAAGGAGCGATTTGAATGACAGTTGGTATTGTTAGTACAGGTATTTATCTACCTCAACAGAAGATGACATCGCAGGAAATTGCGGCTCTTTCCAATATTCCTGAGGCCATTATCCGTCAAAAAATGGGCATTCATGAAAAGCCAATTCCTGATAAGTCTGATCATACCGTGCAAATGGGTATATGGGCAGCACAGGAGGCGATTCAAAAAGCAAATATAGACCCTAAGGATATTGATGTTGTCATCTATATGGGGGAGGAACATAAGGAATATCCACTCTGGACAGCCTCCATTAAAATGCAAGAGGAGCTTGGTGCTGTGAATGCATGGGCATTTGATGTGCAATTACGCTGCGGCACTACAATCATGGCGTTGAAAGTGGCGAAAAGCCTAATGGCCTCAGATGACACGATACGAACCATTCTGTTAGCAGGTGGTTATCGCAATGTTGATTTTATCGATTACAGCAATCCACGAACGCGCTTTATGTACAATTTAGCGGCTGGTGGAGGGGCCATGTTATTACAAAAAAACTATGAAAAAAATTTGCTACTAGAGGCTGATATTATAACGGATGGTTCTTTCTCAGAGGATGTAGTCGTGCCAGTCGGGGGAACGAAAAATCCATTAACCCCAACCCATTTAACCGAAAATTTATATAAGCTTGACGTTTTGGACCCCATTGGGATGAAGGAGCGGCTAGAACAAAAATCTTTAAGCAATTTTTTGAAGGTCATTCGCAGTTCTTTAGCGAAAAGTGGATACAGTGACGATCAGCTAGATTATTTAGCGATGTTGCATATGAAAAGATCTGCACATGATTATATTTTAACGGAGCTTGGCTTACAGCAGGAGCAGTCTATTTATTTGCAAGACTATGGACATATTGGTCAGATCGATCAAATATTGTCCCTACAGCTAGCACAGGAGCAAAACCAAATTCAAGCAGGCGATATTGTGACGCTTGTTAGTGCTGGCATTGGCTATGTATGGGGAGCTATCACAATACGTTGGGGATAAGGGGGAAATGGCATGGTAAAAACGATTCAACTAGCAAATGGAGAAACAATGGCCTATCGCAAGCGATCAGGTGGAGGTCATCCTTTAGTGTTGGTACATGGCAATATGACATCTTCTAAGCATTGGGATATTCTGATGGATGCTTTAGACGAGAAATACACCATTTACGCGATAGATTTACGTGGTTTTGGTGAATCATCCTATCTTAAGCCAATCACTGCTATTAAAGATTTTAGTGATGATGTCAAACTATTTGTGGATGCACTGCAACTGCAAAGCTTTGATATGATTGGCTGGTCAACAGGTGGAGCTGTCTGTATGCAGTTTGTAGCAAATTATCCAGGACACTGTCAACGACTAATTTTACTTGCGTCTGCTTCTACACGTGGTTATCCATTTTACACGGATTTAGGAACAGGCAATCCAGCCTCCTTTAAGCGAGCCTATCATTATGAGGAGGTATTGGTGGATACATCCAAAACAAAGCTTATTCAAGGCTTCTACGATGAAAAAAATGCGGAAGGCTTACAGTCTATATGGAATGCATTAATTTATACGCATCATCGACCAAACGAGGGAAAATATCAAGAATATGTAGAGGATATGCTTACACAGCGCAATTTAGCAGAAGTATATCATGCACTCAATACATTTAATATAAGCGCTGTTGACAATGAGGTGGCAAAAGGCTCTCGGGAGGCCATGTTGCTTCATATCCCAATTTTAGTGCTCCGAGGGGATCGTGATTTGGTGATTACAGAGGAAATGAATGCAGAGATATTACATGATTTAGGCAAAACAGCACAGTTTGTAAGCCTAAAAAATTGTGGGCATTCGCCTTTGGTCGATGATTTAGCACAATTGACAGCTGAAATTGAAGCCTTTTTAGAAATTGGAGGAAGACAGTATGCGTTTGAACAATAAAGTGGCTATCATTACAGGCGCTGCAAATGGTATTGGCTATGCGGCGGCTGAGCGTTTTATCGAGGAGGGGGCATGGGTATTTATCGCCGATTATGACGATAAAGCAGGCATTCTAGCAGCACAACAACTAGGCGAAAATGCTGTATTTATACAAGTAGATGTTGCAAGCAGAGAGAGCGTTAATCAGCTGGTGACGGCAGTGATCGAACAGGCAGGACGGATTGATATTTTAGTGAATAATGCGGGGATTACAAGAGACGCGATGCTGACAAAAATGACGGAGGATCAATTTCAGCAGGTACTAGATGTCAATTTGACAGGTGTCTTCCATTGTACACAGGAGGTCATTCCCTATATGGTGGCAGCAGGTGGAGGCAAAATTATAAATACATCCTCAGTTAGTGGAGTATATGGCAATGTTGGTCAAACCAATTATGCAGCGACAAAAGCAGCGATTGTAGGTATGACAAAAACATGGGCGAAGGAATTAGGGCGTAAGGGGATTAATGTTAATGCAGTGGCACCTGGCTTTACAGAAACAGATATGGTCAAAAAAATGCCTGAAAATATTTTGGCTCAAATGCGATCAATCGTCCCCCTACAACGCCTAGGGACACCACGTGATATTGCCAATGCCTATTTATTTTTAGCATCTGATGAGGCCTCCTATGTTCATGGGCATACTCTGCATGTGGATGGCGCAATTATGATGTGATAGGGGGTAGTCAAGATGTTTGTTGAGCAAGAATGGATTTTAAAACGTGCAGCTTTAACACCTCACCACATCGCCTTAATTAATTTAACATCAAAGGAACAATTGACCTACCAGCAATTATCTGAGGAAATCGGCAAATGGAGTCAATTTTTCGAACGGCAGCAGCTACAAAAGGGAAGTAGAGTCGCTGTTTTTGCGAAAAATCATATCCAATTGTTTGCTGTTTTATTTGCCTGTGGGCTACGTGGGCTCATTTATGTACCTTTAAATTGGCGCTTAAGCAAGGAGGAGCTAACACAAATTTTGGAGGATGCAACTCCTGCTATCCTATTATACGAAGAGGATAGTCATTGTCCCTTAGTTTTAGAAAAAATGTTTTCACTTCATGTTAGCCAGCATGAGAAGGAGATACAACCAAGTAGGCAAGACGTGGATGTGGATGATCCATGGTTAATGATTTATACAGGAGGCACGACGGGTCAGCCAAAGGGAGTAGTGTTATCCTTTCAGTCGGTCAATTGGAATGCCATGAATACTATTATTAGCTGGGGTTTACATGCTCAAGATCGGACATTAAATTATATGCCGATGTTTCATACTGGTGGCTTAAATGCTTTATGCATTCCCTTACTGATGGCGGGAGGAACCGTCATTATTGGCGATAAATTTGATGCAGAAGAGGCACTACAAGCAACGAACCAATATCAAACGACAATTTCTCTTTTTGTGCCAACTATGTATCAAGCAATGATTGCTACGAAGTATTTTCAGGAAAATCAATTTCCTTCCATGAAGGTATTTTTATCTGGCGGTGCCCCGTGCCCTCATCCTATTTACGATGCTTTTTATAATAAGGGATTATTTTTTAAAGAGGGATATGGTTTAACAGAAGCAGGACCCAATAATTTTTATATTGACCGAGAGCGTGCCTATGCAAAAAAGGGGGCTGTCGGGAAAAGCATGCAATTCAATGAAGCTAAAATCATCAGTCATACAGGAAAAAGTTGTGCACCTGGAGAAGTAGGAGAGCTATTGGTAAGAGGGAAGCATATGTTTCGCTTTTACTGGAATAACAAGCAAGAAACTGCCAATATCCTGCAAGATGGCTGGTTGAAAACAGGGGATTTAGCTATGATGGATGCGGAAGGCGATTTTTATATTGTTGGGCGTAGAAAAGAAATGATAATTTCAGGTGGTGAAAATATCTATCCTCAGGAAGTAGAACAATGTCTACTACGGCATCCAGATGTGCGGGAGGTGGCCGTGATTGGTGTAGGTGATGACTATTGGGGTGAGATCGTGACAGCTTTTATTGTTTGTCCCCACCAAGTAGCCTCTCTAATAGATGATCTTAATGAGCTATGTCATCAACAATTAGGACGTTATAAGATTCCAAAACAAATGATTTTCTTAGACGAACTACCAAAAACAAGCGTTGGTAAAATCGATAAAAAGGCATTGTATAGGCTTGTCGACTCATCGATCTGTTAAGTATGATGAGAAGGAAGAAACGCTCGTCTTTCTAAATCCGAAATAAGAGAGGGACACATAAATGGCCCACGCATTAGTTATTGGTGGAACAGGGATGTTGGCTGACACATCCCTTTGGTTAGTGAATGATGGCTACCATGTCTCAGTAATTGGACGTAGTGCCCATCGAATGGAAGATTTGCGAAATAGAACAACCAAACCTGCCCTTCTAACGCCGATTTTAGTTGATTATTGTAATATAGCCTTATTAAAAGAGAAGCTAGAAGAAACGCTCGAGCATAACGGGCCCATTGAATTGGTCGTTGCTTGGATTCATTCCTATGCGGACACTACATTAGAGAACATCTCCAATGTAATTTCAATAGAGAATAACGGGGAATGGAAACTGTTTCATGTGTTGGGGAGTAAGGCGAATTTAAGTGAAGTCCAAGAGAAATTGAAGCTCCCTGCTCGTTCGCAATACAGGCAAATCCAGCTAGGTTTTATGATGGAAGAAGGTCATGCGAGATGGCTTACGCATGAGGAAATATCGCAAGGTGTCGTTGCTGCTATTCAACAGGATCAACCTATCCATATTGTCGGGACGCTACAACCTTGGGAAAAGCGACCATTATAAACTAACTAACCTTCGTCTAACTAGATAGACGAAGGTTTTTACTTATTTCCATTATCAGTTTGTTGTAGATGTCTACATAATTGTGAGGGATAGTTAGGTTTGTGTGAAAAACGTCAGGATCAGGCAACTTTCTTCTCCTTACCTTTTACTTAGTATAACAAAATCATTTCCATATAACTTATCCTTATTTACTCACATCTCTTCCCATCAGACCGACATATCAGTAAAATAGAGTAGGTTAGGGGGATTACATGTGAAAGATCAACGCTTTAAAATAGCGCATCGAGAGGCGCTTATCGGAATTGGACTCGTCCTTGTCAACTTTGCGATTTGGTTTGGCTTTGCCTATGGATTAGGTTCAGGAGATCCAAGAAATTATACGTATGTATTTGGTTTTCCTGCTTGGTTTTTCTATAGCTGTATCGCTGGGACAGGCTTTATGATCCTTCTTATCTGGATTGTGATGAAACTCTTTTTCAAAGAAGTACCATTCGATGATGAGGAGGTGGATCGCTAATGCATTGGCAAGTTGTATTTCCATTGCTATTATTTTTAATTATTATTTTTGGAATCGGTATTTGGGCCAATAAGCATGTCCGCTCCTCTAATTCATTCCTGCAGGAGTATTTCCTAGGTGGTCGTGAAATGGGTGGTTTTATCCTTGCAATGACGATGATTGCTACATATGGCAGTGCGAGTAGTTTTATCGGAGGACCGGGTGTAGCCTATACAAAAGGACTTGGGTGGGTATTACTGGCAATGGCTCAGCTACCAGCAGGTTATTTTGTACTCATGATTTTAGGGAAAAAATTCGCCATAATTGCTCGTCGTTACCAGGCCATTACGTTAATCGACTTTTTACGTGAACGCTACAAAAGCCATGTCATTGTTATTTTATCAGCCATTAGCATCATTGTTTTCTTATTTTCGGCTATGATGGCTCAATGGGTTGGGGGTGCACGCTTAATTGAGTCATTAACTGGCTTAAGCTACACAGCAGCACTGTTTATTTTTGCGATTTCCGTGTTAGTATATGTGATTATCGGAGGCTTCCGTGCGGTTGCACTTACAGATACGGTCCAAGGTTCAATTATGGTGATTGGTACAATTATTTTATTAATCGGCACCATTGTGGCAGGTGGAGGCATCGACAATATAATGGCCTCACTGGTCGCTGAAAATCCTGACTTTGTGTCACCATTTGGCGCACAAGGAGATTTAACGCCTCTGTATGTCTCAACATTTTGGATTCTCATTGGTGTAGGGGTTGTAGGACTTCCGCAAATTGCGGTTCGTGCGATGAGCTATAAGGATTCCAAAAGTATGCATCAAGCGATTCTTATTGGCACGATTGCCATAGGGACAATCATGTTTGGCATGCATTTAATTGGGGTGTTAGCCCGACCTGTCTTACCGGGCATTGAGATTGGTGATAAAGTCATGCCGCTCCTGACATTGAAGGTATTACCGCCATTTTTAGCAGGAATCGTTTTAGCTGCACCAATGGCTGCGACAATGTCTACGGTTAATGCTTTACTAATGCTTGTCAGCTCTACAGTTGTCAAAGACATCTATTTAAATTATATGAAGCCGAAAGCTAGTGATGCAGAGATAAAGCGTGCAAGCTTTATTGTAACAACAGTCATTGGCCTAGCCGTTGTCATCTTTGCACTCAATCCACCTGATTTATTAGTGTGGTTGAACTTATTTGCCTTCGGTGGACTAGAGGCTGTCTTTATTTGGACAGTCGTTTTAGGATTGTATTGGAAAAAAGCGAATAAATACGGAGCGATTGCGTCAATGATTTCAGGCATGTTGTTGTATATTATGATTGATCGGTTTTATCCTTCTGTCTTTGGTATGCATACAGTCACGATACCAATTGTCGCATCCTTCTTTATTTTTGTGATTGTCAGTTTGTCCACTAGTCATAAATTTAAAAACGAAAAGCTTATGATTTAACGCCAAAACGCCACAGATTTCAAATTCTGTGGCGTTTATTTTAATGCATCATAAAATCATAGGCATTTTTCGCAAGTAATGTCATTGTAACGACAATAAATAGCGTGCGGACAAAGCCACTTCCTTTCTTGATTGCCATCCGTGAGCCAAGCATAGCCCCACCAATTTGCGCAATGCCCATTACTAGACCATAAACATAATGAATTTGACCTAAGTAAGCAAACATACAAACACCAGCCACATTACTCGCCAAATTTAAAAACTTCGCATTACCAGCCGCCTTTAAAAAATCAAAGCCTACCAGTAAGAAGCTAAAGATTAAAAACGACCCTGTCCCAGGCCCAAGAAATCCATCATAAAAACCAATAGCAAATAATAGCAGCATAAATAAAAACAAATGTTTTTTAGATAGATTTTTTACGGTAGAGACGGCACCCCAATCCTTTTTAAAGATCGTATATACCCCAACAACTGCCAGCATAACAAGCATTAATGGCTTTAGTAATGCTGGATTAATTAGATGCACAGTCCAAGCACCACATAATGATCCGATAAATGCTAGTGGAAAATATTTGAGGACAGAGCGAATGTCCAGCTGGCCAGAACGATAGAAAGAAATAGAGGAAGTGAGCGAGCCCATAGCTCCTGCTAGTTTATTTGTGGCAACAGCAGCGGCTGGATTGAGCCCAACAAATAGTAATGCTGGTAGTGAAATTAAACCGCCCCCTCCCACTACTGAGTCAACAAAAGCCGCCAGAAATCCAAAAGAAATTAATAGTATTAGAATATGTACATCGATTTCAAACAACATATGACACCTCTTTAAATTTAGTTACTACTGAAATAGTAACTAAATTTATTTGCGCTGTAAACCCCATTTTTTCATTGGCAAATCTTCACATTGGTAGCCTATAATAAAGATAATGGAGGGATTACATGGAGGAATTAATCACCCAGCTGAAAGAAATGGGTTTTACAGAATATGAAGCAAAGGCCTATACGGCACTTGTTCAGCAAAGTCATGTCAGTGCTTATCAGGTTAGTAAAAATTCTGGCATACCACGTGCAAGAGTGTATGATATTTTAAATATCCTTGTAGAAAAGGGCATCGTTTTAAAAGAAGAGACCGCAGAACAAACGACCTATTCGGCAATGCCTGTGTCTGTGTTCTTACAGCAAATGCAACAGCGCTGGGAGTCGAATTTTACGTCTATAAGCGGGAAATTAGAGAAATTAGAGGAAAAGGTACAGGAAGCTGAGCCTAAAGTGGTCATGCTGAAGGGCAAGGAATCCATTATCAACTATTGTCAGTCACTTCTAAAGAAGGCGAAGAAAAAAGTGATGCTGTCGATGTGGGAAGATATGTATGATGCCTTACGTGAAGATTTGCAAGAGGTGGCGCTGCATGTTCCTGTTCATGGCATTACGTTGTATGTAGGAGAGCATCTCGCCTCAATTGACCAGCATAGAGCCACACATTATACAAAAAAAGCGTCTACACCGCATTGGTTTATCTTATCGATAGATGGTCAGGAAATGATTTATGGTCATTCTCCATCTACCCAAGAGACGGCCTTTATCACCAATGATCCGGTTCATATTTATTTGTTAGAGGATTATATATGGCATGATGTGCTCATCAATCGGTTAGTAAAACGTGATGATCAGGAGTTAGAAGACTGGATTGCTAAGGAGCGTAAAGCTTTTTTCTTAGAATAGTCGTATAAGGAAGGGGAGTTACTTGAAAAAATTCGTGTTGCTAGGTTTAATAAGCCTACTAATGCTAGGAGCCTGTAATGCTACACCACCTACCGATCCACCAACGATTCATGAGCTAACGGTTGTCCCAGATAATGTCCAAAAAAATATCGTTTCTAATGACAGAATACAACTATTGCATGAAAAGGATGCTCCATATTACCTTGTTTATTATTCAAAAGGGAATGTATTGGCAAGTATTACAGCTGAGGGAAATAGGCTTATTATCCAGTTAGAAGAAGGCAGCGAGCAAAGGAAAGAGGCACAACCCTATGTTTTTAAAATCACCGTCAAGAATCCTGAGCTGGATACCATTGATTTGCGAATAAACGGTCAGAGTACGCCAATTGATCGTATGACCATTATGTGATAAAAGAAACCGAAATCCCTTTAGAAATGAGATTTCGGTTTCTTTACGTGATGCCTAATAAAAGACTTTGTCTACGTTATATTTAGAGCGGAAAGTATTAATCGCATATGTTTCGTAAATTTCACGTTCCATTGGATCTTCTACTTCATAGACTTCAATTTTGAACACTTCATCACGATGGTTTTTCATCGGAGATACATTATCCTCGAAATGTTTTTTAATACGTTGACGAATTTTACGTGCTTTCCCAACAAACAATAGCTCATTCTTGTCATTATAGAATAAGAAAATGCCGCCTTTATCACGTGTGATTTTATGGAAGTCAATAAAACCGAAGTAAGGTGTGATTGGCACATCACCTGGTTTTAAATCTTGTTCACGTTGACGGATTACTAGATCTGGTTTTGGAAATTCAATTTTAATCAAACTATTCACGTTCCTCTCTCTTACTAAAAGTATATGGTAACATAATTACGGCATGTTTACCATAAATTTTAAATGCAGAAACACCACATATAGCAAGCTTAGTGTACATCAAATGAGCAAGGAACATGCACATGAATCACAAAATATTCTATGAATTATTGATATTCTAACTAGTTCGTGTTACAATTCAAGATAATTAAATAATCTTATCAAGAGAAGCTGAGGGATTTGGCCCGATGACGCTTCAGCAACCTCTAACAATCGTTAGAAAGGTGCTAATTCCAGCAAAGGATTTTTTCCTTTGAGAGATAAGAGTGGACGTGAAAAAAATCCTTCTCATTCTATCTCGTATGGAATGAGGAGGATTTTTTAATTTCATTGCATTCTACGCAAGCAAGATTTGCTAAAAGAGAGTGATTATAGAGAGGGGAAAGCAAGATGCCAATTAATATTCCGAAAAATTTACCAGCTGGAGAACATTTACGTGAGGAAAAAATCTTCGTCATGGAAGAAGATCGTGCGAAAACACAGCAAATCCGTCCATTAAATATATTAATATTAAATTTAATGCCTGAAAAAGAAAAAACAGAGCTCCAATTATTACGTTTATTGGGGAATACACCATTACAAGTGAATATTACCTTTTTGAATACAGCCACACACGAGTCTAAAAATGTGAGTAAATCCCATTTGCAGCTTTTCTACACAACGTTCAATCAGATTCGACACCGACGCTATGATGGTATGATTATAACTGGTGCGCCAGTAGAAAAAATGGCTTTTGAAGAGGTCAACTATTGGCAGGAAATTTCAGAAATTATGGATTGGTCTAAAAAGAATGTGACATCCGTGCTACATATATGTTGGGGGGCACAGGCTGCATTGTATCATCATTATGGCATTGGGAAGGTTGAGCTTTCTGCTAAATGCTCAGGCGTCTATTCCCATGTGATTACAGATTTAACTGTAGATTTGGTACGTGGCTTTAGTGATTTATTTACTGCGCCCCATTCACGCTATACATCTGTTTCGATTGACGAGGTTCGCAATCATCCAGATCTACGATTATTATCCTATTCAGAGGATGCTGGGGTATTTATTGTACAATCAAAAGATAATAAAAATATTATGATTACGGGGCATCTAGAGTATGATGCGACAACGCTAGCCGATGAATACAGTCGCGATGTGGCGAAGGGCATAGATATCGCCGTTCCTGTAAACTACTTCCCGAATGACGATCCGACACAAGTGCCGATGAATACATGGCGTGCCCATACGCATCTATTATTCTCTAACTGGTTGAACTACTATGTTTACCAAGAAACACCATATGAATGGGATTTTGTAGATGAAATCGAATATCATATTTAATTAATAAAAAGTCTAATTTCTTTTCTAGCTTAGAAGAAATTAGACTTTTTGATTGTCATTTTCTGTTTCCTGCTGAGGTGTTTCGTTATTTTGAGCCTTGGATTTACGATTGCGAATAACTACCACAATCAACAAAAGTATAGGTAATAAAATGGTGAAAATAAAGGAAAAGATTGGCCAAATTTCATTATTATAATTAGTAGAATGCACAATATCTGGATGAACAATTTGAGAAAGTCCAATGACAATTATACCCATCGGTATAATAAGTGGACGATGATCCTTAATCTTCAAAATTTGTGCAAGGCCAACAACGGTCGTATAGAAATACATAAATGTACGAATATATATAGACGTAATCCACATAAATGCCATAATGATTTCTATGCGCTGTAAAAAATTCCCTATAGATATTCTTTGCGCTAAGGCATAGCTAGGAAATGTCCTTGATGCAGTGTTTTCAGGACCTAATACAAGAATCGATAGGACAATCAACGTAACTAAGACGATTCCGCCAAGGATTGCCCCAATATATAGCCCTTTCTGTGCAGACGGCTGTACATTGACGCCAGTAGGATAGAGCATCAATAATACAATTAATGGAAAGGAAAAGATACTCATAAAGCGTGCAATACTATAAAACATAGATGCTTTGGTCGCTTCTAGTAGAGGCTGAATATTCTCAAATGTAATTTGAGGGGTAATACTAATGACGAAAAAAATAAAAATAAAGATAAACAATGGGAAGAGGATTTCTGCCGAACGGGCAAAGGTCTCAATCCCTAAATAAGCGGCATACATAATAAGGATACTGAACAGTAGGGCAAATGCTAATGTCGGTGTCTCTGGCATAACTTCCGTTTTCATGAAAATACCGATAAAATAAAGTAATTCTCCAGCCGAAAGAAAGGTCATAATCAGGAAACAAATCGCTGTGATTTTCCCGAAAAAACGCCCAAGAATTTTTTCATTGGCCTCGATAAAGTTTAGGGACGGTGTTTGATTGGCCAGTGTTAAAAATAATTTTAGAACCAGTAAACTGAGCAGAACACCAATGCTTGCCGCTATCCAAGCATCTTGCTTAGCGGCACCAGTAATACTCGAAGGGATAATTAAAATCGCTGTACCGATAGAATAGAGAAAGGTAACGATTGTAAACTGTCTTGAACTAATTATCTCTTTTTCCATCAAGCTACCCTCCGTTTCTCAGTCCATCTTTCTATTTTGTGAATGACACAATGTAATCCCTAATCGGTGTGAAGATAAAGGTAATCAAATCTAATGGGCTAGGAATATGGATTTTAAGGGCAATCCCCATATTTAAAGCCGTTCCAATAAATAGCAAAAAGGAGAATACAATAATGGCTTTTCTATCCTGTTGCTTTTTTAGCTTTGGAATAAAAACAAGCGCAACAATGATTGCAATAATCAAGATAGCTACGGCTAGTACCATCTCATTACTCCTCCTTTGGCTTGTTTAATAATGAATTTTGCATCGTACCTGAACCTTGGGTTGTTACCTTTACATGAACAGCCACTGCTAAATCTGGAAAAATGGAAGTCCAGTCATCCTTAATTTTTTTCCACTGCTTTGGATCTGCCCGATGTAGGGCATCCCCAAATCCAAAAACATCGACTTCATATTGCTGTTGAATTTTCTCTACTGTTTTTTCAATGCGGTCATCAATCCCCTGGGCTGTTTTTTTATTAACGTAATCAATCGATTTATTTTTGGTAAGATCGATATCACATTCGACCTCTCCAACATTCTGCTCTACATTAATATGGACATCGATTTTCGGTTTCCCGTTTTTAAATGACCCTTTCACCTTTGTAGTGGATTGGGTGATTTCAGTAGACAAGGTCCCTTTATTAGGACAGGCGATGATTTCTATCGTACTTTGAATTTTGTCATTAAGAAAACTAATACTTTTGCTTTCGCTTTCAGTCAGTAGCCCTATATATTTATCCCCTTTAAATACTGCTAAACCTGTATAACGTAATAGCACAGGTGTTTTAACACGTTGCACATTTGTTTGATCTACACCTAATTTCTTATCGCCATGAACTTCAATAGCAGAAATTAACGCCCCTTTATGCTTATTGGTTAACGTATTGACTAATTCATCAATATTAACAGCTATTGTGGAGCCCCAAGCCTTTTCAGAGACATCAAGGGAATTCAAGATTTTATTTGCAGGAACTTTTTCGATGGGTGTTAGTACATTTAATACTTCCTTCGCTGTTGCTTCGTGAGACATAATGACGTCGAAATCCTTACGAAATTCATGGTCCCTTACAATTAAATCAAGTGCATCACTAATGCCTTCTTTCGCGAGATCTTCCCCTAATACAACCACTTGAAGGTGGGCAAAATAAGGTTTTCGAGCTGCAATAGTCGTCATTTTCCGAATGGCTTCAAAGATGGTCTCGCCTCTCGAATGATAGCTAACGACAGGAGAGCGTTGAGTGGAAGCTTGGCGCACTGAGACTTCACTAGGATCAACAATTTGAACTGTAATTTCATATTCCTCATCTATTTTGTCAATGCCAAATGCTACGACTATGGCCAATTCATTTAATTCACGCTTACTCCAGCAGCCACTTAACAGTATTGTGAGGATACATAGTAAGCAAATCCAGTTTATTTTTGCCATATTCCATTCCTCATTTATCCAGTTGTTATTTCCTGCTTTTTACATTGATATATTTATGTCCTCTAACAATATTTTTTTGATTGACCAAACGAGGTCGTGTAAGTAACTTTCTACGCGGGAACAGCAGAAACGCATCCTTCTGATCCTGTAATACCAACGGTGCGAATGGGCTTAAATAAGGTACACCAAATGAACGAATGCTACATAAATGAAGGATAATGACCATAATGCCAAACATAACACCAAATAAACCAAACATTGCAGCTAAAATCATTAATGGGAAACGTAGCACACGAATCGTATTCGATAAGCCATAGGCAGGGAATAGGAAGCTACAAATCGCTGTCAGGGCTACGATGATTACCATTACAGCGGAAACGACGCCCGCATCAACAGCCGCCTGACCGATAACTAAAGTTCCTACAATGGACACCGCAGGACCGATTGTTCTAGGCATACGAAGTCCAGCTTCCCTTAAGACCTCAAAGGCAACCTCCATAATCAGAGCTTCAACGACTGCAGGAAAGGGTACGCCCTCCCTTTGTGAAGCAATGCTAATTAACATAGGTGTAGGTAGCATTTCTTGGTGAAAGGTAGTTATCGCCACATACAAGGATGGTGCTACTAATGCTAGACTGATACCAAAGAAACGCAATATACGTACAAGTGAGCTAATCATCCAATGCTGATAATAATCTTCTGCTGATTGTAAAAAGGATGTAAATAGCGCTGGTACGACTAAGACAAAAGGTGTGCCATCAACTAGAATCGCCACTTTGCCATCTAATAATTCACCTGCGATGACATCAGGACGTTCGGAGTTGTAGACGGTTGGGAACATAGAGTTTTTTGAGTCTTGAATAAAATCCTCAATATAGCCGCTTTCCAGTATGCCATCAATATTAATACGATCTAATCGAGCCAATACTTCAGCTACAATTTTGTCACTGGCGATGCCATTTATATACATCACTGCTATATCTGTTTGTGTCACATCACCGATAACGCGTGATTTTATCCAGAGATTCGGACTTTTTATTTTGCGACGAATGAGCGCTGTATTCGTACGCAAGGTTTCTGTAAAGGATTCCCTCGGTCCGCGAATAACGGATTCCGTCGATGGCTCTGTGACTGCTCGATCCTTGGCACTTCTTGTACTTGTCACAATCCCCTCAGCAAAACCGTCTAATAAAATAACCGTTTCACCATTGAGAATGGCATTATAGAGTGTTGTGAAATGCTCAATATTCGTCACATCGCCTACCGTTAAATAGGAATTCCGAACATATTGGTTAATTGTTGTTATTTCAATATCTTGTTCTTCTTCAATATTTGCCATCAGTTTATCGATAACAGAATCAGAAATAGTCGTTTTATCCGATAAGCCATCAATGGAAATAATGGCGAGGCTATGGGGATCAGTTTCTCCAATCGCAATTTCACGTATGATAATATCATTACTATGCCCTAGTGACTGTTGAATGATTTTTATATTTTTAGATAGGGAAGTATACAATAAATCGTTCGTTGTATGGGATGGGGAGGTCTCGTTATTGTTAGACATGGACATATGTTTTCCTCCT
Organism: Lysinibacillus sp. AR18-8; assembly: GCF_001705465.1. Lineage (NCBI taxonomy): Bacteria > Bacillati > Bacillota > Bacilli > Caryophanales > Bacillaceae > Lysinibacillus > Lysinibacillus sp. AR18-8. Next base: position 27,556 of record NZ_MDGU01000006.1, read on the forward strand.
CAAATGGTCGTTCATTACCTTTAGAATGGACAATTTATTTGAGAGATAAACGAAAGAGATATGAAAAATCTAGCTATTTGTAGCAATATCACATCCCTTACAACTTTCGTGTGTCTTGTTTTGTAATAAATAAAAAACAGTCTGTCCTTTCATGTATTGAAAGGACAGACTGCTTTATGTACGATAGTCGTATTGTAATTCATCTTTACTTGTATCAACATCAACGTGTAAATTGTGATCGTTAAAGAACCAAAGATCTTTCTCATCAATGTAATAGATGACACCATCAATTTCTGTCTGAACACCTATGGCAATAGGTTCCTCACGTGTCATGCCTAGCGAAAAGCCTTCATGAAACGGACTAGAGCCACCATAACGTGCATAAAAACGAATTGTATCACCAGGTTCAACTTCCATTTCATGTTTGAACCATTGTAGGGCTTCATCTGTCAATGCAATATTCATTTCAAATGCTCCTCTCTTCCTACAGCCATTTTACCTTTGGTTCGGTGCCGTTTTTAATACGTGCAATATTGGCACGGTGACGATAAACAATAAAGGTAAATAAAAAGGCTACCAAGATGCCTAATGCAAAGTCACCTGTAATAAAATAATAAACGATTGCATAGATAAGCGCTACTAAAGCGGCTATCATCGATGTTAAGCTGACGATTTTTGTGATTTTTAATGTCACAATAAAGGTAATAAATAGTAGGACAAAGAGTGGCCAAGAATAGCCTAATAATACACCCGCTGACGTTGCCACAGCTTTCCCACCACGAAAGTTGGCGAAGATCGGGAACATATGACCGATAACGGCGACAAGACCCAGTAATAAAGAATGGAGTGCAGTATCAGAGAAAACAGGAAGTGTCACGAGTAAGACAGCGGCAGTCCCTTTTAAGACATCCATCACCGTAACAATAATACCAGCCTTTTTCCCTAATGTTCTAAAAGTATTGGTTGCACCAAGATTACCGCTCCCGTGTTCACGAATATCGGTATTATAAAAAATTTTGCCTATCCATAATCCAGAAGGTATAGAGCCGATTAGATAAGCACATAAAATAATAAGTCCATTGATCATAGTTGGACTCCTTTCATTCATAGTCCATCACTTGGTACTAATAGTTTGTAACAAGTATTTTACACTTTTTCTTGCTAATCTACAATGTTATGAAGGAGATTTCATCGGAAGTCTTGAATCAATACAAAAGCGAATCTATTAGCGAGGACTAGGCTTTTAGACATAAATTTGTAGGAAGCGCTAAAACCTTTATAAAAATATAGGCAAAATGGCAATTTTGTCAATCGCTCATTCCTTTGGTAGAATAGAAGTCTAACTTTATCCTGTTTAATCGCAAGGCACGAGGTAGTGTGCTTCTATTTGCAAGCTTCACAACTTTATTTTGCAACTAAGTAGGCTTCAATGCGTCAAATGATGATGGAAGCTAGAAGCAGTCTGTCTTGCTTAAATACCAATTTTAAGCAACTGTTGAAGATGTTTACTATTAATAAAAATGATCAAAACTGTGAGCAAATTTTAAAATTTTATTGGACCTGTCGCTAGCTATTGACAGGAAATGCTATTATTATTAGGATGAGAACATAAATAGAACATGTGTTTGTTTTTTGGAGGGGAATTTTTTTGACGAATAAACAGTCACCTAGCGTCTATAATGATGACGCTATACAAGTATTAGAAGGATTAGAAGCGGTACGCAAACGACCTGGCATGTATATCGGTTCGACGGATGGCCGTGGACTTCATCACCTTGTGTATGAAATCGTAGATAATGCGGTGGATGAAGCACTGGCTGGCTTTGGATCTCATATTATTGTCACAATTCATAAAGATCAAAGTATGAGTGTGCGCGACTTTGGACGTGGGATGCCAACCGGTATGCATAAAATGGGCAAACCGACACCAGAGATTATTTTTACTGTGCTGCACGCTGGTGGTAAATTTGGTCAAGGTGGCTATAAAACAAGTGGAGGTTTACATGGTGTTGGTTCTTCCGTTGTGAATGCGCTCTCAACATTTTTAGAGGTGACAATCCATCGCGATGGTAAAAAGTATCGTCAACGCTTTGAGCATGGTGGACAGCCTGTCACAACACTTGAAAATATTGGGCAGACCAAGCAGACAGGAACACTTGTTCATTTCCTACCAGATGAAACGATCTTCTCTGTCACAAAATTCAATTATGATACGTTAGCAGAACGATTACGTGAATCAGCCTTTTTGTTAAAAGGCTTAAAAATTGAATTAATTGATGAGCGCGAGGAAGGCAAGAGCGATGTGTTCTTTTATGAGAATGGCATCGAGGCTTTCGTTGCGTATTTGAATGAGGAAAAAGATGTCCTTCATCCAGTGAAATATGTGGAAGGCGTACAGGATGAAATCGAAGTAGAGTTCGCTTTCCAGTATAACGATGGTTATTCAGAAACAATTTTATCATTTGTTAATAATGTCCGTACACGTGATGGTGGTACACATGAAACGGGTGCAAAGGCAGCATTGACGCGTGTCTTTAATGAATATGCAAGAAAAATTGGCTTGTTAAAGGACAAGGATAAAAACCTTGAGGGGACAGATATTCGTGAGGGCTTAGCAGCGATCGTGTCTGTTCGTATTCCAGAGCATTTACTGCAATTTGAAGGACAAACAAAGGGCAAGCTAGGGACAAGTGAGGCTCGTTCTGCAGTGGATAGTGTAGTGTCTGAGCAAATTTTGTATGTGCTAGAGGAAAATGCAGAGTTATCAGCTTCTCTTGTTCGTAAAGCGATTCGAGCGCAGCAAGTGCGTGAAGCAGCTCGAAAAGCGCGTGAGGATGCACGAAATGGCAAGAAAAACAAAAAGGGTAGTACGATTCTATCTGGAAAATTAACGCCAGCTCAGTCACGTAATGCGGCAAAAAATGAGCTGTATTTAGTCGAGGGTGATTCTGCGGGTGGCTCTGCTAAACAAGGTCGTGACCGTACATTCCAAGCGATTCTGCCATTGCGCGGGAAAGTAATCAACACAGAGAAAGCCAAGCTACAGGATATTATGAAAAACGAAGAAATTTCAACGATTATCCATGCGATTGGGGCAGGTGTTGGTACGGATTTTGCGGTGGAGGATTCTGCCTACAATAAAGTAGTCATCATGACCGATGCGGATACGGACGGGGCACATATTCAAGTGTTGCTATTAACATTCTTCTATCGTTATATGCGTCCACTCATTGAGTCTGGGAAAGTCTATATCGCATTACCGCCGCTTTATAAAGTTTCAAGAGGTACTGGAAAAAAAGAAGTCATTGAATATGCTTGGACAGAAAGTGATTTACAAAAGGCCATCAAGAAGGTTGGAAAGGGTTACATATTACAGCGCTATAAAGGTCTTGGTGAGATGAATGCAGACCAACTATGGGACACAACGATGAACCCTGAAACACGGACATTGATTCGTGTCACAATCGAGGATGGCGCACGTGCAGAGAGACGTGTCACGACGTTAATGGGCGATAAAGTAGAACCACGTCGTAAATGGATCGAAGCCAATGTAGACTTCGGTATGGAGGATGATTCTAATATTTTAGAGAATGAATTCATCCAACAAGAGGAGGACCAAGCATGAGTAGTACAGAAAAGTTTCAAGATTTACCGTTAGAAGAAGTGATGGGTGACCGTTTTGGTCGCTATAGTAAATATATTATTCAAGACCGCGCGTTGCCTGATGCACGTGACGGTCTTAAACCAGTACAGCGCCGTATTTTATATGCGATGTTTACGGAAGGCAACACACATGATAAGCCGTTCCGTAAATCCGCAAAAACTGTGGGTAACGTAATTGGTAACTATCATCCGCACGGCGATAGCTCTGTGTATGAAGCGATGGTACGGATGAGTCAGGACTGGAAGGCACGTCATATGCTCATTGAGATGCATGGGAACAATGGCTCGGTAGATGGCGATCCTCCAGCTGCAATGCGTTATACAGAGGCGAGACTATCAGCTATTGCCGCTGAAATGCTACGAGATATTGGCAAGAAAACGGTCGAATTTGTGCCAAACTTTGATGATCAGGATATGGAGCCAACTGTATTACCAGCACGTTTTCCTAACCTTTTAGTCAATGGCTCTACAGGAATTTCCGCTGGTTATGCGACAGATATTCCGCCACATGCCTTAGATGAAGTACTGGATGCTGTGTTGATGCGCTTAGACAAGCCTAATGTTACTGTAGATGAATTGATGACGGTGATTAAAGGACCTGATTTCCCAACGGGTGGAATCATTCAAGGTGTTGATGGCATTAAAAAGGCGTATGAAACAGGTCGTGGTAAAATCATCGTCCGTGCACAAGCAGTTGTTGAACCAATCAAGGGTGGTAAAGAGCAAATTGTTATCACTGAGTTACCATATGATGTAAATAAAGCGAATCTTGTGAAAAAAATTGATGAGCAACGTGTAGATAAACGACTAGAAGGCATTGCAGAAATTCGTGATGAATCAGACCGTACAGGCTTACGTGTCGTAATTGAGCTGAAAAAGGATGTACCAGGAAAAGGAATTTTACAGTACTTGTTTAAAACAACGGATTTACAGGTAGCTTATAATTTTAATATGATTGCCATTCATAATCGTCGTCCAACGATGATGACATTGCCATTATTGCTAGATGCGTATATTGCCCATCAAAAAGAAGTGGTAACAAACCGTTCTATTTATGATTTGCAAAAGGCAAAGGATCGTTCCCATATTGTAGATGGATTAATTAAAGCCCTTTCCATTTTAGATGAAGTCATTGCGACGATTCGTTCTTCAAATGATAAGAAGGATGCGAAGCTTAATTTACAAGCAAAGTTTGATTTTACAGAGGTACAGGCAGAGGCCATTGTAAGCCTGCAATTATATCGTTTAACGAATACGGATATTACAGAGCTTCGTCAGGAACAGGACGAGTTAAATAAGCTAATTGCAAAGCTAGAGGGGATTCTACAAAGTGAAGCTAAGCTAGTGCGTGTTATTAAACAAGAGTTACTAGATATCAAGAAACGCTTTACAGAGCCTCGTCGCTCGAAGATTGAGCAAGAAATTGAAGAAATCAAAATTACATTGGATGTCCTTGTGCCAAGTGAAGAGGTTGTCGTGACAGTAACGAAGGATGGTTATATTAAACGTACATCCATACGTTCTCATGCCGCTTCAAACGGGCAAGATTTTGCCATGAAGGATTCGGATTATTTATTGTATGAAGCAAATTTAAATACACAGCACCATCTACTGCTTTTCACAAATCGAGGCAATTATATTTATCAGCCTGTTCATGAGCTACCTGATATACGCTGGAAGGATCTCGGCCAGCATATTTCAAGTATTGTACCAACAGGGGAAGATGAATCGATTATTGCGGTTTATGGTTTCGAAACCTTTGAACAGCCAAATACGTATGTTTTCACAGCCACAAAAGATGGCCAAATTAAGCGCTCACCACTCGCAGACTATGCGGTAACGCGTTATTCAAAGCCAATTAAAACGATGAATGTCAAGGCTGGTGATGCGATGATCTATGCATCATTTGTGACTGATGACGTGGAGCTGATGCTCACAACGGATACAGCCTATGCGATTCGTTTCCCAATGGAGGAACTACCTGTGACAGGTGTGAAAACAGGTGGTGTGAAAGGGATCACACTAAAAGATGGAGAAGCCTTAGTTGGAGTCAATGTATTACAGCCTGATGTTACCCAATATGTAGTGATTGTGACACAGCGTGGGGCCGTGAAAAAAATGAATGTCGCTGAAGTTGAAGTAGCAAGTCGTGCAAAACGTGGACTAAAAGTATTAACAGAGTTAAAAGCAAACCCTCACCGAATTGTGGCAGTTGTTCAAGCAACAGACGAGGAGCAGGTTGTGATTGAAACTGAAAAAGGTGTTCAAGAGATGATTGACGTACAAGCATTGTCTCGTGCGGATCGCCATTCCAATGGTTCATTTAAAGTGGATATTGCAACAGATGGAGCAATTTCTCATGTTGTAACAGCCAAAAAAGAACAGAAACCAAGCTAAATGCATGCCCAGTCTCTAAGGAGTACTGGGCTTTAAGCTCTATTCCAAAATAGCACCTTGTCATTTAAGTGAAACTATGGGTATAATAATCATCGAAAAGTTCATAGCGAAAGAATGTAGGGGGGCTAGTAATTGCTAGCTGAGATTGTGTCCGATAGACGCTGACCCTTTGAACCTGATTTGGCTCGTACCAGCGTAGGGAACATCTATTCAAAAAGCAAAGTTTTGAAGATTGATTGCAATACGTCTGGGAGGAATCCTAGGCGTTTTTTTATGTTTTCAAGCAACAGCTTGCCAACATTGTATACGCTTTCTTCTGGTGACAACATTCATTCATGAACACTTTCATATTACAAACTGGGAGGCTTTCGCATGAAAAAATGGTTTTTTATTTTATTGGCAGCACTATTGACATTAGTAGGCTGTAGTGACAAGGATGACAAGCAGGCTGCAGACAAGCTGAAAAAGGTGTCTGTGGTACTGGATTGGACGCCGAATACAAATCATACAGGACTATATGTTGCCAAAAAACTCGGTTATTTTGAGGAACAGGGTTTAGATGTTGATATTATTATGCCTGGTGAGGCGGGCGCAGATCAGCTTGTTGCTTCTGGAAAGGCGGATTTTGGCGTGAGCTATCAGGAAGGCATAACACAGGCACGAGTACAGGATGTGCCGCTGGTCTCCATCGCAGCAATTATACAGCATAATACATCTGGCTTTGCTTCTATTGCTTCAAAGAGCATTACATCGCCAAAGGATTTTGAAGGTAAAACCTATGGTGGTTGGGGCGCGCCATTAGAGCAAGCCGTTTTACAATCACTCATGCAAAAAGAAAAGGCAGATATTAATAAGCTAGATATCGTCAATGCAGGGGATTTAGATTTCTTCACAATGATGGAAAAAGATATAGATTTTGCTTGGATTTATTATGCATGGACTGGGATTGAGGCTGAGCTGCGTGGGGAAAAGATTAATATGCTATATCTTACAGATTATAGTGATCAATTGGATTATTATACGCCAGTTTTAGCTACAAATGAAAAAATGATACAGGACAACCCGGATGTAGTCAAAGCCTTTGTGGCAGCTGCATCGAAGGGCTATGAATACGCAATTGAAAACCCAAGTGAAGCGGCTGATATTTTAATCGAAGCGGCCCCTGATTTAGATAAAGCGTTAGTGCATAAAAGTCAGGAATGGCTGGCTGATAAATATCAGGATGATGCCAAGCAATGGGGAGAGCAAAAGCTTTCTGTGTGGGAAAATTACGCGAAATGGATGTCTAGCAATCAAGTATTAGAGGGCGAATTTGATGCGAAAAAAGCCTTTACTAATGATTTCTTACCTAAAAAGGAGGCCAAATAAGATGGCAAATTCATTAATCAGTGTACAAATCATTCCGAAGACAGAGAAATATGAAGATGTTATACCATATGTCGATGCAGCAATTGCGGTGATCGATGCTTCTGGGGTGAAATATGAGGTACATCCATTGGAAACAACGATGGAGGGTGAGCTTTCAACATTGCTCCAAATCATTGAAAAAATGAATGAGAAGATGATCGAACTTGGTGCCATTAATGTCATTACACAAGTGAAAATTTTATATCAGCCAACGGGTATTACGATGGATACATTAACGGAGAAATATCAGTAATGAAACGTGCATTACAGAAGGGAAGGACGATAATTTTTATCGCCTTCCTCTTGTTCATATGGGAACTAATCGTGCGGTTTGCTGAAGTTCCTCATTGGTTAGTACCCACACCGAGTAGTATTTTGTCAGAAGCCATCCAGTCGTATCAAACCTTTCTACCACATGCATTCGCTACAGTACAATTAGCTCTACTAGGTTTGGCCATTGGCATCGCTTGTGGGCTAACGGTGGCAATAGTGTTGCATCGATTTACATTTATTCGAGAACTGTTTTATCCAATTCTTATTATGTCGCAGAATGTTCCTATTCTAGTCTTGGCACCGCTCCTTATTATTTGGTTTGGCTTTGGCTTATTACCGAAGCTTATCATTATCTGTCTTGTGTGCTTTTTCCCCATTGTCATTGCAGCGATGGATGGATTTAGACAAACAGCTCCAGAATTAAAGCATTATTTTGCCATGGTTGGTGCTACAAGGGCACAAACCTTTTGGAAGCTGGAATGGCCTTATGCCTATCCTGCTATTTTTTCAGGCATTAAAATTGCGGCTACATATAGTGTGATGGGGGCTGTGATTGCGGAGTGGCTTGGTGCAAAAAAGGGTATTGGTGTTTACATGACCCTAGCCCAATCCTCCTTCCGTACGGATCGCGTATTTGTGGCAATTTTTGCGATTGTTCTCTTGAGCTTACTATTGTTTAGTGGTATTCGTTTAATTGAAAAATTCATGGTGAAGGGAAGAGGCTATCATGCTCAGCATTCAAAACATCGCTAAATCCTTCGATGCGCTCAAAGTCCTTGATCAACTTTCTTTTGACGTCAAGGATGGAGAGTTTGTGGCCATCGTTGGTCCTTCAGGCAGTGGTAAAAGTACACTTTTTCAATTAATTGGTGGTGTTTCGCCAATTGATCAAGGAGCCATTTTATTAAATGGAGAGGATATCCAACAAAAAAAAGGAACGATTGGCTATATGCCACAGCAGCCATGTCTATTACCCTGGCGTACAATAGTAGAAAATGTCACGCTTGTAGAGGAATTACAACATAAACCAAATGTTGAACGTGCCAAGGAATGGTTAGAAAAGGTTGGTCTTGCCTCTTTTATCCATGCCTACCCGAAAGAACTGTCTGGAGGCATGCAGCAGCGTGTGTCCTTTATTCGAGCAATGGTCAGTGATAAGCCGATTTTATGCTTAGACGAACCATTTTCTGCGTTGGATGAATTTACTCGACTGGAAATGCAAGCATGGCTTTTATCTATCTGGGAGGAGTACCGCAAATCCATTCTATTTGTTACACATAGTATTGAAGAAGCTCTCTTTTTAGCAGATCGCATACTTGTTTTAACCAAACGTCCAGCTACCGTTAAAAAGGAAATCATCGTGCCGTTTGAGAGACCTCGGAAAGAGGAAATTCGACATTCTGCAGCATTCACAGCGTTAAAGCAACAATTATTTATGTATTTACAGGAGGAAAAGGGTGATATGTATGTTGATTGATGCGCATATTCATTTGGATCAGTACACCGATGAGGAAATTCCTTCCTTATTAGAAGAAGTGAAAGCTGTAATCGCAGTTAGTATGCAACTTTCCTCTTGTGAAAGAACGTTGCGTTTATCGAATAGCTATCAGCAAGTAAAGGCTGCTTTTGGCTTTCATCCTGAACAGCCTTTACTAAGTCCAAATGATGAGACAGCTTTATTTGATTGGATTCGTTCGCATCAGAATGATATGGTTGCTATTGGTGAGGTGGGTCTACCTTATTATTTAAAACAAGAGCAAGCGATTGATGAACGTCCCTATGTGGCGCTATTAGAGCGTTTTGTTGTATTGGCGAAGGAGCTGGACAAGCCGATTGTGTTACACGCAGTATATGAGGACGCCCATATTGTGTGTGATTTGCTGGAAAAGCATCAGCTTCACGAAGCCCATTTTCATTGGTTTAAAGGGGATGAAGCTATTGTGAAGCGCATGATAGAGCGAGGTTATTTTATTTCCATTACGCCAGATTGCTTGTACGAAGAGGAAATTCAACAGCTAATTCATGCTTATCCCATTGAACTAATGATGGTAGAAACGGATGGTCCTTGGCCGTTTGAGGGACCGTTTACGAAGAAGCGTACATCTCCCTGGATGATGCACTCAACGATTGAGGTGATTGCCTCCATCAAAGGGCTATCAACACAGGTAGTGGCCAAAATTATTACGCAAAACACGAAAACATTTTATCGGCTTTAATAAGAAAAAGCAGTATAGGGTACGAGTTATTCGTCCTTATACTGCTTTTTATATTTCGTATAATCATGCTCTAATTTTTCGTTTTTTGTTTTCGTTAGACGTTCATGTGTACTAAAAGAGATAGATTGTCGATTTTTTTCAACATCTTTACCAACTGTGCGTTTAATGTGCATCCGTTTCTTTTTAGCTTTAGATTGTGACATGAGCATCGCCTCCAATTCATTTTTAATTCTATAGTAGCGAATAGGGAAGAAAAAGTAAAACCTCGTAAGCAAGATACTTACGAGGCTGTCGAGTGTATTAGTGAGATACGTCCTGTACAGAAATACCTGTGTTTGCTTTAACGTCAACTTCACGATACTTCGCATCATCTGTTTCTTTAGAAAGTAATGTGCCGATGAAACCACCAAGGAAACCAAGTGGTACAGAGATTAAGGCTGGGTTCGTTAACATAATTAAAGGATCACCAACGAAAATTGCCTTACCTTCAACTGGATTCCAAACGTTTGGAGACATAGCAACTAATACTAACGCAGAGATTAAACCTGTTAACATCGCAGTAACAGCACCCGCTGTATTAAAGCGTTTCCAATAAATTGTGTAGATGATAACTGGAAGGTTAGCAGATCCTGCGATACAGAATGCTAAAGATACTAAGAATGCAACGTTTAATGTTTGTGCACCAAGTGCTAATAGGATAGAAATAACAGCGATTGTAATCGAACCGATACGAGCTGCAAGAACTTGCTCTTTTTCTGTAATTTTACCCTTTTTGATAATTTGTCCATAAATATCATGAGATAGGGCAGATGCACCAGAAAGTACAAGACCTGCTACTACCGCTAAAATTGTTGCGAATGCTACTGCACAAACGAATGAGAATAGAATGTCGCCACCAAGTGCTTCTGCAAGAAGTGGGGCAGCCATGTTACCAGCAGCGTTTGCTGCGATAATATCTTCTTTCCCAACGAATGCTGCTGCACCGAAGCCTAAGAAAATTGTTAGAACGTAGAAGATACCTACGATCCAAGTAGCCCAAATAACAGATGAACGAGCTGTTTTCGCGTCTTTTACTGTGAAGAAACGCATTAAGATATGTGGAAGACCCGCAGTACCTAATACTAACGCAATTAACATAGAGATTGTATCAAGTCCATTTGTATATTTTAGACCTGGGTTTAAATAAGCAGCTCCACTGTCAGTAACCGTTGTCATTTCTTTAAACATTGTAGAGATACTGAAGCCGAACTCTTTTAATACTAAGAACGAAATAATAACTGTACCCAACATTAAAAGACAAGCTTTAATAATTTGTACCCAAGATGTTGCTGTCATACCACCGAATAGTACGTAAGTTGTCATCATGAATCCTACGATTAATACGGCGATCCAATAGTCGATTCCTAAAAGTAATTGAATAAGTGCTCCTGCACCAACTAGTTGTGCAATCATGTAGAATAAAACAATTGTAATAGTGCTTAAAGCAGCTGTTCCACGGACTTTGGCGTTATCAAAACGCGCTGTAATCATGTCAGCTAATGTAAATTTCCCAAGGTTACGTAATGGCTCAGCAACGATATATAATACCACTAAGTAAGCTACTAAATAACCAATAGAGAAGAAGAATCCATCAAATCCAAATAATGCTACAGCACCAGCGATACCCAAGAAGGATGCTGCTGATAAGTAGTCACCAGCGATAGCTAGTCCATTTTGCCAGCCTGTTAAGCCACCACCAGCAGTATAGAAATCACTTGCTGAAGATGTACGTTTAGATGCCCACCATGTAATAACTAATGTTAAACCAACAATGGCTACGAAGAAGAATATGGCTGTAAGACTCATTCCGTTACTCATCGGCGGCCACCTCCGTTCTCGTATTCAGCGATAATCGCTTTTGCTTCTCTATCGAAGCTGTTTGCCTTTGCTACATATAAATGACATAACCCCCATGTCATGATGAAAAGACCTGCTGCATAGATCCACACCCAAGTAATTTCCCCAAATGCCTTTTGGTGTAGAATTGTCGTGTACGATGTCAGAATTGGTAACAACATGTATGCCGATAAAAATATGGCAGTCATTGACCAAAGAAAAGAGTTCTTTCTTCGTACAAGAGACTTAAATGATTCTTGATTTGCAATTGAATCATAGTCAATCACGATACCTTTTTTTGCTTGATTGTTCGCCATTAACATTCCCCATTTTGTGTATATTTTTTCTACCTCAAGACTTGATTTTGCTAGTTTAGTGAATTCACATTTTCATTTTATGTAACAGTTCACAAAATTGCAATACATTTCAGAAAAATTATGTAAAAAAAATTTTTCAGAAAATACTCCTAAGAGAGAAAAAATGGCGCAAAGCCAAGAATATAAAGGGTTTTAGAAAATTCAGATAAATAAATGAAGTGAAGAGAAATCTAGATTCTTAACAAAAAATGAAGGGTAAATTTACAAAAAAATCTTGTTTTTTCAATTAAAAATAAACACTATTTACCTAGTGAAAATTGGATTTTTTCTGTTTTTTGGAAGTAAAATAATATTGTTCGATAAATAAATTGGTAGATATTGAATAACAAAAAAGGCGAAAAACTCGACCAAAAATCGAATTTTTTGCCTATTTTTTTGCATTTTTTGAATTGAGATTCATTATGCAGGAGGTGTATAAATATTAATGTGAAATATCAGAGACAGACACGCCTGTATTTGCTTTCACACGAATTTCTTTATAAATACGTTCTGCTTCTTCCTGTGGCACTTTGTTAGATGAAAGAACAGTACCTAAGTATCCAGCAATAAAGCCTAATGGAATCGTAATAATCGCTGGAACAGCAAGTGGCACAAGGGGTTGTCCAACAAAGATAGCCGCACCTTCAACAGGGCTCCACACATTTGGTCCCATTGCTCCTAAAATTAAACATGATACTAACCCCGTTACCATCGCAGTTACAGCACCTGTAGAATTAAATTTCTTCCAATAGATTGTATAAAGGATTACAGGTAGGTTTGCTGACGCACCGATACAAAAGGCGAATGATACTAGGAATGAAACGTTTAAGCTTTGTGCAAACAGAGCGAGAATTATAGACACGATCGCAATTGAGATAGAGCCTGTACGAGCTGCTACTACCTGTTGCTTCTCTGTTAATTTACCGCCCTTAATGATTTCTCCATAAATATCATGAGAAATGGCTGAAGCCCCTGTTAGTACTAAACCAGAAACAACGGCTAAAATAGTCGCAAATGCCACTGCGCCGATAAATGCCATCAATACATCTCCACCTAAGTAATGCGCAAGTAGCGGAGCAGCTGTATTACCAGCCTTACTTTCAGCAAGAATTTGATCTAAACCTACAAAGTTTAATGCACCGAACCCTAAGAAAATTGTTAATGAAAAGAAAATAGCTGTAATCCAAGTTGTCCAAGAAATAGAGGCACGTGCTGTCTTTGCATCCTTTACTGTAAAGAAACGCATTAAAATATGTGGTAAACCAGATGTTCCTAAAACTAAAGCCATCATCATCGAAACGGAGTCGATTGTGCTTGTATACTTAATTCCAGGTACAAGGAACTTTTCGCCATGATCTACTGCAATTGTGTCGAACATCTTCATAAGAGAGAAGTCAAATTTCATTAACACTAAAACCGCTAATAAACCTGTTCCGAATAATAATAGACTTGCTTTAATGATTTGCACCCAAGAAGTCGCTGTCATACCACCAAACAATACATAAGTTGTCATCATAACACCGACAATTAAAACGGCAATCCAATACTCAATACCGAATAATAGCTTAATCAATGCACCAGCACCAACTAGCTGTGCAATCATATAAAGAATTACGATAATAATGGTCCCAGACGCTGCCACACCACGAATTCGCTTTTCATTAAAACGAGCCGTTAACATATCTGCTAACGTGTAGCGGCCTAAGTTTCGCATTGGCTCAGCAATGACATAAAGCAGCACTAAATTCGCTACTACATAGCCTACAGAGAAGAAGAAACCATCAAAGCCAGTTAAGGCAATTGCACCAGACACCCCAAGAAAGGCTGCCGCAGATAAATAGTCACCAGCAATCGCAAAGCCGTTTTGCCACCCCTTTAAACCACCACCAGCAGTGTAAAAATCAGCCGCAGAAGATGTACGCTTTGCTGCAATATAAGTAACAACAAGTGTTAAGCCAACAATAGCTAAAAAGAAACCTATAGATACGATATTCATTTATTTTCCACCTTTCGCCTGATACTCTGCAAGAACAGCGGCTGCAGCTTTATCGAATGAAGCAGCTTTTTTTACATATACTGTACAAAGCACAATGGTCATGATAAATAATCCTGCAGAATAAACCCATACACCCGTAATATTTCCGAAGAATTTTTGTTGTAGTACAGGCTGGAAAGCAAGAATCGGAAGCAGGATATAAAGAATTAAAAACACTGCTGTAATCGAGAAAAGAAAGGTATTTTTCTTTTTTACAAAGCTATTAAACGATTCCATTGCTTCAATTGCATGATAATCAATTGATTGGGCCTGTTTTTTGCTTGAAACATTCGCCATTATTATTCCCCCTAAAGTTATATATTTCTGTTTTAAACGACATATTTCTTTTTCGTTCGTCGTTATATTCACTTATTTTATGGGGGAGAATCCTATAATGCAATACTAAATTTTGAGTTTTTATAATTTTTAGTCACTTCTGTTTTGTGGAAATAACATAGAAATAATAAGGATTTATTAGAAAAATTCTGTTTAAAAGAGCGTGTAGTTTTCTGATGAAATAATATTGTTAAAATAGTTTGTTGTTGATAAAAATGAATGTAGGAGAAAATACAAACATAAAAGAGAATTTTCTGTATTTTATTATTCTGCTATTAAATTCCATGGGAGCTTGTTAAGTAGAAAAAATTTGTTATATAACAATTATCTGAGGTTTTGGGAAATAACGAAAATGATAAAAAAAAGCTATGAAAAAATTTTTAAAAAGGATGTGTCATTTGGAAGAATTAGTGAGGAGGAATTCCAGAATCAGTTAATGTTCACATGTTATACAAATAGCCATCTGGGTGTAAGTCCATTATCTTGTGTTTAGCTTCTATAATGAATAAAATAAGGTGATGAAATGAAGGGAAGTGGGCACCACTAATGACAAAGAAAAGTATATTGCTAGTTTTAGTTCTAGCATTTAGTAGCATTCTAGCTGCTTGCGGTAGTTACAAGTTTGAACCAACATTAAATCTCGAGGTTCAAGATTTCACAGTAACGAATCAAAAAAATGAACAAGTGACCCTAGATGATCTTAAAGGTAAGCCTTGGCTAGCCATGTTTATTTTTACAAACTGTACGACAATCTGTCCACCCATGACATTTAATATGACAGAGGTTCAACAAGCACTACAGGATGAAGGCCTTGAAGATTATCAAATTGTGGCATTTAGCGTCGATCCAGAAGTGGATAAGCCTGATGTTTTAACAAATTACTTAAATACGTATAATGTTGTAGATGAAAGCAAATGGCAGCTACTAACTGGCTATCAACAAAAATTCATTGAACAATTTGCACGTAAATCATTTAATTCATTAGTTAAAAACGATCCTAACTCAGACCAAGTCATACATATGTCGAGCTATTATTTAGTAAACGCAGACGGCACAGTTGTAAAAGACTATGATGGCGCGACAAACGTACCAGTTGAAACAATCGTTGGAGATATGAAGGCTCTTATTAAGGAGAGCAAATAACACAGAAGTCCATGTGACTTCTGTGTTTTTTTATGGAAAGAGGGGAAAGTGGAAGATGTACGCCTTTAAAAATCATTCGTCTCGATTTACTTTCCCAATATTGCAGCGAATACGGCAATATTATATCGTTATATGCAGCAATGGTTCATTAACTTAAACTATTCAACTGATTAGTAAGAGGAGGGATTTTAATGAATAAACAGGACCAGCTTAACTTGATTAAGGACGACTTTATAAATTCTCAAAAGGTACTATTAGCAATTGGTGATGAAACCAGACAAGCTATTTTAATGGTATTAATGAGCACAGATTGTCAAACGGGATTGCGTGTAGGTGAAATCACAGAACAAACACATCTATCTCGACCAGCTGTGTCACATCATCTTAAGATTTTGCGAGATGCTGGTGTTATTTTAATGCGCAAAGAAGGTACAAAAAACTTTTACTATATAGATATACGGACAAAACTAGGTTCGTTAAAAAATCTGGTGTTGGATATTGAGACGTTGTTAACGGAATTTTATTGACAATTAGTAGGTTATCTGGAGGAATGAACGATGAAAGCAATGGTGATAGATCAATATGGCAAAGCCCCAATGCACATGGCAGAATTGCCTACACCTGAAATTGATGAATATGAGGTACTTGCTGAAATCCATGCAGCAAGTATTAATCCGATTGATTTTAAAATCCGTGATGGGAAAGTAAAGCTGTTAATCCACTATAAAATGCCACTGATCCTTGGAAATGATTTTTCAGGGGTCCTCGTAAAGGTTGGCGAAAAAGTGACGCGCTTTAAAGTAGGAGATGAAATTTATGCACGTCCAAGGAAGAGTAAAATTGGTACTTTTGCGGAATATATCTCGATTCATGAAGATGACATAGCCCTAAAGCCTAAAAATTTGAGCTTTGAGGAAGCTGCATCAATCCCACTGGTTGGCTTAACGTCATACCAAGCTTTACATGACATCATGCAATTACAAAAAGGTCAAAAGATTTTAATTCATGCTGGCTCTGGTGGTGTAGGTACCTTTGCTATACAACTAGCAAAAGTAATGGGCGCCTCAGTGGCAACAACGGCTAGCGAAGCTGGTGCAAACTTAGTTACATCTTTGGGTGCAGATAAAGTGATTAATTATAAGAAAGAAAACTTTGAAGCTATACTGAAAAATTATGATGCAGTCTTTGATACGCTTGGAGGAAAGACCTTAGAAAAATCTTTCGAGATTATCAAGGATGGTGGAAAAATTGTCTCCGTATCAGGCACGCCGAATGCTCGTTTCGCCAAAGAATATGGTTCAGGATTTTTCAAAACATTATTATTTTCAGCAGCAAGTCATAAACTGACCTCACTTGAAAAGAAATATCATGCTCAATATTCCTTCTTATTTATGAAACCAAGTGGCGATCAATTACGCATAATCGCCGATTTAATTGAATCTGGTAAAATCAAACCAGTCATTGATAGAACTTTTTCATTTGAAGATGCTCAAAAGGCGATGGAACATGCGGAGTCAGGTAGAGCAAAAGGGAAGATTATCGTAAAAATGAAATAGCCTTTATATTGTATTTTGTTTGTAATAACCGCAAACCTCAAGGCTTCTCCTTTTATAGGATAGATGTAGCCCAATATTGAGATGAGCGATGGTTCACCACTTGCGTTCTTTGAAGGTAAATATAGCAAAGTTAGTCAGCCAATAAGTTTATAATTACCTATCTCCTAAACAATAGAAACCATCGTTTGAGCATTATTTGTTCGAACGGTGGTTTTGTCTTTGGTTCAAGTTGGAAAATGGATTGCTTAATTGCTGTAATTATGGACGTTTTTATTCAATCCAAAGGTTGATAAAATCACATCATACTACAAGTAGGAGTGATATCAATGGATAAGGTACGTTATAAAGTAAGAGAAGTGTTGGATAAGAACAAAATTGAGGCATTTTTGCAGCAAGCTCGCATTGGGCATTTGGGTATGGCTGATGGTCATTTGCCGTATGTTGTCCCCCTTAATTTTGTGTGGACAAATGGAGTGCTTTATTTCCATGGAGCCACTGGCGGGAGACGAAATCAAGTGATGGAAGAGAATCCAGAGGTTTGCTTTACGGTTTGTGATGAATATGGAACCATTACAAATCCAGTACCTGCAAAGACGGACACGGCTTATATGAGTGTCATGGTTTTTGGCAAGGCTCAGCCTATTTTCGATTTGGATGAAGCGACACACATGTTGCAAGAGATGATAAATAAATATGTACCTGGTTACTATAATCGCCCCTTATCCCAGCAACACGTGGACAAATATCGATCAGCCGTTTTCGGAGGGCCTGTTCAAGTTTACCGTATTGATCCTCAACATATTACCGCGAAAGAAAATCCAATTGCCTTAGGGGAGATGTTCAATATTGAGAAAATCCCACATACATAGTATTGGTTTTAGAAATTGGTAAATCAGAAAGATGGATTAAAAAATATCCCATCCCTTAATCCTTATCTAATAGCAACATCAAAAACTCCATTTTGAAAAAAGATCGCTCAAAATGGAGTTACTCTCTTTAGATAAGTATGAGATTTTTATAAAAAAGTTTGAACATTTTTTAGCTATGTTGTTCCAAAATTGCGCCCGATTGTTGAATATCCTTATTCATCCCAAAAAGCCGCTAACATCTTACAGTACAGCGTTTTCTAAAATAGTAAAAGAGCTTGTATTACAATTAATTTCTGCTAATGCACCAAGAGGTAAAATGAATTTCGGTTCAGTATGTCCAAAGTTCATATTGTATAGAATTGGTGTATCATCCAAGTTAAATTCTCCCATCACTTTTAAAATCTCTTCTTTATATTCTTCGAAATACTTTTCATCTTGTGGTTTACCAAATATAATTCCGTTTGCTTTTTGTAAAATACCTTGTACACCGTAGTTTCTCAACCAATATCTAAGTAGGTTAGGCTCCGGTTGATCTTCAGATGTTTCAAAGAAAAGGATGCAATTTTCCCAGTATTTTTCTTCAGGCCATAGCACGGTACCTTTAGCAAACTCTAGTACTTCAATGCACCCTCCTATTAAACGTCCCTGTACTATATCTTTACCTTGCAGCAATTCGTATCCTTTATTAGGTTGCATTGTGCGTTTTTGATTTTTATTTGATTCTATCCATTCTAAATGCTCACTTGTCCATTCTACAGAAGGAACAATTTCACCTATTACTTCATTAGAAAATAGCGTTTGCTGAATAGATTGAACGGTATATGAGTGCATTTCAACGTTTTCTGCAAAATCGGTTAAAATTGCTGGTCCATAAAATGAAGATATACCCGCCTTCAAACAAAATAAATGAGCAATCGTTACATCTGAATAACCCATTAAAATTTTAGGATTTTTAGTTATAACCTCAAAATCAATGTAAGGGAGTAAACGAACACTATCATCTCCACCAATATTTGCAATAATAGCTTTAATCTTGGGGTCCTTAAAAGCCATCATTAAGTCCTCTGCACGTGCTTTTGGATTTTTGTCTAGATAATCTGCACCTTTCAAGCTATTTGGCATTGCTATAACTTTCAGTCCAAAAACCTCTTCAAGTCTTTTTACGCCCTGTTCATAACGCCATTTTAATTCTGGATCTCCAGCACCTCCCCAAGAAGGACTTATAGTGGCGATATAATCTCCTTGCTGGAGTTTATTTGGCTTTAATAACATATAAATTCACCTCAAATTAGATTTAATTTCATTAAAAATAACATATTAATGGAAATTTTTAAACAGTCTATCATTTATGTTAAATAAGCTACTGGTAACATTGAACAAAATGATTTTATTTCACAATCTGGCCCGTTTGTTGAACAAAAAAATCCTACATAGCAACACAGGATTTTTAATCAAACTTTAAAATGAATGATCAATCTTTGTTTTAAACGTTCAATTCTTTTTTAAAACTACAATATAAGGATAGTGTTTTTTTATTGTACCTAATTTTATGGACTGCTAAAATTCGTAGTTTTGGATGTTTTTTATCAATCCGTATTACGTTATGCTAAGACCGTTCATTTATTAGCAAGGAGGGGAAGTGCTACTGTTTAGTTCAGGTAGATTGACATTTTATCAAATAGCGGCAAGTAAAGCGTTACTTGGAATCAAGCAAATTGACATTTTAATGGAATGACACTTTACATAAAGAGGGCTAATGACAATAGGAAAACAACATTCCACAAGGGAACAGTCCTTAAAGGACGAGAATACGTGATGAATTTCTAGTATGAAGAAGAGATTAACATAATTTGTAGAAAGGTAGGAAAGTGTATGAACTCAACATCCGTTTCACTGAATGTACGGGATTTCCTGTCGCCCACCATCGCTGCTTTTATATCTGTCTTAGTTAACTATGGGGGCACTTTTATCTTGGTGTTTCAGGCTGCCAAGGTTGCCGGTCTAAGTCCAGAAATGATTGCATCATGGATATGGTCGATTTCCATTGGTGTGGGGGTAACGGGTATCTGGCTAAGTTACCGGTATCGTGAACCCATTATTACAGCTTGGTCAACACCAGGCGTGGCGTTTCTTGTTTCGGCTTTAGCTGTTACCCCATATGCTGAAGCCATTGGAGCTTATATTATTTCTGCAATAGCATTTGTTTTGTTAGGTTTATCAGGCATGTTCGAACGTTTTGTCCAACTTATTCCTCCAGGTATTGCTTCAGGTCTATTGGCAGGTATTTTATTACAATTTGGTATTTCAGCCTTTGGTGGTGCGAAAGTGGAACCTTTACTTGTCATCGTCCTGTTTACTACGTATATCGTACTAAGAAGGTTTACATCTCGCTATGCAATTGTCGGTATTCTAGTCATTGGCTTGATTTATTTAATAAGTATGGGGCAGGTAGATTTCAGCCATATCGAGTTGGCCTTCGCGTCTCCTGTATTTGTTGCGCCAACGTTTTCTCTACATGCATTATTGGGTGTCGCTTTGCCGCTTTTTATTATTACCTTAACAGGACAGTACATGCCAGGCATGTTAGTGTTGCGAAATGATGGATTTAAAACGAGTGCCAATCCGATTTTGATTGTAACAGGATTGGGATCACTCCTGACAGCACCCTTTGGATCGCATGCTTTTAACATAGCAGCAATTACAGCAGCCATCTGTACGGGGAAGGACGCTCATGAGGATTCAAGAAAACGTTATATTGCAGGTATTGTTTGTGGCATTTTTTATATAATTGTCGGAATTTTTGGGGTAACATTGGCTGCATTGTTTTTAATTCTCCCAGCTACGTTCATTGCAACATTAGCGGGATTAGCGTTGCTAGGCACAATTGGTAGTAGCCTTGCCAATGCTTTAACAAATCCTATTGGACGCGAAACAGCACTCATTACTTTTTTGGCAACAGCCGCAAATGTTACTTTACTTGGAGTTGGCGGGGCATTTTGGGGGCTTGTAGCTGGTTTGGGCGCCCATTTATTAATGAATGTTCCATTGCTCAGAAAACAGCAAAGTATAAATGAGGGACAACAAATTAGACAAAGATAATATCACTACGAAAGGTGGTTTTTAACATCGATACGACAAAATCAATAGAAGCCTTCGAAATAGCAAAAAAAATTATGCCTGGTGGGGTAAATAGCCCAGTGAGAGCATTTCAATCAGTTGGGATGGAGCCAATTTTTATGAGTCACGGGAAAGGCTCAAACATATATGATATTGATGGCAATCGCTATATAGATTATGTTCTATCTTGGGGGCCATTAATTCATGGACATGCAGATAAGGAAGTTTCAGATGCACTTCTTGAAGCCATCAAGAGGGGGACAAGTTTTGGATTGCCAACTTTACAAGAAAATAAGCTAGCAACATTAATAGCTACTCGCATACCTTCCATAGAGAAGATTCGAATGGTTAATTCGGGTACAGAAGCGACAATGAGCGCCATTAGACTAGCTAGAGGCTTTACTGGCAAAGACATGATTGTGAAATTTGATGGAAACTATCATGGGCACAGTGATCATCTATTAGTAAAGGCAGGCTCAGGAATTGCTACCTTCAGCCTTCCTGATAGTCTGGGTGTACCTATAGAGATCACTAAGCATACAATCTCCATACCTTATAATAATATCGAAGTCCTGAAAAAGATCTTTGATAAATATGGCTCACAAATAGCAGCAGTCATCGTAGAACCGTTTGCAGGCAATATGGCGGGAATACCAGCTAACCCTGAATTTCTTCAAGCAATACGTTCTTTCACTACAAAGTATGGTGGACTATTTATACTCGATGAGGTCATGACTGGTTTTCGTATAGATTACCACTCTGCTCAAGGGCTTTATAACATAAAACCAGACTTAACATGTTTAGGAAAGATCATTGGTGGAGGGATGCCTGTTGGGGCATATGGTGGAAAAAAAGAAATCATGAATCACATTGCACCTGAAGGTAGTATTTATCAGGCTGGAACCTTATCGGGTAATCCAATCGCTATGGTAGCGGGGTATACCACAATCAATAAATTAAATCATAACAGTTATACGTATATCGAAGCGTTAGCAGATCGGCTTATTCAAGGCTTATCAAAAGTAGCTCATAACAATCATATTCCACTTAAAACAACGAAAGCTGGGACAATGATTGGATACGCATTCATCGATCAGCCCTTACAAAATTTTGATGATGCTCAAAAAATAGATGCTGAGATGTTTCGCCGTTTTTATAAAGAAATGCTTAAACAGGGTATACTTCTACCTCCTTCTCAATATGAAAGCATATTTATCTCGACTGCTCATTCCATACATGATATTGATAGAACGATTCATGCTGCGGATCTAGCCTTTAAAAGGATGTCGTGTAATTAGATGATGCAAAGTGGACTACAAACATCCTATATCTATAAAATGATCGATTTGATAGTATAATACTTATTGACGGTACAAAACGATTAATTTTCGCATATTTTAACAATCTCTATTCTAACTGGAAGTGAATTGAATGTTACAAGTTAACCGAGACGATAAAAATCCTATATGGCAACAGTTACTTGACCAAGCTATTCATCATATTACAACAGGCAAATGGCCACCAGGGGAGTTACTTCCTCCATCCCGAGAACTCGCCTTATTAGTAGGTGTTTCACGCTCAACCATACAAATTGTTTATGAGGAATTATTTAGTCGAGGATATACTGTGACAAATTGGCGTGGAGGAACAAGAGTAAGTGAATGGGGATTTAAAACCAACTTGGCAGAAGAGGTGATTCCTCAAGGACCATCTACGCCAACATTACCTTTATTAAACGTGGCAGTTGATGAATTAAACAGTTGGTTTAGAGGCAAAGAAAATGGAAACGTCGCAATCGATTTTTGTCCCCATGAGCCGTATTTGGACGAGCATTTCCGAAAAACTTGGCGACAATCGTTTTTACAGGCTTCAGCAGAAACAGATCTGACCAATTGGGGCTATGGCGATGCCTACGGTTTCACACCGCTCCGTGAACAGATTCAACGTTACCTGACATTTGAAAGAGGTGTACATGTAGAGATTGACCAAATCATCTTAACCTCTGGCGCCCAGCATAGCATTGATCTCATTGCCCAAGCCCTTCTTAAGGAAGGAGAAACGGTTTCTGTTGAAGATCCAGGCTTTCCTGCAGCCTGGATGACCATGAAATATCGGCGTATGAATGTTGTTGCTGTGCCCGTGGATGAGTATGGCGTACAAGTAGAGCAGATTGATCCACAAACCAAGCTTATTTTTGTTACACCTTCTCACCAATGCGCGGTTGGTGTCATAATGTCTGAGCCACGCAAACAACAATTGCTGCAAAAATCCGCGAAAAATCAATTCTGGATTGTAGAAGATGATTATGATGGTGAGTTTAGGTATCGAGGTGGCCCGCTTCCTACCTTGTTTAGCCAACAACCTCACAACACATTATATATGATGAGTTTTTCTAAAATGGTTGCTCCTGGCATACGAATATCGGCTGTTATCGGCCCCAAAG
Source organism: Lysinibacillus sp. AR18-8 (assembly GCF_001705465.1). Taxonomy (NCBI): domain Bacteria; kingdom Bacillati; phylum Bacillota; class Bacilli; order Caryophanales; family Bacillaceae; genus Lysinibacillus; species Lysinibacillus sp. AR18-8. Next base: position 51,242 of record NZ_MDGU01000006.1, read on the forward strand.
ATGCTATTCGCCAGCTTGCGCAAGTACAACAATTAACCTATCGGCATCTTCCCATTATGGAGCAACTAACGCTTGCCCATTTTATTGAGCACGGTCATTTTATGCGTCATATGAGAAGAGCCAGAAATGTCTATCGACGTAGACATGAAGCGATGACAAAGGCAATCATGGCGACAGGATTAGCCGAACGTTTCAAGCTAAGTGGCATTGAAACGGGTTTGCATATGCTTCTTGAGGCGGAAGAATCGTTTGATGAAGAAGCAATGACGAACCTCGCACTCGAAAATGGGATACGTGTTTATCCACTGAGCAAGTATTGCTTAGAAAATAATCGAAAAGGATGGGTACTAGGCTTTGCTAAAATAGACGAGCAAGCCATTGAGGAAGGCATTTTTCGTCTTGCAAAGATCCTCTTGCAAGAAACGTAATCATTAGCAGGGCATAAATGGAATGGGGGGGTGCGCTACTATGCCATACATTCATGAGTTTGGGATCATTGCTTGTATAGAAAAAGACAAGGAGTATGCTGCTTATGAACCTGAAAAATACAATTGCATCGTTGTAGATGGTGACCTCTTTGATGAACTGCTTTCTAAGGATTTTGGCAAAAAAATACATCACCTCGAAACTTTTGCACACAACACAAATAGGCCATTTAAAAGTCTCGCCTATTGGGGGATAACCTTGATACCACCGAGCTCTCATAAACAATTTTTAAATATGGTGAGTGAAGCCAATGTCGGATACCAATCTGCAGAACTTGAAGAATTAATCAAAAAAATAGCTGAAGCAATAAAACAAGATAAATGGATGATTCATTATGGTGTTTAATTTTTGCCAATACATACAGGTAAGGGGAAGAGGCGATTGTTCAATTAGAGCAATCGCTTCTTACCATTAATTGGGAAATGTGTTGAAATGACAGTTTCCTAAAAAGTTTCAAAAATTTTGAACGAAATGCAACAATGTTGAGTCTAATGAGAGAAGGAGGCGAAAAAGGATGAAATTTGAATTAGAGCAGCGTGCTATACGTGGAGATCAAGAAGCGATACTTTCACTGATTGAAATGGATGAGGATATTTTATATCGCATGGCCTTTACATATATGAAAAATGAGCAAGATGCTATGGACGTGATGCAGGAGCTTGTTTACAAGGCACTCAAAAAAATGCATACCGTTCAACAGTACGAATATGCCAGAACATGGCTTGTGCGCGTCTTAATCAATTGTTGTAAAGATCATTTACGAAAACGTCTACCGACTGTTCAGATTGAGGAACACCACTTATCTGAATGGGTCATCTACTCAGATATGGAGAGATTATTGGAACATTTATCTTTGTCAGAGCAGCAACTCGTCTATATGAAATATTTCCAGCAACTAAAAAATAAAGAAATTGCTGAGCTCAATCAAATTCCTGAGGGGACTGTAAAATCGAAGCTTCATTACATTTTAAAGAAGCTTAGAAGCTTTGCTAGAGAAAAGGAGGACTGGCTATGAGTAAACCATTAATTGACGTTCCAAAGGAGAAGCTGCAACAAGTTCGTATGGACATGTTTCGAAAGGTTCAACGAGAAAAAAGAAGAAAGAAGCGCATTGTTTCGGTTGCATGCATCTCCATACTTTGCTTAAGCCTTCTCTTTTCAATTCGCGTTTCGCCAACGATTGCTAGCCAAGTTGCCAAAATACCCGGTTTTCAAGCAATTGTCACAGCGATTGCAATAGATAAAGGAATAAAAGATATTGTAGACCATGAATACTATGAAGAAATCAATGTGACGCAATCTAGAAAAGGTCTAGCACTTACATTGCAGGGCGTGATTGCCGACAATTTAGGATTTGTCCTGTTCTATGACGCTGATGCCTCATTTGATATTTCAAAATTAAACTTAGAGAAAGTTCAATTGTTTCAAGGAGCTGAGGAGATTGAATGCGGCTGTACGTTTACCATGAATGCTAGCAATCAAACATACATCTCTTCATCCGTGAAATATAGTTTTTTAAAGCCTATCGCCTATACTTCCAAGGATTTTAAAGCAGTTTTTCACTTTCAGGATGAAGAGAAAGGTAACATTGTAATATCTTTACCGTTTTCACTGAAAAACGAGATCGCAAAGGAGAAAATTTTTACTGCAAATCGTACGATCGATGTCAATGGGCAGAAATTTACGATTACACAAATTCGCCGTTCGCCATTAAAGGTGGCACTCGATATTGAGGTAGCCAAAGATAATACAATGCAACTATTAGCGCTAGATGATGTTGCCATCATGACAGAAAGCGGTGAACGTAGAGAAAGTATTAGAAATGACATTTCAACAGACGGGAATATTCGCGATGGCAAATTTACGCTCTATTTGCAAAGTAATTATTTCGATGATCCAGCGTCATTGACGGTTATGATTGGCGCCGTTCAAGCTGTGCCAAAGGGTGAGGATTTTATCGAAGTTGATTTTGGCACAAAAGAGATACTCACGAAGCCTACTTATTTTAAGGGGGACATTTCAATAGTGCAGCAAAGTGTAGCAGTTAAGATGAAAAAAAATAATGAAGGCAAATTATTAATGCTCTCTGACGCCATAAAAGAAGATGGCACGCCATTAGAATTCAAAAGTTTGACTATTTCAAGGGACGAGCAGTATGTAGTGGAGACATCACAATTTGAAGAATATAATGGAAAAGCTAAGCTATATTTAAACTATTACCCTAATCCGATTGGGGAGAATATTGAAGTAAACATTCCATTGCAATAAAATGCAGCAGCTGTTCAAAAAGACGAACCTTTTTGAATAGCTGTTTTGCTATTTTGACTGCAAGGGTTGGGGGCTTCTTTTCTGAACAACTTGATAGATGATAGATTAAAGTGACACTTGATTTAGTCAAAACAGAGGTAACGATATGTTTAGATTCGAAGCGGTTATCTTTTCTAGAATTAGTTACATAGCTAGCTCTTTTTTCTTTTTGAACTTACAATGGTTGTAGAGCGATGATGGTATAATTTAAGTAAACTTACTTTAAACGGAGGTGGAAAATGGACTCTTTAGAATTAAACAAATCAAAATATACGGTCTCTAATATAAAAGACATTTTGCAGAATAAGCTTATTCTTGCAAAACCGTTGACTAAAGATGACATCAAAGAATTAAACCTAGTCAATCCCCCTGTATACAATAAAGAAAAGTATCTTATTCAGGAACAGTGGTTATACAGCATGAATATTGGGGAATGGGAGGATGTAGAGATTATTATCCAAGGAAATAATGAAAATCCTGAGGTGAGAATAATCGAACTAGCAGAAAGAATTTTCGATGAACTCCATTTACATATAAGCCGCGCATTGGCGTATTTACATAAGTTTTTTCCTAATCAAGAAATAAACAGTTATTATTTATCCACAATAAGCTTTGGAAATATGGCTAACTTTGATAGTTATATCTTTTCAGGCTTTAGTTTAGATTTTATTTATGAGGGTCACTTTGAGTTTCAGTATAAAGTGAAATTTAAAGAAAATGGTTGGCCTATTGGTTTTGAGGGTGGACCACTTTAATTCAAGGGGGAAGAAATAGTTATCCCATGACAAAATCGTTTTGAAAAGAGGGAGTTGAATGGAAGGTTTTTTCTTCATACTGATAGGCTTTTTAATTGTTGTTGCAAATGTGATTGGGTTTGTATTCTACAAAAAAAAGAAAAATCTATATAATGCTGCTTTTATCATTTTACTACTGGCAGGTGTATTTGGTGGACTAGGAAGTGTATTAGCACTAATTATTATTCGTGATCCCTTTGCATTATTCTATGGATTGAACATTGCCTATTATTTACTCATTAATAGTTTGATTGTATTTATTCTGGCGATTTTAGTTACGATCATTAAAAAATATACTAGTAGTAGAACCATATAATTAACTATCGTGGTGCGTGAGCATTAGTTGTTTATGAACGAATTACTATTAAAAACGTTAGGGGGGACGCTATGCATAACTTGTCAGGAAAGGTTATTCTTATCACAGGTGCAAGCTCTGGGATTGGATTTGCCACGGCTGAGCTAGTGGCAAAATACGGGGCTAAAGTAATTATCAATTATCATACAAATGTGGAAGGTGCCAACGAAGCTGTCCAACGAATTCAAGAACAAGGTGGAGACGCCATTGCTATTCAAGCTAATATTGTGAATAAAGAAGAAGTGAACGCAATGATTGAGCAGGCTATTTCTACATTCGGCACGATTGATGTTTTAGTGAATAACGCTGGAGGCGGCATCCGTCAAAGTACTTTTATGGAGATGAGTGAAGAGCTATGGGAAGAAACATTCAAGCTAAATGTCAATAGTGTGCTCTTATGCTCTCAAGCTGTATTAAGACATATGATTCCGAAGAAAAGCGGAAAAATTATTAATGTCTCTTCTGCAGCTGCACGTATTGGTGGGGCAGGGGAAAGTATTCATTACGCATCTGCTAAGGGAGCTATCAATACAATGACGATTGGTATGTCCAGAGAATTAATTGAATATGGAATTATCGTGAACGGGGTAGCGCCTGGAATGGTAGAGACACCCTTTCACGATAAATTTGCTCCTGGCGACAATCGGCTTGAACGAATGGCTTCCGCTGTACCAATTAAACGAGCTGCAGCGCCTAAAGAGATAGCAGAAGTAATTGCCTTCCTTTCTTCTGATGCCTCAATTTACATCCTTGGAGAAATTATACATGTGAGTGGCGGTAGATAAATAAAAAATAGGCAAATTATTATTGCTTTCGTCTATTATACTAACAGTCGTAAATTTCGGATTCTAAACAAGCTCCACCTTAGATGTCCTTAAATTTGGGGGCAAAAAAGGTAGGACTTGTTTCGCTTATTTTATTAAATCCGACACTACTTGAACAATTAAGAACAAAAAAATGATTGGTAAAATAATTTGAATCCATTTTGTTTGGATATACGGAACAATCTTTAAACCTAAGAAAGAGCCAGCAATAGAGCCAAGTGACACAGGGATAGCAATTCCCCAATTAACAATGCCAGTAAAGTAATAAAAGAGAAAAGCACCTGTACAGCTTGATAACGAGAGCATTCTCGTTAACTCGGCTGCTTTTAAATAATGGTATTGTTTTTTCAAGAAATAGGTTATATTCATTAGAGCTGAGCCTGGTCCAAAACCACCGTCATATATGGAAATTGCAAATGGAATAAGCTTGTTCAAGGGTTGTTCCTCTGTTTCTTTTACATCTTTGACAATCCATTTATTACTGCAAAGGACAATCAGAAATGCAAAAATTAAGCTTATACAAGCGACGACATTCATGATTTGTTCCGATAAGAGGATTGCGAATAATGCCCCAAATACTCCACCTATACTAGCAACAAACATGAAAGAAAAATACTTTTTTACAGATAAATGTCCTTTTATGACAAATGAAACAACATTTGATAGGGCTGATAAGCCTGTCGCAAATTTATTAACGGCAACGGTTGTATGAATTGGAATGCCGACGAGCAACAATGAAGGCATCAAAATAAAGCCTGCTGCACCAAAAAGAACGCCTATTATGGCTGCGAGTAAACCAATTGTAAATAAAATAACTCCTTTTACTGTTAACCATTCATGTAGTAAAATTTCCATTCAATCACCTCAATACTTAAATTACTGGTAAACTATACATAAAACAAATATATAATTATTGCTTATTCATAAATATTATTTATGGATAGAAAGGTTGGAATGGAATGAATTTACATGCATTGAGGATCTTTACGAATGTAGCCAAGCTTGGGGGAATTACTGCAGCGGCGAATAGTATGCTACTAAGTCAACCTGCTGTTACCATACAAATTCGAAAATTAGAGAATGAAATAGGGGCAAAATTGATTGAAGGTAAAGGGCGTGGAATTCAATTAACACCAGAGGGGAAGTTTTTATACGAGCAAGGCATGCGTTTATTTTACTTAGAAGCACAAATCGATGAGAAGCTTGGTAAGTTTTTAGCAAAGGAAGACAAAATACATATTGCGTCCTCTTACATCCCTATTAATTATATACTTCCGCCTAACATAGCTAAATACAAGCTTGCACATCCTCAAATTGAATTTTTTGTATCGTTAGGCAATGTTCAATCTGTGGAGGAGCAAGTTCTGAATTATGAAGTAGATTTTGGCTTTGTCGTTCAAAGTAAAATTGGTCATGAAGATTTACAATTTGAAAAGGTATTGGATATCCCGTTTTGGTTTATAGTCCATCCTTCACATCCTCTAGCAAATCAAACTGTCTCCATCTATGAATTATCGAACGAGGACTTTATTTATCGGGAACGTGGTAGCTCGACACTCGATTTATTGGAGTCCATTTTTTACACATTTAATGCGCCATTACCTAAGTTAGGGCTTCAAATGCAGGGCTTACACGAATCCATAAAAGTAGTGGAAGCGGGGTACGGCATGACTTTAGCTCCGTCCTATAGTGTAGATGAAAGTATAACAAACGGGAAACTTGCTCAAGTGTATGTTGAGCAGGCAGCTATTCAGCAAAGTTTATTTATTTGCTCTCGAAAAACCGATCTCATGGAGCAACCATTTTTGCAATACTTAAAAACGCATTTAAATGCATTAAACTAACCACTTTATTTGGCATAAATAAGACTTCTCTAAATTTAAGTGAAGAATTTAGAGAAGTTTATTTTATGATGATGATTAACACAGAAAATTCAGAAAAATAGTATTATAAAAGTATTTTTCCCTCTATTGAAACAACTGCTGCTCCCGCTACTTCAATAACAGCGTTCTCCCCATCAGGTGTAATCGTGACATAAAGAGTTCCAGGTCTATTAATCGTATGTCCTTGTCCAATTACTAATTGATGTTTTTCTTGTGGAGCTAGTATATTTTCTAGATATAAATAACCACCTAATGCACCGTTTGCTGCCCCTGTAACTGGATCTTCATCGATCCCTATATTTGGGCAAAAATCTCTTGTATAAATATCAAATTCCCCATTTGTGTCAAAGGTAAAGAGGTGAGTGGTTGATATGTTAAAATGATTGTTCATCTTTTTAAGCTCATTTAATTTAGGTTCTGCTTGATCAATTGCTTGACGTGTTTTAACGGGAACCATAAGATGTGGGACCCCTGTGTTCGCTATTTTTATCGGGTATCGATCATCAATGTCCGTTTCCTCTAAACCCACAAGGTCCGCAACGACTTCAGGGCTAATGTCTATACTTTTTACATGGGGACGTACTTGAGTCATGGACACGCTCTTTAAGTGATTGTTTTCCGTAATCCATTTTACAGGAATTAGTCCAATGTTTGATTCAAAGATTATTTTCTCGTCCTTATCAATCCAATTGTACTTACTAGCCATTAACCATGCTGTACCTAACGTAGCGTGACCGCAAAAGTCAACTTCTTTTGTAGGAGTAAAATATTTTATTTGATAATCTGCATTTACATTTGTTGATGGTAAAAGAAAGGCCGTTTCCGAAAGGTTTAATTCATTGGCTATGTTTAGCATTTCCTCATCTGTTAAATTTTCAGCATGAGGTATGACGCCAGCCGGATTTCCTCCAAACGTTTCTGTGGTGAATGCATCCACATAAAAAAACTCTACCACTTTTTTCATTGCTATCTCCTCCTTCATTCTAAGATTATTGTAGTATGATAGAATTGATAAGTAAAATTCATGTTTTTAATCTTAAACATGAGGAAGTCGAATGGAAAGTTAAATCTTATACGGAGGTTAACTTGTGAACCTTTTGCAAATAGAAATATTCGTCAAAGTAGTCGATATTGGGAATTTCACAAAAGCAGGAGAAATATTGGCGATGACACAATCGGGCATAAGCCATAATATCGCTTCATTAGAGTCAGAACTCGGTATTAAACTTTTGAATAGAGGAAGAAACGGTATCTCATTAACAGATAGTGGAGAACGTATCATCAACAATATGAGAAATATCTTATCAGAAGCAGAAAGCATTAAACAAGAAGCGGCATCTATTTTAGGAATACAAAACGGAAAAATAAATATTGGCAGCTTTTCAAGTTTCGCTTCAAAAGTGTTGCCAACGATCATATCACGGTTTAAAGGAGAGTTTAAGGGAATTGAAATAAATTTTTATGAGGGGAGCTATGACCAAATTACACGTTGGGTAGAAGAGGGGAAAGTGGATATAGGTTTTACATCTTTAAGTAACCCTATGGATCATTTTGAGGCTACCACCATAGTAAGAGATAGATTAGTAGCAATCGTACCGATTCATCATCATCTTGCCATAAATGAACAAGTAAAAGCGGAAGAACTTCAAGGGGAGGCTTTTATTATGCCTCAGCTAGGATGTGAAGTGAGTGTTAAGAAGTTTTTACAGGAACAAGAGGTATCCCCAAACATAGAGTTTAATGTGGAAGAAAATCAAACAATCATTGCAATGGTACGTGAAGGATTAGGCATTACAATCATACCAGAACTAGCTTTACCCTATAATTTAGCTGGTACCATTGTAAAACCTCTCTTACCCGAACCTTTCCGAGAAATAAGCATCATTACTCGCTCAAAGAAGCAACCCCTTCCCGCTGTCAAAGAGTTTATAAAAACAACCATGGATTGTATTAAAGAATTACAGCTATAAGAATTCTGTGTCCATTGCGATTGTTCATCATCATTGTGCTTTTGTAGAAGCATAAAACATACCTACGTAAGAGCATGTTTTGGTTCATTTTTTCAAAACATGCTCAAATCAAGGTGATGATATTTAGTAAAGAACACGCCATAAATAGAAGGTAGCGTAGGATTCCCAGTTTTTCCATGGTATCGAGAGCGCTAAAATTTCCTCTTTCGTAGGCTTTTGGTTCATATTACGTAATGTTTTTATTGAATTAATCAGACCTACATCATCGATTGGAAAAGCCGTCTGAAACCCTAGGCAGCGCATTAGCACGTAATTGGCTGTCCAAGGTCCGATTCCTCGTATTTTGATTAAGCTTTTTTCTGCCTCTTTAAAATTCATTTTCATTAATTGTTCCTTCGATAATTCTCCGCATGCCATTAATCTTGCAATGCCAATGATATATTCACTTTTTTTAACCGTCATTTTAATAGCTGCTAGGTCAGTAGGTTCTAACTGTGCAATTCGTTCGTATGGAGGGAATACCCAATACTTTTTACCATTCCATTCGATAGAATCGCCAAAGCTTTCTACAAATTGTCTCTTTAAAGAGTAGGCAAAGGCAAGGTTGATTTGTTGCCCTAAAACGCCCCAGCATAACGCTTCAAATAAATCGGGAATGCCGATAACTCGTAATCCATAGAATTTTTGGGCAGGTATTTTAAGTAATGGATCTGTATTTGCCATTTCATAAAATGGCGTTAAATCGTTATCAAGATCAAACCATTCAATTATATATGTTGCAATTTTTTCCCGCTCCCTCTTTTCAATAGGCCTAGAACCATTTAGGAATTGAACAACCATTTGTTGATTATCGATTACGCTTATCTGTACTAAAGACTGCATTTCTCCAATGGCTATCACTTTTGTGATGATATTGTTCTCTATTTCATACAGGCATTCATTTTTTTCTCTTGTTAAATAGCCTAGATTTGCATTCATATCAAAATTTGCTGGTAAGGTAATGATCATCACATCGTCAACGTCATGCCATATCACTTTTTCATTCTCCTTTTCAACATACACAGTTTGTTAGTTTACTTTATCATAAAAGTAGCTTTACTCATTTTGTTATCTTGCTATTCCATTCTAAACGCCTTATTTTTTTCTATTGATGAGGTTATAGTGTTAGTTATTAAGAAGGCTAAGGAGGGAATAAAAATGGTCCAAGATATTCAAACACGTGTTGGCGGCTTGGAGTGGGATTCCATTCAACATGAACTAGATAAGCAAGGATTTGCAAAGCTTCCAGTAATTTTAACAAAAGAGGAATGTGAATTTTTAATAGGGTTGTATGGTAAGGAAGAGCCATACAGAACGACCATTAATATGACGAGGTATCGCTTTGGGGAGGGGGAATACAAATATTTTTCCTATCCATTGCCTGAAATCATCCAAAGTTTAAGAGAGTCCTTTTATCAAGAATTGGCCAAAACAGCTAATCGATGGTTAGGTTATTTAAAGAAAACAGCGCAGTTTCCAGCTCAGCTTCAAGATTTTTTGAACACTTGTAAAGAATATGAACAAACTAGACCGACACCGTTACTCTTAAAGTATGAAACAGGTGGCTTTAATTGTTTGCATCAAGATTTATATGGCGATGTGTTTTTCCCGTTTCAAGTAGTATTTGTATTAAATCAACGCGAACAAGACTTTTTTGGTGGAGAATCACTCCTAGTGGAACAAATTCCACGTGCTCAGAGTAGGGGACATGTCATTACGTTAGATCAAGGCAGTGCGCTCATCTTTCCTACAAACCATAGACCTGTTCTAGGGAAAAGGGGATATTATAAACATACGGTTCGTCATGGAGTAAGTACGATTACTGCTGGAGAACGATACGGTCTTGGCATCATTTTTCACGATTCTAAATAAAAAAACTTCAATATCTTGCTATTCCATATCTAGAATTGTACATTGTGAATTTTTAGGGAGTATATTGTAAGGAGAGGTGAGATAAATGCTGGATCCTATGAATGATGAAAATGATATTTTGAATAATGTAGAAATGATGACAGATGAAAAATGGCAAGCCATTATCACGAATGATACAGCGTACAACAATCAATTTTTCTATGCTGTCAAGTCAACAGGGATATTCTGTAAACCATCCTGTAAGTCTCGCGTTCCGAAAAAAGAGAATGTATGTATTTTTGCAACCGCAGAACAAGCACTCCACGCAAAATTTCGCCCTTGTAAACGTTGCAAGCCTACTAATGAAAATTTGCCTGATAGCGAGTGGGTTGATATTATCACAGCATACATTGATCAAAATTTCGCTGAAAAATTAACGCTCGAATCATTAGCAATGATTTGTCATGGGAGCCCCTATCATATGCATCGAACATTTAAAAAAATTAAAGGCATGACGCCCGTTGAGTATATACAACAAGTTCGCGTACACGCGGCTAAAAAGTATTTGATTGAGACGAATAAAGCAATAGGCGATATTGCCATATGTGTGGGTATGGCGAATGCACCCTATTTTATTACTTTATTTAAAAAGAAAACAGGTCAGACCCCAGCGCAATTTCGTCAAATGAGAAAAATGGAGGAAATGAATGATGGAAATAAAAAATAAACCAACCCTTTTTTGGTCTTTACTCAAGTTTGAGGATTGGCATTTTTATATTGCTGCTACCTCCAAGGGCCTTGTGTTTGTTGGTTCACAGAACAAACCAATCGAGGAAATGTTTGAATGGGCGAAGAAACGCTTTCCAGGAAGTCCTTTTGTTGAAGATGAGGAAAAGCTTGAACCCTATGTCAATGAAATCATTCAGTATCTAGCAGGAAAGAGGCAAACCTTTACTATCCCATTTGAGTACGTAGGTACGCCATTTCAGCTAGCAGTCTGGCAAGCACTTTGTGAAATTCCTTATGGGCAGACGAAATCCTATTCAGACATTGCCCATGCTATCAATAAACCAGCAGCTGTTCGTGCTGTTGGAGCGGCTATTGGGGCTAATCCAGTGTTACTTACTGTACCGTGCCATCGTGTAACAGGAAAGAATGGCTCTTTAACAGGCTATCGGGGCGGATTAGCAATGAAGAAATTGCTCTTGGAACTTGAAAAGCGAGGTTCATCTAGCAATGCGTAATACTTGCTTTACATGGAATGGAGGTTTCGTATGAAAAGCGAATTATTCTATAAGTATCCAAAAACCATTTTGAATAAAGGAACTGGCTTTCTTTCTGGCTATACGCATTCGCTCAATCCTTATACAGGCTGTTCATTTGGATGTTCTTATTGCTATGTACGTCAAATGCCTGTATCTCTTTTTCGAGAAGGAGAATGGGGTAGTTGGGTCGATGTTAAAAACGGTGCGGCGAATGTATTAAAAAAGGAGCTTCATCGTGCCAAAGCCAAAGGGCCTGTAACCATTTTTATGTCCTCAAGTACAGACCCGTATCAGCCAATAGAGCATAAGGAAAAAGTGACGCGATCTTTACTAGAAGTTATGCTAGAGGATCCCCCTGATTTCTTATTTGTACAGACGAGAAGTCCACTTGTCAGTCGAGATATTGATTTGCTGCGACAATTTAAAGAAAAAGTGCGGGTAAGTATGACAATTGAGACAGATTCGGAAACGATACGTAAACATTTTACGCCAATGGCACCTCCAATCCAAGCGCGTTTTAAGACATTGGAAAAATTAGCAGCTGCGGACATACCGACCCAAGTTGCTATCGCGCCCATTTTACCAAGTGGAGAATATTTTCCTTTGAAATTGAAGCAACTCGTCGATCGGATATGTATAGATGACTACTTCATGGGAGATGGCAGTGGTGGAAAACGCACAAGAAAACTTGAGATTGAGAAAAAATATGACCAACTTGGTTTAGAAGAATGGTATGGACCAGATGTAATAAAAAAAATATACAACCGATTTATTGAAATCTTTCCAGAAAATCATGTTTATATAAGTCAGGCTGGGTTTGAGCCGTAAAATGCTGTAATAGATGGATTATAAAAATAGCCCCAATACCCATCTTTACTGAAGTGAGTATTAGGGTTTCTTCACATGATAGTATGATTAACGTTTGTTTTCATTTTGAATTTGACTGAAATCTACTTCTTCAGCAAACTCTTCTCTGTTTTTACGCTCATTGTTAGCATTTTGATTTTGATTCTGCTGTTTTTTGTTGTCTTGCGTTTTATTATTTTTATGTTTATTATTTCCCATTTTCATCTCACCTCCACCATTAGTGTGAGTGGAAGATGTTTTTTTATCCGTAGAACTTACATTTGATTCTTCAAGTAATGTGCTTTACTTTATTAAGGAGTATAGTATGAATGAAAATTTACCTAATTTATTTCTTAGACCATCAAAATAATATATGATGAAAGTAAACAGGCCATATGTTTTAATAACCAAACAAACGGTATCCAAAGTAATTGTGAAGAATGGTAATGCACCAACAACAGATAGCACTTAAGGAGGTACAGTAGTGAACCAACACAAAATAATTATTACGCAATATACCCCCCAATACGCTGAACAAACAGTTACTATGTGGCGAGATAGTAAGGAACAGGCGATTGGTCAAAAAGAAATTCATACCTTTGAAAGTCATGTATATTTCTTAAATCATCTATTAGCTGAGCAGTTTCACATCGATTTAGCGTTAATGGATGAAAAAGTAGTTGGCATGATTGCCTATAACGAAGAAGAAATAAGCCAACTATATATTCATATTGACTATCAAGGGATGGGCATAGGTCATACATTACTAGATAAAGTAAAAGCACAATCAAAAGGGCGATTAACTTTATACACATTTGAGGTTAATGAAAATGCCCAACGATTTTATGAAAAACATGGATTTAAAATCATAGGGAGAGGACATGAAAATGAAGAAAATTTAGCTGATATTCAATATGAATGGATAGCCAAATAAAAAATTTCACTAACGAGCTACAAAAAAGCGTTGTACATTTTGTATATACGCTTTTTTGTTTTTGATAAGATCTAAAAATGATGAAGAGGCAAACAATTTCCTTAACAGCTAAGATCACTCGAATGAGTAGTAGTCGAGCTTAGTTGCTTTTAATGCTCTTAAGAAGTTAATCAGTATCATCTGGTATAATAGAAAATAGATTTTTTTAGAACGGAGTAATTGATATGAATGGAGCGCAAAAAGCATTTTTTGAAGAAAAGGAGCGTTCACTTGGCGTTTATCTAAATGATGTGCAGAAGCAGGCCGTATTGCAGACGAATGGACCGCTGCTACTATTGGCATCTCCTGGTTCAGGAAAAACGACGACGATTATTATGCGTATTGGCTATATGATCGAGGCGCTTGGTGTCAAGCCTGCTCGCATAAAGGCTGTTACGTTTAGTAAGGCATCAGCAAATGATATGAAGGCACGTTTTGCAAAGTTTTTTCCGCATTTGCCACCAGTTGATTTCTCGACGATTCATAGTTTAGCATTTCAAGTTGTGCGGCAGACACTTGAACGTCAGGGCATTTCGTACGGGATTATCGAAGAAGCGGACGGGCCTGGTGTAATGTCAAAAAAACGAGTGCTTCGTGAGATTTTTGAACAATTAAATGGCTCCAAAATTACGGAAGATCAGTTAGACGAGCTACTGACGTACATAACGTTCATCAAAAATAAAATGCTGCCAGAACAGGAATGGGCAATTGCAGAAGTAAAGGTGCCAAGAAAAGTCGAGATTTTACAGCATTATGAGGAATATAAGCGCACAGCTAGTGACCGATTGCTCATTGATTTTGACGATATGCTGTTAATGGCGAATGATATTTTTACGAAAAATCGAGAGGTGTTGGCGCAATTTCAACGTCGATACGATTTTTATTTAACGGATGAAAGTCAGGATACATCGCCTGTTCAACATGCGATCATCGAGAAGCTTGTCGCTGTCCATCAAAATTTATGCGTCGTTGCCGATGAGGATCAGGCCATTTATAGCTGGCGCGGTGCAGAGCCAGATTATTTGTTGAATTTCCAAAAGATTTATCCAGAGGCACGTGTTTTACTAATGACACAAAATTATCGTTCATCTGCCTCGATTGTAGAGCCAGCCAATCTTTTCATTCAGCGAAATAAAAAACGATATAACAAACAAATGTTTACGCAAAATCCTGCAGCAGAGCCAATCTCGTTTAAAATCCTAGAGAATTACAGCTTACAGGCCAAATATGTAGTGAATCAGTTAAAAAGCTTGTCTAAGCGTGGCTCAACGGCTGTTTTATATCGAAATAATACGTCAGCCATTCCTCTTATGGACGCATTAGACAGAGCGGGCTTGCCTTTCTATATGAAAGATTCCACCATTCGCTTTTTTACGCATTGGGTTGTGGAGGATATAATGAACTTCATGCGTCTAGCGTACAATACAAAAAATATCTCGATATTTGAAAAAGTTTACAGAAAAATGAATGCTTATATTACACCAACGCAATTAAAGGCACTGCAGAAAGTACCAGAGGATGGCTGTGTATTCTCACTATTACTAGAGCATGTGGAATTAAAGGATTATCAGCCTGAATATATTAAGCGAATTCGCAAAACGTATGATAGCATTCAATTTGATCAAACAACACCAACAGCCATGCTAGAGCATATCCGTTATGACTTTGGTTATGAGCGTGCCTTAAAGAAAATGAGCGAGGACCTCGGTTTTAATTATGAAAATTTACTAGATATTGTGGATGTACTTGGACTAATTGCTCGCCATACGTCGACGATGACTGAATTTGCGGGTCGTTTGAAGTACCTTGAAAATTTAGCACATACATCTCATCTGAAAAATGAAATGAATGCCATTACATTAACAACCTTACACAGTTCAAAGGGCTTGGAATTTGACCGTGTGTATTTGATTGACTTAATTGATGGGATTTTACCTACTGAGACGGAAGAAGCAATAGAGGAAGAAACAAGACTCTTTTATGTCGGTATCACACGTGCAATTCGCCATTTGGAATTAATTTCGTACAGCAAGCGCTTTAAAGCAAGTGTGGTGCCATCAATATTTATGAAGGCGTTAAAGCAAATCGTTTCTCCTCAGGAATTACCAAAGAAAGCGTCGAAAAGTCCGAGGAAAGCATTGAAGCAATACCGTAATGATCAGACAATTACAACGGAGTCAGCGTTAATCGTTGGCTCAAAGGTGAAGCATGTGATGTTTGGAGAAGGAAAAATTTTGGAGGTCACAAGTAGCACGATCAAATTGTCATTTGATGCAGGGATAAAGCAGTTTATGACGGATACATGTTTACAGCAAGGCTATTTAGAAGCGGTTGAAGATTAATGCAGCGTATTCGAGATTTTTTCGAATACGCTTTTTATAGTGTGCAAAATAATAGCTAAACTTCTTATTTTCTCTTTCTATAGGATAAATATTCTATAAATCTCTTTGCTGCAAGTGACAGCGATTTTTGCTCTCTCATCGCAATTCCAATAGTTCGAAAAGCAGGGATCTCAAGCTCTTTCGCGATAATTTGGTAAGGAATGCGTTCTAAAATCAGTTCAGGTAATATACTGATTCCCAACCCGTTTTCCACCATTGACATAATGGCATAGTCGTCCCATGTTGTAAAAGAAATATGCGGCGAGATATTGTGCTTCTCAAAAATTTCGGAGATTTCAGCTTTTGCGCCTTTTTCTAAAAGCATGAAGGGACTGGTCAATAGTTCACTTATAGGAAATTTATCGCAATCAGCAAGAGGATGATCCTGATGAATGACTACCAACAAACGGTCTTGTTCTACAAAGATTGTTTCCATTTTAGCTTTTGTTGGTAGTCGTAAAAATCCAAAGTCGACCCTACCTTCGATAATCCAGCTTTCGATTTCGGTGTAATCTCCTAAGAGTAACTCGAAATCAATCCCTGGATAATCCTGCTTAAAGAATTTGATCATATGAGGTAGCCAATGTGTTGCTACACTAGAAAATGTACCAATTCGGATGATTCCTGATTGGATATCATGTAAGTCTTCGATCTGCATCATTAACATTTCATGCTCATTACATATACGCTGTAATTGGGGCAGTAACTTTAAGCCATCGGATGTTAAACTGATTCCGGCACGACCTCGTTCAAAAAGGGAAATTCCCCATTCTGATTCTAAATCGTTGATCATACGGCTGATACCAGACTGTGTATAGTTTAATGCATCGGCAGCACTTGTAAAGCTCCCATATTCTACTGCTTTGACAAAGGCCATATATTTTTGGATATTCATTGCGCTATCCCCCTTTCATGCTATTTTGTTATGTGTAGCATGACAAACATTCAATTTTGTAATACATATAAGTATGCTATGCTATTCCCATTACAAAAGCAAGTTGAAAGGGAGTGGAAGGAAAGGACGGAAAAAACACCTAATAGTTCCTATTAAATTGCGGTAGGTTAGGGGAGTAGACAATGAAATCTAAATTTCAATTTATCGTATCAATGATTATTTTTGGCACAATCGGTTTAGTTGTACGTTACATTGATTTAGCGGCGAGTGAAAGAGCTTTACTAAGTAGTTTACTAGGATGCTTATTTTTATTCTTCATCTTCTCCATAATGAAGAAAAAAATATCCTGGAATTTAGTGAAATCGAATGCTTTATTTTTGTTTCTCTCAGGCGTTGCATTGGGAGGAAACTGGATTTTTCTCTATCAATCCTACGACCACACATCACTTGCCAATGCCACCCTAGGATATTACTTTGCACCAGTATTTGTAATGATTCTTTCACCTGTTGTACTTAGGGAACAATTATCCATAAAGAAAATAATATGCATTGTCATAGCAATTATCGGTATGATAATGATTGTAGGAGAAGGGGTGAGTGCAACGGAATCAGATGATTTCCTTGGACTTACCTTTGGATTGATGGCAGCTGCGTTTTATGCGGCATTGTTACTTTTAAACAAATTTATTAAAGAGATGGACAAGCTAGAGCTGACCATTATTCAACTTGGAACGACTGCATTATTACTGCTGCCGTATGTTTTTTTGACAGAAGGCTTGGGGATTTTTGGATTATCAAGCGCATCTATTCCTTTTATTTTAATTTTAGGTATCGTTAATACAGGGATTGGATTTTGGTTATTTTTTTCGGGAATGGAAAAATTGAAAGGGCAGAGTATTGCGATGCTAAGTTATGTCGATCCTTTTGTAGCAATATTGATTTCTGCAATGATATTGCAAGAGCAAATGACCCTAGTGCAAATTATCGGAGGGGTATTTTTATTAGGTTCTACATTTGTTAGCGAAATTCGATCCTTTAACTTTTCAAAACAACTCATGAAAAAACAAATAGAGTAACAATTTATCACGGGAGACTTAAATCGATAGTACATGGTATTTAACATTTATAGGGTTGTTCAATTACTAAGACAAAAATCAGCCAATTCAAGTTGGCTAATTGTTGTTTTTTAAACTCTTGATAAGATGCTTGAGCTTCTTGATGAGTTTCTCCAAAACGTTAACTGCTAGTTCAGCTATGCCCTTAATGATTAGCTAAGAGAGTTTAAGAACTTCAATATATCTATACATACCCTTTAACATAACAGATTCATCTCTTATAATTCTGAGCCTTTGATCATTTTGTTTAAACAACTCCTCAAAACTTCTACCAATATCTGTTCCTAACATACTTATAAATGGCCTTACCAATTTTTTTGTTAGCGTTAGTTTTTGATTTTTAGGAGCAAATTTATCAAAGATAAGAATTCTACCATCCTTCTTTAAAACTCTTATCATCTCTTCAAAGCATTTATTTTCATTAGGAACCACAGAAAGTATTAAACTAGCTACAATATAGTCAAATGATTCATCTGCAAAAGACATTTTTTGAGCATCCATTTCTAAAAAATTGATAGAAGAGTGCTCGAATTTATGTTGAGCTTTCGCTAGCATATCAGGAGAATAATCAATGGCAGTTATATCATAATCAACATAGTTGATTAATTCTAAATCAGCCCCAGTACCAATACCTACATAGAGGATTTTTTGTTTACGCTGAAAAGGCACTTCTTGAAAAATCCTCTTTCTAGTCTTTAAAAAAGTACCTGTATTAAAAAATTTATCGTAAAAGGAAGAGCCAATTTTATAGATAATTTTGTTCCACGTATTATTCAATGCTACATCCAGCCTTTCTACAGAGCGTATGAACTTCTAAAATCCTGTGTCCCCTCCGAAAATAGGAGTGACCCACGCAATAATCTTTGTCATCATGTCAAAATATAATAAAATCCCATTAAAATCAATAATCATAAATGGCTTCTTTTTGGAAGAAACGTAATTTGAGACAGCTTAAGAAAGTAAATTAAAAAAACCAGTACATTAATAAGTATGTATAATAAGCCTTTATCAGGGTTTTTTAGCCCTAAAGCCATTATTACAAGTGTCCAGCCAGTTGTGAAACCTGTCCCAAATTTAAACTAATATTCCTTTTCAGACAGTAAAAAATCTAACTTGAGGATGCCTACGTTTATTAGCTGAAGAGAGACCCATATTTTTTAAAATTTTTGACAGACATATTAGGTAGTGCTAGTATGTTTGACACACATATTAGTGATATCGAATATGATCATATCAAAACATATTAGCTAAGTCTAATATGAATTGGAGGAGATTTTGTGACAGAAAAAAATATTGACTTAAAAATTAAACTAATTCATGGATTTTCAAACAAGGTAAGACTTCAAATTTTAGAGTGTATCAAAGAGAAAGAGAAGACAGTATCTCAAATCGTCGAGGAATTAAAGGGAAATCAGTCTAATATCTCTCAACACTTAGCCTGTTTAAAAGGGTGTGGCATTATTGTTGGTCGTAATGAAGGAAAATATTGCTACTATAGTTTAAGAAATGAGCGTATTCGCGAACTTCTTGAAATGTTTGATACGGTTTTAGAAGATGTTCATTCTGATGTTGCGTGCTGTGCAAACCATGTAGATTAAAGATATATATAAATAAAAGCAGATTCCATAATATATAGGGAAGGATGCAGGAGATTTGAAATTATGAGGAAATAGGTGTTCCTTAACTATATGAATGAGCTAGTACAGAAAAAATCAAAGATAGAGGAACATCTTTACCAATAGGGTTAGTGGTCGTAAAGGTTTAATTAAGGTTAGTCCAAAGTAGAAAACTACCTGATCTGAATAGAAATTAAAAAAGGGTTACTGAGATAATGTAACCCTTATTGAGGGAGGTCGTGACGGTCAACCAACGCCACCACCGTATAAGTGCGTGCGATACACTCAATATAAATTTGTGCAAATAAAAGCTAATTATACATAAAAAAAGCAGCGTCGTCACACGCTACAGTAATTTAGTGAACATGTTAGGTGATTCATAAAAGAGTTTAACAAAGATTATGAATGTAACCATGCTATAAAGATACAGAAGATAACTTGGATCCAAAAGGTTATGAAGATTATTTTTTCGTCAAACTCATATTCTGACACTTGTATGCTTTTGCTGAATTTTAGTAATCTTTTATTTTTACTTAATATGTGAGCTAATAATAATAAGTGTTATACCCGTAAATAAGCAAACGATTCTTGTCACAGGTATTTTATCTGCTAGTCCAAATAATGCAATTGCTGTCGTTACGATTAAAACTGTTGGACCAACCAAAGCAAGCATTGTATTAATATAAAATGCTTTTTCTAGATTATTTAACTTTAGCATCAACAATCCAGCACTTACTTCAATACTCCCAGACAATACACGTAAAATAACCATAGCAAGAACCGACTTTTCAATAATTGTCATCATCCTATCTTTATAGAAAATTTAATATAATTCCATCATGAATAGAATAATAGATTTTTGTTTTAATGAAATACTAAAATCAATATATGTATGATTCGTATCTAATATGCTTGTTAGATTATGCTTTAATCCTTAGACTAGGAATATAATTGAAGATTTTTTCAATGTTTGGAATTAGCATAAAAAATGAGCTGTGTTTCTAAAGTTGAAACACGGCTCATTTTTTATTTTTAATCCCTATTTAGATTAATGAAAAATTCGAAAGCTATCAATAAAATTCTAATTCTTATATCACGCTGCATATGCATATATTCTCCATATTTATAGTCTATACTTTATTTTCAAATGGACTATAGAAAGGTTGAGTGAGCGTATTTGTTAGAGCAATTAAATTTACTTCTTGCATTTGGTGCTGGATTATTATCATTTGTATCACCTTGTTCATTACCATTGTATCCAGCTTTTCTATCTTATGTAACAGGAATATCCTTTAATGAACTGAAAGAAGAAAAAGGGATTTTGAGGCGAAAATCTCTGATACATACCCTGCTTTGTTTACTTGGTTTTTCTATTATTTTTATGGCACTAGGTTTTTCAACTTCTTTTATCGGACAGATTTTTATTCAGTATAAAGAGTTCCTAAGACAAATTGGAGCAATTATCATGGTCTTTTTTGGATTAGTTATTCTAGGTTTTTTTAAAATCGATATTTTACAATCTGAAAAAAAGATTCATTTTAAAAAAAGGCCCAAAGGATATTTTGGTTCGGTACTTATTGGTATGGGTTTTGCAGCTGGATGGACACCTTGTGCTGGACCAATTCTTGCAGGAGTAATAGCTTTAGGCGTGTCTGATCCTGAGAAGGGTATGTTGTACATGCTATTTTATGTGCTAGGTTTCTCTATACCTTTCCTAATAATGTCTTTATTTATCGGAAAAATGAAGTTTCTTCAAAGAAAAAATGGACTGTTTATGAAAATAGGTGGTGCAATAATGATTGTGATGGGGGTTTTATTATACTTTGATATGATGACTAAAATTATTGCGTTTTTAACACCGATTTTTGGAGGATTTACTGGTTTCTAGTTTTACATATATAAGAGAGGAAGGAGCCTAACTTCATTATGGATAAAAAAAAGAGAAGATTTCTTATGCGTTCAATTATATTAATTATATTATTTGGGGCAATATTCTTCACAGTCTATACAACTTTAACGCAAGATAAAAATGAAGTATTAAAAATAGGGGATGATGCTCCAAATTTTACTCTAGTTGATATGCATGGTGAGAAACATAATTTGGAGGAATACAAAGGACAAGGCGTCTTTTTAAACTTTTGGGGTACTTGGTGCAAACCTTGCGAAAGAGAATTTCCAATTATAGATAGATATTATAATGATTATAAAGAAAAGGGTATACAGGTATTAGCTATAAATATAGCAGAATCCGACTTCGTGGTTCAAAATTATATTGACCGAAAAGGTCTAACTTTTCCGGTTTTAATAGATAAAAATAAAAGTGTAATGGAAGCATATAATATCAATCCATTACCAACGACTATGCTTATTAATTCTGAGGGGAAAATAGAAAAAATAATCACTGGAGAAATGAAAGAACAAGATATAAAGAATTATATGGAACTAATTCTACCAGACTAAATAATGATTCTTAATCTCACTAAAGTCAATTTTGGGTAATTCAAAAATTGTTACATTGCATGTGCAGCGAAGACAAAATGAAGGAGATGAAAGAGGAATCAATTCCGCAGAGGAAACAACTGTGTATATGGTTGACTACACTTCTACTCCTGGTGTAAAAGTAACAATTCATAAATGGCTAACGGAAAGTGATGATCTACTCCGTAAAAATTAAATACTTAGAGATGTTCGACGAGTCAAGTCAATTTTGACAAAGGAACATCTTTTTTTTATGAAGAAATTCTAAAAATCCATTTTAATTTTAATCCATAGTTTCTCCATAATTATTCGTTATATTCATTTTGAATCATGTAATAATAACGGGAGGAGGTATGGGGCATTAGAAAGTGGGGAATTATTTTCACTTTAGGATTATTAGCAGTTATTTTAGAGGGTTGTACAAATAAAAATACAAACTTGAATACCATAACAGTGTTAACCGTTGAATTTTTTAGTGGAGATCCACTTAATGATCTATATGTGGTGTTACTTAATGAAGAAGGGAAAGAAATAGATTCAACAATTAGTTTGAATAAAGGTGAGGCTCAATTAAATAATTTGCAACCGAATGAAAC
This sequence comes from Lysinibacillus sp. AR18-8, assembly GCF_001705465.1. Lineage (NCBI taxonomy): Bacteria > Bacillati > Bacillota > Bacilli > Caryophanales > Bacillaceae > Lysinibacillus > Lysinibacillus sp. AR18-8. The sequence goes on from NZ_MDGU01000006.1 coordinate 73,916, forward strand.
CTATACAGTAAAAGTAGGGAATCCAAACAATTTTACAACAGGAATGTATTTAACAGAGAAAAAATTTACGTATACGTCATCTACACAATCCATATTAGTGCAAACATATGCAGTAAATCATAATAAAGGATTTGGAGTTCCTGTAATTCTACAAAATCCTGAATTACCAAATGGGTGTGAAATAACTACTCTTACAGCAGTACTTAATTACTATGGTGCAGAAACATCTAAATTAGAAATGGATCAAAATTATTTACCTAAACAATCGTTTGAATACAAAATGAAAAAAAAGTATGGGCCAAATCCTAATCAAGCATATGGCGGCGAGCCAAGCAATCTAGAAACGGGTACATATGTTTTTGCAGAACCAATTGTCAAAGCAGCTAATAATTTTATCACCGAGAGAAAGTTAGATTTACATGCAAAAAATAGTAGTGGAAGTACAATAAAAGAAATAACAAATTATATTAGACAGGGAATACCAGTTATTATATGGGTAACATTGGACCTCTCACCACCAAAGGTTAAAGGGGGATGGATTATGGAAGAAGCAGGTGAGTACCATCAAATGTATCAAAATTTACATACAATGGTACTATTATCTGTGGGAAATACGACTGTGGAAGTAATGGATCCACGTAAGGGATTGATAACATTGGATAAGGGAGCATTTTTTAATAGCTATGAAGCATTAGGCGAACAGGCAGTTGTTGTTTATTAACAATAGTTCATTATATGCTAGTAATAGGTTAAAAAAGATAGCGTTTAATCATGGAAGAAAAATTACTTCAATTACTTGAACAATCTGGATTATTTGCAATTTTGGTTAGTTTAATGATAAATACTTTGGTTAGTATTATAGGTGTACTACCAAGTGTTTTTGTTACAGCTACTAACCTTGTGTTTTTTGGCGTATTCAACGGTTTGTTGATTTCTATTATCGGTGAATCACTTGGTGCAGTTATTAGCTTTATTTTATATAGAAAAGGAATCAATAAATGGAAAAGACCGTTCGCATTACACCCTAAACTTTTAAAATTAAAGGAATTGGAAGGGTCTGATGCATTTTGGATAATTGTCAGTTTAAGGATTTTACCTTTTATGTCATCAGGTCTTGTGACTTTTACTAGTGCATTTTCTAAGGTGTCTTTAGGCACATTTGCGCTTGCTAGTACGATTGGAAAAATACCAGCCTTAATCTTTGAAGCAGGAGCAGTATATGGTTTTATGCAAGTAAATTTAATAGGGAAAATTGTAATAAGTATCTTATTTATGTCAATTATCATTTTGATTTGGAAAGTTAAGAAGTAAAAAAAGGCATATCAAAGTTTTCTTAGATAGAGTGGTTAATACTTGTCTTATTTAATTACAAATCCATAATTTCTCCATACTTCTTTGTTATAGTGCCTATGTAAAGAATAAAAGGAGGAAACATAATGAAATCTAAACTTTTGATTGCTTCATTATTGGTAGGCGCTATTATAATGGGGGGATGTAGTGCGGGTAATTCGGAATCTAATAATAATTCAAATATGGACCATTCTACTATGTCTGGTATGGACCATTCCAATATGAGTGATGAAGAAATGAAAAACATGGAGGGTATGGATAATAAAGATAGTAGCATGGAAAATGGTCATGCGAGTCACACCAATCCATTAGCATTAAATAATTCAACTGGGGAAAATGAGCTTGCGCTTCCACCTATTATTGAACCTAAAAATGGAATTGTTGATATTACTGCTCAAAAAGGAACGACAGAAATCCTTAAGGGAACTAAAACAGAGACATATGGATATAATGGTTCCTTTTTAGGGCCAGTCATTCGTATTCATAAAGATCAAAGGGTAACGTTTAGAACTAAAAATGCTTTATCTGAACCAACAACATTTCACTGGCATGGATTAGAAATCCCCGGAAATGGTGATGGCGGTCCACATCAAGTCTTAGAGCCAGGTGTAACAGAAGATGTAAATTTTACAGTTAATCAAGGAGCATCTACGCTGTGGTTCCATCCACATCCAGAAGGTGCTACAGCAGAGCAAGTATATAAAGGTTTAGCTGGCTTAATTTATATTGATGATGAAAATTCGCAAAAAATCAATTTACCGAATGAGTATGGTGTGAATGATTTTCCGTTAGTATTCCAAGATAGACAATTTACTGAAGAAAAGCAATTAAATTATCAAGCAGTCCTTAATGAGGATGGTACAATAGGAGATACTTTGTTAATTAATGGTACTGTGAATCCTAAACTTACTGTCGGTAAAGAAAAAATAAGACTTCGATTATTAAACGGTTCTAATGCTCGTAATTATACGTTTAAATTGAATAATGGAGCTACATTCCAACAAATTGCTACTGATGGAGGTTTCTTAAATCAACCAACTGATATGAAAGAAATTACCTTAACACCAGGTGAGCGAGCAGAGGTAATAGTGGATTTCTCAAAGATGGATGACAAAACTGATATAGCATTAATAAATGAAGAAGGAATTACCCTTTTACCATTTAAAATTGAACAAAAAGCTGCAAGTACAAGTAACATTGCACAAAAATTAAATGATTTTGGTGTTACGGAAGAGGAAAAAACCTTACCAGTTACAAAGAAACTTGAACTTTTTGGTATGGGCACAATGGTTTCAATCAATGGTTCACAGTTTGATATGAATCGCATTGATTTCACTCAAAAACAGGGAGATACTGAAATTTGGGAAATTTATAATAAACCTGATATGATGGGTGGCATGACACATCCTTTCCACATACATGGCACTCAATTTAAAATCGTGTCGATTGATGGGAAAGAACCTCCTTTAAATTTAAAAGGGTGGAAGGATACTGTTTCAGTTGAAGCTGGTCAAACAGTTAAATTAGCAGTGAAGTTCAATAATAAGGGCATTTACATGTTCCATTGCCATGTCCTTGAACATGAAGAAAATGGGATGATGGGTCAAGTTGAAGTAAAATAAAATAGTTTAAAAACCTCCATATATTTGGAGGTTTTTTAGATGTCATTCAAGAGTGGATTTTAAACGACTTAAAACACCAGATAAAGCCATTTCGAGCCATTTAAATGCTTTCTGTTGCTTTAAAGACTTCTAGGATACGACCTTTTGTAACTTAACAATTAAATAAGCTACCATTAGTCTGAAAACTAATAGTAGCTTATTGTACATCTTCAAGCATCTGTCATATTTTTATTCTTTAATTAATTGCTTAAGCTGATTGTATTTTTCAACCATTTCATTTAGATTCTGAGTTCGAGTATCCTTTTCTCTTAGAGTAAGATAATCATGTGCACTTACAACTACTTCATTAATGAATTCATTTTCTTCACAAACTCCTTTTAACCGACTTTTCATACTATTTTTTGAAGAAAAAACCACTAAATTATTTCGTTTATTTATAATTTTTTCTAAGGTCCATTCAATGTTATTCTTAGATAAATTAGTTTCTGATATTAGGATTAAAAAGAGTTTTTCCAGTTGATCCTGTCCAATAAAGTGGGAGGTGATTTTGTAAAACATGTACCATACTACTTCTTTGTAAAAGGACCGTATTTCCATTCCCAATGCTTACAGTAGCAGACTTAAATGTTGCAGTTGCAGTTTCAATTTCTGCTGCAGTAGCAGGTTTATTAAGCATACCGATAATTTTATATTTTATTACTTAACATTATGATTATCTTGGGAGCGAGGTATTTTATCGGTGAGTGTATACAAACCATGTAATGCTGGCTGTTAATAATGCTGACGAAATCAACGCTGTAAGAATACTATATGTTTGCCAAATAAGTATCGTTGACCAATCGATAGCATAGCACAGTATACCAAGGACAATCGTAGCCATCAGGAAAATAACTGTTATGATTATCCTCTTTTTTGTCATTGGCTGTCTCTTATTCATTTTCTTTTTTCGTAATCCTAAGAGAAATAGCAGAACAGCCAATAGGCAAAGAATAATAGTGATAGACGACAAAATGATATCCAAAAGCTGTGTGCCACTTATTTCATATGACTGAGTTAGATTACCGTCTAATATATCTTTAACTTTTAGTACCAAGTTTATATTGGTATTTGCGCCGTTGCTCAGCAAGCAGACGGCTGTTCTGTCATTTAGCAGTATGGCTACTTCGGTTCGGAAATTTGGATTGCCCCCAGTATGTTCGATAATTGTTTGGTCGGCGTTTACCGACCAGCCTGCCGCATAATACATATCGTTGACAGCCGAGACAGACATATCACCCCTATGTGATTTTTCGATAACCGTGTGAAATATTTCGGGTATGTCCTGCACAATACCCATCTGTATGCCCATCCAACGTGCCATATCTTTTGTATTAGAAATGATGTAGCCTGCGGGTTTGTTCCCAGCATAATCCGGAGCTTTAAATGGAGTTGTCATAAAAAAGGAAGAACGGTAGCCTTGTGCCAACTGTCCAGTGGCTTGAGCATCTTCTTTATAAACATACGTCTGGTGAAGACCTAACGGCTGAAATACTTGTTCCTTCATAAAGTCTTCATAGCTTTGTTGCGACACAATCTCAATAACCAATCCCAATACGTCATAATTAACGGTTCCATAGTTATACTGTTCACCAGGAGGGAACGCCAATTCAGCATCTACGAGCATTTCCACAGTCTTTTGCAACATATCCGGTGTATTGCCTTGTGGAATATTTTGAGTATGCCTAATATTTGTTAGACCACTGGTATGGTGAAGAAAGTTATTTAGTGTAAGGCTTTGCGTATCAACAGGTTTTCCTTGATACTTTAACGTAAACCAAGGTAAATATTTTTGCACAGGGTCCGTCATTGAGAGCAGCCCTTGCTCTTCCAACAGCATAATACCCATACCAGTAAAAGCTTTACTGACAGAAGCTAACTCATAGAGTGTATTTTCACTTGCAGTCAACCCCTTTTCACGGTCAGCATACCCTGAAGAAAAGTAGAACACTTCATCATCGACAATTATTGAGATTGAAATTCCTGGAACACCTGATATTCGAGAGGCATCATCTAGCAACGCTTGTATTGCCGCAGATTTCGAATCTGACAGTGCATAACTTTGTGTTGTGGATCCTAAGAATAATATAAATATCATTAATACAACAACAATAATCTTTTTCATAAACTCTCCTTTTTGAAAAATTATAAGAGAATAGTATAAATAACATACTTTTACAACTACTAAACTAAATTATAACTTATCTTTCTATTCACCTTTATAATATTAAGTAAAATGTGAAGAGTTACCTTTAACGAACAGATACGTTAGTTCAATAAGAAAAACGATCTTCAACAATAGGGTGAGATTCTGTAATAAGGATTAGCGCTTGTTTGCATTAAAGGGCCAGATTGTGGAATAAAAGTTGTAAAACAAACAAGAAATCTATTACCATGAGGGAGGCTTTGCTGATAAGACTTTTAAATCTACTAGATGACGAGAACTCGAATAAGAGTCAGAAGCCTCATTCTTTTAAACGGACCAATATGCAAATTCCAAATATATTCTATTGGCATAAGAATGGTTACTCGTAATATATTCTACAATTGATGCAACATAAAAAACGTATATTTACCACGTTTTAAAATCTATTTCCGGTTTGTTGTATAAGAGGGATTTTTGAAACAGTGTAGAAAGTTAATATTAGGTGATAAATTGCATTTAACAGGAGATGGGATAGATATATGCAGACGATTTTTGTAGACTGGGGTGGAAATAATGTGAAGCTAACTTGGATGCCTCGAATGAAATTAACAGAATCTTTAATAGTGACGAGTGTTCATGCAGTGTGCTTTAGAGATGGGAAAGTGTTATTATCACAAATAAAAAATCGAGGGTTTAATTATCCAGGTGACACGTAGAGATTGGGGAGAAAGTAGAAGAAGCTATACTACGCGAAACATATGAAGAGGGGTATGTAAAGGGAACAATTAAATACATAGGTTCAATTGAAGTAAGCCATAAAGAAAATCTGTCTTTTGATTCAAGTGGAAAATATCCATTGATTGCTTATCAGGCATTTTTTAGAATGGATGTTACCGAATGCTTACCTTTTCTCCGAGAACATGAATCATCTGCTCGAATTTGGGTAGAACCCTCTGAAATACCATTTGTAATTAATGACCATAAACTTTCAAAATTAATCTTAGTCGATGCGTTAACCTTTTGTTCTTCTTAAACTAACGTGTGCTTTAATTTAATAACAACGATCTTCAACAATCGGGCTCTTTCCTGAAAAAAGGAAAGCTCATTTTTCAGTTTAAGGGCTATTTAATTGAATAACGTTTTTAAAGGAATTATGTTGAAAATTAGGTTAGTTGGAAAAGTAATGTACTTAACTAACTGGGAAGGTTAAAGTAATAAGGATTTAATGAATTTCTAAGCAAGAAGGGTTATCACTGTGTAGTCTGGAATAGTTAGTTTATAAGTTTCTTTTTAACTTAATTAACATTGCGATTGGAGTAAGCAACCCGTCCTAGATTAGAACGGGTTAGCTCAACTGAGATTATAAAATTAGCTAAATTATCACTTTATATTACTTCATCTGGTGGTTGTGTCTTTCTCCAGCCATAAAACTGCATGACGTCTTTTGATCATATAATACATTTCAATTACCACCTTTCATGTTTTTTAATTAACAAGATTAAAATTGACGAATACGAATATAATCGTCAATTTTTTTTCGGTTCTCTTCAAAGATTTTTTTCACATATTCATCATGAAGTGCTTTCTCAAGAGAGACCTTACGTTTTGTAATAGTTATCGTGAGCGCAAAAAAGTTTAATATCATTTATTATCACCTCCTTAAAATGTCATGAAAAATGAAAAAAACCGTAGAGAGACTCCTCTACGGCGAAAAAAGGCACAAAAATACCGCAGGGGCACACTTCTCCCTGCGGTATGGGTATGCTTATTTACAAAAAAACCTTAAGCGATCCATTCCGATGCGGTCGAATGTGTGATTTTCATTTTTAATGAAGTTGTAGCTACCAATGACATCAATTTAACGATAACGATCATTTTATTCGACCTCCTTAAGAATTTTTTGTTTACTTTGTAAGTATATCTAAATTTAAGTTGTTTGTAAACATCTTTTACAAAGCTTTCCTAATTATTGAAGAGAGAGCAGTTATGGATGCTACGATACATGGGGGGAATCCAAATCCAGTAATTTCTACAGGGATATAATTACAAAATGAATAAGTATTAGCAGATCATAAAGTATGGTATCCCAACTATAAATACGCATACGAAAGAAAATTACAGTTTTGGGTGGTGGCCATTCTGTTATTGCTAGCACTTGCGGAATTACAGGTAGAGAATTCTGCAACAAAGCTAGTGTGGAATGCGTAAGAAGTCTGTAGAAAAAGCCTATAGGTCGAAGAAAAAGATGCTTTGGCCAGCACATGGCGCACTCGGTGTTTACTTTCACGGGTTGAATATGCAATTTTTAATAGAAGTGATTATGGATATTGGCAGGGATTAGCTGGTGCTGGAGAAGAGGGTGAGACTCCTACTAAACGAGAAGCATTTGAAGAGGTTGGCTTTACAAGAGATTATCCATATATTGAATTAGCTTCTATTTCTTCACTACCAGTAGAAGGTGGAGTTGGGAATTTCCTTTGGAGACAAGACGTTTATGTATTAAAAGAATTTTTATTTGGTGTTAAAGTTCCCTACAAAAGATATATCATTATCCAAAGAGCATGTTTTGAAGAGGCAGTAACACTTTTGAAATAGGATAGCAATAAAACGGCGTTATGGGAGGTTATTAAATCTGATTAACCCCAAACATATGAAAGAAAATATTTAAGCTAAAACGGGTGCTTTGCTTGAAGAACACGGAGTTGCATAGGCAGCTCATTTTTAGGAATACAGCTTCAATATTGCTTGCTGTTATTCAATTATTGGGCAAGTACTGTAATAGAATGCTGAAATTGTGGAGGAAAAAAATGAATAAAACGGAGAGGCAGCTTGCGATCACGCTTGAATTACAGCGAAGCAAAACATTGAGAGCAGAAGATTTAGCTTCTCAATTTGAGACAAGTGTACGTACGATATATAGGGATATTCAAGCACTAAGTGAGGCTGGGGTTCCCATTTTAGGCGCCCCTGGTCAGGGTTATTCCTTAATGGAAGGATATTTTCTACCCCCGGTTAGGTTCACAGCAGAAGAGGCCGTCTCCCTGCTCATGGGAGCTGATTTTATCGAGCAAAGGTTGGATACAGATTATGGTATTAATGCAAGGTCCGCTAAACGCAAAATCGAGGCTACTTTGTCGGAGTCAGTTCGTAACGAGTCAAGGCTTGTTCGGGAAACAATGCGACTGCTTCATATAGGTGAGCAGTCAACTGAAGAGCGGGTAAAAACGTATCTTAATCAAGTTCGCGATGCAATTTTGAAACAGTGCAAAATCAGTTTTATGTATATTAAAAAAATGCCAGGAACAGATGGAAATCGGAAAAATAAACGTGTGGTCTCTCCATATGGATTAACACTTGTCCATGAAAATTGGGTTTTACTAGCATACTGTGATATGAGGCAAGAAATGCGCCATTTCCGCTTGTCCCGGATGTCCGAGCTTTCTGTGTTGGAAGATCAATTTCTTCTACCAAATGATTTTGACCTAAGTAGCTATCGGCCACCTGACAATCGAGATGAAAGAATAATAATGAGGGCAAACCCCGAAATTGCCGACAAAATCATTGAGGCAGTTAATTTTTATATTGAATCTATTGAGGAGCGGAAGGAGGATGTAATCTTTCAATTTCGTGTTCGGTATCCAGAGGAACTATTACAGCATTTACTTGGCTGGGGCGGAGATATCGAGGTGATTGAGCCGAAGTCTTTACGCTTCAAGATTCGGGAAGTAGCGAAAAAAATTCTAGAACACTACTGACATACACCTGTCAGTAGTGTTCTTTTATACTGTGACTATACCAAGATGAAGAGGAGCTGCTTGAAGGATGAAAAGTACAAAGGAAGTATTGAAGTCATTTGAACTTACAGTAGAAAGATATTTGGCAGAACTGACAAAACTCAATATGGATAAAATGCATAGAAAGCTGAACGAAGAAGATTGGTCCATTGGACAGATGTATGTACATTTAATTCAATCAGCTTTCATGCATCTACATAATGTCGAGCAATGTTTAGCTGGTAGCGAATCGACATTGAACCCAGCGAAGGAAAAAACTGAGCAGGGTAAGATTGTTTTTAAACTAGAACAATTTCCTGCTGTTCGTATTAAGGTCCCTGCTTCGCCAAACTATACTCCGCAACCACCAGAGAGCATGGAGCATTTGGTAGAAGGACTTCACAGTGTAGTGGAACGGATGAGGAATACGGAATCAGTTCTACTTCAAGTGCCTGTAAGTAACAAGATACTTCATCCGGCGTTCGGTGCTTTAAACGCGCAGGAATGGTTTATGTTGATTGAAATGCATTACAGACATCATTTTTTACAACTGGATCGTTTGAAAAGTTCAGCATTTGAAGAGTAGGGGGATGCATCATGTCGAATATAACAAGTCAGAAAAGCAGATATTGGATTGGCGTTGTATCCGCTTCTCATGTGAATTTAGCCATAGAAGGTGGTTTTGCACAGTTATGTCACGGTAAGGCAGCACCTTTGCGTAAAATGTCTCCAGGTGATTGGCTGATATACTATTCCCCTCGCACAGACATGTCCAAAGGGAAGCCAGTTCAAGCATTTACTGCTATTGGTCAGGTTACGGATAACGGTGCTTACAAACATCAAGTGTCGGAGTCGTTTGTGCCATTTCGCAGAGATATGCGTTATATTCCTTGTCGAGAAGTTAAGATTGCACTGTTGTTAAACCAGCTCACTTTTACGCGTGGAAATCGCAATTGGGGGTTACCATTCCGTCGAGGTCATTTTGAAATTGGAGCTGAAGATTTTATGACAATCGTTACTTCGATGTTAGATGGTGAGGAACAGGCATTATCCGAGATCCTTAAACACTGATTGTAAGTTGTGAACAGTTTCACTTAAACTTTAGAGTGCTTTAGTTAGATAACAATATTCAACAATTGGACGCTATTGTTGAATAGCGTTCTGTTCTTCTGAATTCACGAGACGAGAATTGTTAAGTAAATAAGAACAAATTAAAAGCGGTCCTCCACAGATTAGTTTGTGGAAGGCCGCCTTTATTAAAAACAGTCACCATTTATAATTGTTTACATCTTGGTTCACTTAACCATATAGATGTAAAATAAAAGATCTATTTAGCTTACGGAGCTTTCCGCAATGATTGCACGAATCAGAAATCAGAAAATTTAGGACTTCACCATACAACAAGCATTCCACCAATCCATGCGAACTTGCAGCGGAATACAAGGTACTTGAGATTCATCATTCTCGATTGATTATTCATAGTTAGCGATATTAAGTAATTCAACTAAATCGCCTTTGACAAGTTCGTATTCTCTTGAGTTAATGTTAACCATACCATCTTTTGAAATTAATATATTAATTGGATTAGTAGTATCGTCGTTATTAGTGAAAACTATTTTGTAATAAGAGTTAGAGACATCCATACTTTTGAATAAAGTTCGTTTTGCTTCCCAATTATTCAAAATGCTGCGTACTTCGTTATATAATTCATCGTCTTTGTTTACGATAAATATATTTTTGTTATCTACACCACCGTTCATTTCCCAAACGGAAATGCTATCAACAACTTCTTCAAATTTATCAGTGTTTGTAATGAGTTCATCTCCAAAATTCTTTGTTCCATATTCTGAATAAAATAGAATACCAGTTATACAAAGGACAAGAATAATTGCGACAATTGCTAATTTAATTCGTTTACTTCGCATAATATAGCCCCTCCCAAGTTGTAAAAATATGTGTCTTCCGTTTTATTTTACAAAATTTTAACATAAAAGCAAAAAAAACTTATTTACATTTTAACAAAAATCAAGGGATTAGTTTTTAAAGTTGTCGCGTTTTTATCGACTTTTAATCTCTAAAGCTCAATGTTTACACAAAATATAAAAGCAAGATTTTTTCTTGTTCCACAATCGTGCCATATTGTTGAATAAGGGTTTTGGAGAAATTAGGAGGATTAATATTGAGAATAATCTAAAAAATTAGTTTATTATTAGTTCAAATTAAAGTGCTTGAGTCGTGGTGGTAATAATTGGTGTGTGATATGAGTAACAGAATATTGTTTGAAGGTTCTATAACCGGGCGCATTTCTGCAGAAAAAAATGCGTCTACGAAATAAAAAGGGCCATGTGTTTATGGATAAAGTATAAATTATAGGGGGTATTTTATGTTTGTAGTAAATGTAGAAGGGGCTATTCGTCGCAATGAGAAATGGCTTTTAATCCGTAGAAGTGAAAAGGAGGAGCATGCTGGTGGAGGTCTCTCATTAGTAGAGAGGTTCTTGCACATACGGAACTACCTTTATTTCTAAAAGAAAACATTAAACTTGCAGAGAAAATACTACAAGATAATATGCAGATGAAATATTAGTTATACATTTTCCATTATAGGGCGCCATTGTGGAGCAACAAAGTTGGAAAATGATCAGACTTTTTTATAAAAACCTAACTTAAAACTGCTAAAGAAAAATCCCTTTTGATCAATCTTTTTCAAAAAGGGATTCTTCTTATTTAACGTAAAATAAAGGTTTGTGAGGTGTTTTTGCTCAATCTTTATTCCAAATCTACAAAAATCTGTTGCAATTCAAAACATTAAATCATAATATAAGAATATAGTTATATATGGATTAATTCACCTTTCTTTAACGAGGTGATTTTATTTAAAATAATATATAAGCAAATAATTATATAAGGAGTGCAGATAAATGGAAAATACACTAATTGAAAAACAACTAAAAGCAGCTGCAGATTTAAACCGCATTAAATTACTTGCATGCATGAAGAATGGGGAGGTATGTGTATGTGATTTTGTAGATGTTCTCGGAATATCGCAACCAGCTGTTAGTCAACATCTTCGAAAATTAAAGGAGGCAGGCATTATTACAGAACGAAAAGTAGGGACTTGGAAACATTACCGTTTAGTAGAGGATCAAACTCCACTGATGAAGGGCATTTTAGAACAAATTCAACCTTTAAACGGGTGTAACTGTGGCACAGATTGTTGCCATGTAGGAGGAAATATAAATGAGTAATGATTCTTTAACCAAGCAGCTATCTTTTCTAGATCGTTACCTTACCTTATGGATATTTGTTGCTATGGGAATAGGTGTTTTATTAAGTTTGACAATGCCTAATATTGGAGAAGCATTAGAGGCCATGTCTATTGGCACAACATCCATACCGATTGCTATCGGGTTAATTGTCATGATGTACCCACCATTAGCGAAAGTAAAGTATGAAGAAATGTGGCGTGTGTTTAAGGATTGGAAAGTGCTTTTACTTTCTCTTTTTCAAAACTGGTTACTCGGACCGTTCTTAATGTTCTTTTTAGCCATCATTTTCCTGCACGATTATCCAGAGTATATGGCTGGACTGATTATGATTGGTTTAGCTCGTTGTATTGCAATGGTCATTGTATGGAACGATTTAGCACGTGGAGACCGTGAATATGTAGCTGGTTTAGTTGCGTTTAACTCCATCTTTCAAATCGTGACTTATTCAATTTTTGCTTACTTTTTCTTAAATGTATTACCTGGTTGGTTTGGTTTAGAGAATTTCCATGTATCCATTTCTATGTGGGAGATTACTAAGAGCGTACTTATATACTTAGGTATCCCGTTTGCTGCAGGGTTCCTCACACGTTGGATAGGGATTAAAGCAAAAGGGAAACATTGGTATGAGGAAAAGTTCTTACCGAAGATTTCACCACTGACTCTAATTGCACTGTTGTTCACGATTGTGATGATGTTTGCTTTAAAGGGTGAGCAATTAGTAGAACTGCCACTTGATGTAGTGCGAATTGCTATTCCATTATTTATTTACTTTGTGATTATGTTTGCTGTGTCATTCTTCTCTTCCCGTAAAGTTGGGGCATCTTATCCTGTCACAGCAGCTCTTTCTTTTACAGCTGCAAGTAACAATTTTGAGCTAGCGATTGCGGTTGCAGTGGGTGTGTTTGGCCTGCATAGTGGCGTGGCATTTGCTGCTGTTATTGGTCCACTTGTAGAAGTACCTGTTCTCATAGGACTTGTATGGGTTGCCCTACGTTGGCAGAAAAAATACTTTAAAACCATTAAATTATAAGGAGCAATTACTATGACAAATATACTTTATTTCTTATGTACAGGAAACTCATGTCGAAGTCAGATGGCTGAAGGATGGGCAAAGAAATTACTACCTACCAATTGGACAGTTAAAAGTGCGGGTATTGAAGCACATGGCGTAAATCCGAAGGCCATTAAAGCGATGGCTGAGGTAGGGGTTGATATTTCAAATCATACATCCGATTTAATTGATTTAGAGACACTAAACAACGCCACGTTAGTTGTTACTTTATGTGGGGATGCAGCTGATAAATGTCCAATGACGCCTCCTCATGTTCGTCGTGAGCATTGGGGATTTGAAGATCCTGCGAAAGCGACAGGTACTGATGAAGAAAAATGGATTGTATTCCAAACTGTACGTGATGCAATTGGAAAACGGATTGAGCAATTTGTAGCTGAGCAGCTGTAATACTTCTGTTAGCAATTATTCAATCTGTTGAATGGAGGATTAAAAATGGTAGTAAATCATGCTAGCGTATTAACAAAAGATTATTTTATCGCCTATTTAAAGTTAATTATGAATAGTAGAGACTACATTTTGAAACAGGCTAAAGAGTTCGCTTTTGATTTCTTCTTTAAAGGAGATATGGATCGTTACGGCACTTCGACATGTTTGCAATTTGAAAAAGCTATAAAAGAAATTGATAAAATAATGTGTGAAATTGAAATTTTTTAATTACAAAGTTTACAACGTCTAGCTAACTGCTAGGCGTAAAAAATATATTTTATATAAGGGAATGCTTATATAAAGAAAATAGAGGAGAAATTAATGATGAAAACACTTAAAATAATCAACCAAAATGGATCTTGTTGTACTACTAACGCTATTGAAGTCCAAGAGACTATTAATAATTCCAATAAGAATTTACCGATTGTCATAATTGGTGCAGGTCCTATAGGGTTAGCTACTGCTGCTCATCTAGTAGAGCAGAACCAGTCATTTATTTTACTTGAAGCTGGCAATGAAATAGCACACAATATTCGTACTTGGGGTTATGTCACATTATTTTCTCCATGGCGTTATAACATCAATAAAGCTGCTAAATCATTATTAGAGGGGGCTGATTGGATAGAACCTAACTTAGAAACAATACCTACGGGGCATGAATTAATAGATCTTTATTTAAAACCTTTGGCAGAGTTAACACAAATAAAACCAAGTATCCGATTGAACTCAAAAGTAGTAGGTATATCAAGACAATTTAATGATAAAATGAAATCAAAAAATCGATTCAATCAGTCCTTTAATATATATGTTGAAAAAGAGGATGATATCGATATTATTGAGGCAAAAGCAGTTATTGATGCAACAGGAACATGGGGGAATCCAAACCCAGCAAATTCTACAGGTGTTTGGCTAAAAAATGAAAAAGCAATAGCAGATCACATTGAGTATGGTATTCCAGATATAAATACGAACCCTAAGAGATATGCAAATAAGAAGGTTGCTGTCATTGGTGGTGGTCATTCAGCGATCAATACTTTATTAGCTTTGGCTGAATTACAAAAAGATAATCCTGCAACAAAGCTTGTGTGGATTATGCGTAAAAAATCTGTAGAAGAGGCCTATGGCGGGGAGGAAAAAGATGCGTTGGCAGCACGTGGCTCACTGGGTATTCGCATCCATGAGTTAGTAGATACAGGTAAGGTTGAAGTAATAACTCCTTTCTATATCTCACAGGTGAAGAAAGAAGAGAACATCCATATTGTTGGTACTATAAACGGAGAACAAAAAGTATTAACAGGATTTGAAGAGCTTATTGTCAATACAGGAAATCGACCAGACCTATCAATTAACAGCGAATTACGCCTTTCGATTGATTCAGCAACAGAAAGTGTGCAAGCATTAGCGCCCTTAATTGATCCTAATGAGCATAGTTGTGGCACAGTAAGGGCGCATGGAGAAGAAACACTACGACAACCAGAAAAGAACTTCTACATTGTCGGTGCAAAAAGTTATGGACGCGCACCTACATTCTTAATGGCCACAGGCTACGAACAGGTTCGTTCCATAACAGCTTATTTATCAGGAGATGAAGAAGCATCGAAACGTGTGGAATTAGACTTACCAGAAACAGGAGTATGTAGTGTTAATCTTGTCAATCAATCCAATACATGTTGTTAAAAATTTGACTGTTAGCGCAAGCTAGCAGTCCTTTTAAAATACCAAGGGGGAAATGGGATGGACACACTTATTATTCGTAAAATGGAAAAGAAGGATTTACAAGAGGTATTAAAGATTTATAAAGAGGGAATCGAAACAGGAATGGCAACTTTTGAAACAATAGTGCCAAGTGAACTGGTATGGGATGAAAGACACCATGCGACCTTGCGTTTTGTTGCAGAAGAACACAATAGAGTGGTTGGTTGGATTGGCATTTCACCCGTCTCTACACGCTCCGTCTATTCTGGAGTTGGAGAAGTTAGTGTTTATATATCGAGTGAAAGTAAAGGGAAAGGTATTGCCTCTAAGCTATTTAAAGTACTAATTGAAGAGAGTGAAAAGGAGGGGTTTTGGACACTCCAATCATCCATCTTTGCGATCAATTCATCAAGTATCCTATTACATAAAAAGATGGGCTTTCGAATTGTTGGTACAAGAGAAAAAATTGCTCAATTAGATGGGATATGGCATGATACAGTTTTAATGGAAAGAAGAATGTAACTTCGAAATAAAGTTACGTGTGCAAGATTCACAAATTAGAATAAAGTAAATTCATGGGTAGCCATTTATAAGCGATCTTAGACATATTTTAGGTATTCCGTTAAAGTGTACGATTGTTCAATAGAACAGTCGCTTTATACTAACGGAGCAGGTTAGTTTAATAAATTTTCGTAAAATTCAAGGATTCTTACCCAATAAAAAAGAATATATATTTATTAAAATTTTAAAAAGCGTTACTTGAGAAAGGAGATACTGAATTGGAGGATTTAATAAAGGAGTACAGCTTAGGATACACAATGATTTGGGATGCCATCGAAGGATTAACAGAGGAGGAGCTTCGATACAAACCCGCACCAAACAAATGGAGCATTCATCAAATTCTCATACATGTAACGGATTCCGAGATTTCAGCCACACCTAGGCTAAAAAAAGTATTGGCAGAGGATGAGCCAATACTGGTCTCATTTGACCAAGATGCATGGGCGAATACCTTGAGTTATGACTTATTGGACCGTGAACAGTATTTGCATCTTTTCAAATTGTTACGTACTAGTATGCAGCCTATTTTGGACAATCTAACGAGTGAACAAAGCAGGCGAGTGGGGATGTACATAGATCAGGAACGATTCACATTTAAGCAATTACTTGAATTTCGCGTACAACATGTTCGCGACCACCTTGATCAAATTGAACGGGTAAAGAATTCATATCGAGAGAAACAACCAAATTAAACCTATTTAAACCACAGCAAAGAGGGAACAACATGTGCTTTTTATAACGGGTTAAATTAAAGAGTATTCTTCGAAGATATGTAATGAACAAACATAGAAAACTGGCTTGAATGGTAATCGCTATGAACTAGGGGGACGGAAAAAGGGTTTTTAATAATGAAATTTCTTACATGGGGTGTAATTGGAGCTGCTATCTTGGGTAATAACAAGAGGTTGCAAAGTGGAAATCTTCAGCAATTCACAAAAAATATATCGAACAAATTAAATTTACAGAACACACAACAAATGATGCAACCTCTACAACAAATGGCACAACCAATGCAGCAAATGACTCAGCCTTTACAACAGATGAACCAATTACAACAGCAAACAACTCAATCGTCGCAACAGATGAAACAACCTTTACCCTGTCATCTAAGTTCTTCAGAGTCTTGAGTTAGTTCGGAAGATGAATCAGCTGCTGATTGAAAAGAAGTAATAAAAACAAGTGTGAGTACAAAAGTGATTAACATTTTTTATTTTTCTTTAATCCTCCTCTTATACCTTTATCAAAATTTATTGTATTTTTTCCTATACTGAATAAAGTATGTCTTATTGAACAATCGGGCGCTTTTCTGAAAAAAGGAAAGCGTCTTTCTTCATGAAAAGGGCCCAATTATTGAAAAACATTTTTTAACGAAAGGCTCCAAAACGGCACTTGGGGACGTTCCACTACACTTGTTAGGTGTTTTTAATAAATCTAAAAGGCCTATACATAAAAATTCCTTTTTCTTTCCTTTTATCATGAGTTACATGAATAAAGGAAGTTCTATTTTGAAACGTAATCGCTCCAAATGTTCACTTAAAAACATGTTTTGCCACATGGAGAAATTCCTTAACTGCAGGAGAAGCATTTGCAATAGAATGACAGGCAAGTGCTACTTCACGGCTGTTTTCAATATTTAGTTTGCTGATTTTTATGTTTTGCTGTGTCTTTAAGTATAATTCTGGACCTATCGTAACGCCAAGTCCTTCCTGTACCATATTAGCGATGGTTGTACAGTCGTGTACTTCAAAAAGAATAGATGGTTTAATTTGCGCTTCTGCAAATAATTCCTCAACATGTGATTGGTACATCCCTGTTGGCATAATAAAGGATTCATCCATTAAATCATTCATTTCTACAATTTCTTTAGAGCGGAAATGATGAGCAGAGTGATAAGCGACTACCATCTTGTCTTTAATCAAAGGAACCAAATCGAAATTTGGGCTTGATTTTCCTTTTACTACAAATCCAATGTCAATAATGCCTGAATCCAACCATTCCGTAATTTCCTCATAGGTTCCTTCATAAAATTTAAATTCTATTTTAGGATGCTTTTTCCGGAATTTTGCAAGTAATTTAGGCAATAGGCAGGAAGAAGCACTTGCAAAAGTGCCGATACGAATAATACCTGTTTCCAAGCTTGTCATAAGTGCAATTTCTTGATTAATGACTTCCACTCTTTTCAATATTTCTCTGATATGCGGCAGAATTTTTTGTCCCATTTCTGTAAGTGTTATTCCTTTTTTTCGATCACGAATTAATAAAGAAACTCCCCATTCAGATTCTAAACTCGCAACTGCATGGCTCACGGCAGATTGAGTCATATTTAATGTTTCAGCAGTTTCTGTAAAGCTTCCTAGCTCGACTACTTTTGCAATGATTTCGTAGCGCACGATAGTCATGAGTAATTACTCATCTCCCTTATCAAAAACATCAATTTTACTTATGTTAACATGGAACTTAAAATAAAAACAGCAGTTCAAATATAAGGAGATGTACAAATTGAAAAATAATATAAATCAACTAATCATCATACTTTTAGCTTTAGGAGCTTTTGTAACAGGAACAGCAGAGTTTGTTGTTTCTGGAATTTTAGAACTGATTTCTTTTGAATTAAATGTTTCAATTTCAATAGCTGGCCAGTTGATTACGATTTATTCTTTATCTTATGCTATTGGAGCATTGGTATTGGTCATGCTAACGTCTAAATTTGACCGTAAAAAAGTGCTTTTAAGTGCCATCTCTATATTTATTCTAGGAAATCTAGTTGCATTTTTCAGTTATAATTTCGTCATTCTTATGTTATCCCGAGTCATTATGGCAATGAGTGGAGGGCTGTATATTGTTGTTGCCACCAATTATGCCGCTCAAATCGCAGTTCCAGAAAAAAGAGGTAGTGCAATGGCAACAGTCATTACAGGTTTCACTGTTTCATTAGTACTTGGAGTGCCTATTGGAACATTTTTAGCTGGACATTTTGATTGGCACTATATTTTCTTGATCATTGTGCTTGGTACAGTTTTTTTAATGATAGGTCTTTATAAATTATTACCAGCTATAAAAGGAAACCAACCGTTGCCATTTACACAACAGCTACAAATAATGAATGATAAACGAGTCCTAACTGGTTTAATGACAACGATTTTTTGGATTTTAGGTTATACGATGGTGTTTGCCTACATTGCTCCATTATTAAGTCATACTGCTGGTTTTTCTATAGAAATGACAAGTATCGCATTATTTGTTTTAGGCACATTTGCTTTTATTGGCTCACGCTTTGGAGGATATGCGGTAGATAGATGGGGACCTAATCGAACAATAACATTAAGTTTATGTGTTCATATCATCTCTTTATTTGTACTAGCATTTACACAGTATAGGGCAGTGGGTGTATTTGTCACACTAGCTTTTTGGGGAGTAGCAACTTGGACAATGACACCAGCAAAGCAGTTTTATCTGATTTCATTAAAACCACAATCCTCTGAAACAGTACTCAGTTTTAATACCGCCTTAATGAATGTGGGAATGATGCTGGGCTCTGCATTAGGAGGAATCATTATTCAATATACTAATATAGAAAATTTAAGCTGGATTGGTGGAATATTCGTAATACTCGCACTTATTTTTATCAGATGTTCTTTCTACCTAAATAAAAAAGTTATGAAGCACCATCGACTTTAATGAATTAAAAAGTAATTTCTAAACTCAACTGCCTTGGTATTCAGGGAATATTAGGTATTGTTTATATTGAAGAAATAACTGATTTTACTAAGGAGACTATTTCAGTAATTGGAGATGAAGTTTTGTTAATGGTTTTTTCGATGTTTTTAACCACTTATAGTATTGAGACAATTAATAAGATTCAATCTAGTATAACTGAACATTCAACAGTTCAAGAAATACAAAAATTATCGTAAATCTAAATCAGATTATTTACCTTATGAATTAGGGATATTACGTAATGGAAGTTATATAAGATTTGGGAAAAGCCGACAATCTAGACTATTCAAGAAACAAAAATTCCTAAAAATACAATAGTTGAGGTAATAGAAAGAAAAAAATAATTGGGTAAGAGTGCAAATAGAAGAAAATAATAGCTGTTTAAATGGATGGATAGAGGAGTTAAAAATTAAAAATTGTTGATTGATATTAAAAATCTAAATAGAATACTTAAAAATCAGAACTGTCCTTTAAAGTTCCAAATTTTCTAAGGGCAGTTTCTTGTTTCAAAAACTCTTTTTTAGAATTTAATCATTACTCATTTTTAATAAACAACAAAGCAGCAAGGAACGGTTTCTGTAACCTTATTCCTGCAAGTTTTTCCTCTTGTTCAGGAGCTTTTACTAGAAGATGAATTGCTTTACATTGAGAGAACGCTTGAAAAGCGCTTTGGTAGACCTCAAGTGAAAATAAAATATGCACAAACGACGAAAAGAATATGAAATTGAAGGGAATTAAAGAAACTGCATAAATTTTTATGCAGTTTTTTCTTTACTTTCAAATAATTATTTTGTAAGATAAAGCCAACTTCAAAAGTGGCCAGACCACTTTTGAATTCATTCAGTAAGAGACGCCATCATCTGAAGGTGGTGGATTTTGTTTCTTTTTAGTAGGTATCCAAACACCTACTGAATGAAGATAAAGCCTTTGGATGCATTGTTTATCTGCGCGAAAGGAAAGCGACAGCAATAATTATTCCAAGGCGAATAGATTGACCGAGGAGTTGATCGTATGGATAAAAAAACCGAACAAAAGAAAGTGTTTTTAGATATCGTCCAACAATTACGACAACTTATTAAAATAGAAAAAATACAGGCTGGTGAAAAGTCACCTTCCGAAAGAGTCCTTTCAGAACGTCTAGGTGTCGGGCGATCCTCTGTGAGAGAGGCATTGCGAAGTTTAGAGTTATTAGGTCTTATTGAAACGAGACATGGGGAAGGACGTTTCTAGCTTCTACAAAAGCATCAGCTCGTAGAAATATTGTCGATGTTTATATTAGAAGATGAAAAATCAAAAAGGATGCGAATTAACGCGACAAATTCATGATAAGGAAGCCATTCGCGTTATAAGTTGTACAGAGACTCTGCGAACACTACCAGTGTGGGGCAGTTTTTTTGTAAAGCTAGAGATAGAAAGTACGATTTATTGTCGGGATGTTTAACGAGAAATAATCATCACGTCAGGAAATCGTCTTTCACTAAAAGTTTGGTTTCAGTTAGCAGTTTATGCCGGTGACCGTTTAAATCGAAACTCAACAGAAGAAGAAAAATTAATCATTCAAACTATGTTGAAATCGATATAGCTTGGCTATGAAAAAGAAGCATTAAAAGCTTACCAACAGTGGATGAATGCTGAACAAGGCATTTAGACAACAAAGGGGGAGTAGAACATGGTAGTACGTAGCTTATTTAGTAAAAAGAAAGAGGACAGACAGGAAATGGGATTTCCAGAAGGACTTATGACAAAATGTCCAGAATGCCGTCACATTCAGTTAACAAAGGAATTAGAAAAAAATCATAAAGTGTGTACAAAATGCGACCATCATTTCAAAATGACTGCACAGGAGCGCGTAGCATATCTCTTAGATGAAGGTTCATTTGTTTCAATGGATGATCATTTACAAACAAGTAATCCACTTAATTTCCCTGATTATGTAGAAAAAATTTCAGTGGCTAAACAACAAACGGAATTAAGCGAAGCTGTACTGACTGGGTTAGGTACTCTTGATGGAGAAGAAATTGTTGTAGCCATTATGGATTCTCATTTCCGTATGGGCTCAATGGGCTCCGTTGTAGGAGAAAAAATCACACGTGCCGTTGAAAAAGCTATTGAATTACGTGTACCGGTTATTATTTTTACTGCTAGTGGTGGAGCGCGCATGCAAGAAGGTATTCTATCATTAATGCAAATGGTAAAAACGAGTGTGGCATTAAAACGTCATAGTGAAGAAGGACTATTATTTATTTCGATCATGACGCACCCTACATACGGTGGCGTTTCAGCAAGCTTTGCCTCTGTTGGAGATATTAATATTGCAGAACCGCAAGCATTAATTGGCTTTGCTGGTCGCCGTGTAATCGAAGAAACATTAAGAGAGAAATTACCAAATGATTTCCAAAAGTCAGAGTTTTTACTAGCGCATGGTCAGCTTGATGCAATTTTCCATCGGAAGGATTTACGAAACCAAGTAGCAATACTTGTAAAAATGCATACAAAAGGCGGTGTGCAATATGTCTAAAAATTTAGCTTTTGAAGAACCAGTCGTACAATTACGAGAAAAAATTGATGAATTAAAAACGATTGCTACAGAGGCAAATGTAGACATGACAGGCGAAATCGAAAAGCTTGAAACACGTCTAACACAGCTAGAACAATCTATTTATGCCAATATGAAGCCATGGGATCGTGTACAGGTTGCTAGACATCCAGAACGACCAACAACTTTACAATATATAGAAGCGATGTGTGAAAACTTTATTGAGTTACATGGAGATCGTACATTTGGTGATGATGCAGCTATTCTAGGAGGAATTGCTCTCTTTGAAGAACAGCCCGTAACAATTGTTGGACATCAGCGCGGAAAATCAACTAAAGAAAATATTCGACGAAATTTTGGTATGCCACACCCTGAAGGATATCGTAAGGCATTACGCTTAATGAAGCAAGCTGAGAAATTTAAGCGCCCAATCATTTGTTTTATTGATACAAAAGGAGCCTATCCGGGTAAGGCAGCCGAGGAACGCGGCCCAAAGTGAAGCCATTGCTAGAACTCTCTCTGAAATGGCGATTCTAACAGTACCAGTTATTAGTATTGTTATAGGGGAAGGCGGAAGTGGTGGTGCCATTGCATTAGGGGTAGCTAATCGCGTCTTTATGTTAGAGAACTCAACGTATTCGGTTATCTCGCCTGAAGGGGCTGCATCGATCTTATGGCGAGATGGTAGCCTAGGGAAGCAAGCTGCAGAAGCAATGCGGATAACAGCACCTGACTTAAAAGAGCTTGACGTTATTGATGGAATAATCCCTGAAATAACGGGTGGAGCACACCGCAATGTTGTGAAGCAAGCATCTTATATAAAAGAATGTATAAGCGTCACACTAAAAGCATTGAATTCTCTAAATGGCGAACAATTAATTGAAGATCGCTATGAGAAATTCAGAAAGATTGGACAATATACAGAAGTTTAATTTCATTTTTAGGTTATTGGACATGTGAATTTGTTTGTAAAGAGATAAAAAATGTTTCCTAAATAAATTAATATCCTAATGAATGTTGGAAGAAAAAAGAATTGTAGTTGGTAAAAAAGATTGAGCATTTATAATAAAGTTCGATTATTTGTAATATAGTTTGATAAAAATAACTTCGTATTTAAATAAAACCCACGCATATTGATCAAACTTTTTTCAAAATGCGTGGGTTTCTTCTATTATAAAATCAACGATTGCAACAAACTTTTAATCAAACTTTATTCCAAACCAACACTTTTGTGTCTTATTAATTTGCTTTAAGTGACCATTTACACAGAGTAATTTAAACTTTATGAGTTTTCATCTGTCCATAAAAATAAAATGTCTAGAAGTTCTTGTCCTAAGAATCAAAATGCTTTAAAATCCTCGTGCAAAGAAGGTAGGTTTGTGGCAGTGTCTAAAAGTTCTTGTCCATATACAAGTACAGATATTATGGGTAGTTGATGAATCAAGGACCTCCTCCACGCAAAATAATTTTAGTTTACATAATATAAATTATAGGAAGTTATGTTTCATTAAAAAGTATACTAATAATAGTGAGACAAAATGAATTTAAAATGTAATATGAACCAATTCTTTTGTTGTAATCCTCATTCCATTGAACAACTTGCTCCGTCCGTTTTTGACCTGCATTTCCAAGGGTATTCGCGGCGAAAGTTTGCGCTCTTTGCTTCAACTTCTGGATGACTTTCTCATCTTGGGGTTGTTTATCCTTTTGCATTTCCTTCCAAGCTTGATCTCATGAGGACCATTCCTTAATACTAACAGTTGTCACATTCAACTCCTATTTTTATTTTTTGTTTTAATTGCTTGTACTCGGTTCATCCAATTACTCAGAATATCTGAGGCGCAGACTTATAAATACTAAGACCAATGCAATAACCGTTAGGAAAACTCCCAGCAATCGGAATCCTGTCAAGTTGAACGCACCTCCCATAATGATACCTGTCAACAGTGAAGATAAAATTGTTCCCAAGTATCTCGATGTATTAAATAGGCCAGATGCTACACCAGCAATTTCTTTTGGAGAGCTTTTAAACAAAGCTGCCTGCATACTAACAGCGTTTAGCCCGTTGCTAAAACCGAATGCGGCTAACGCCAGGCACACACTGATGACTGGTGAACTTTGCGTCCATGTCACAATCCACACTGCCCCCACTACCATCAGTAATGAGGATACAATCAATGCAGGTCTTGGTCCCGATTTACCGACCCATTTCCCTGCTATTGGCGAAGCTACAATCGAGCTCAAGCCCAAGGTTAACATAAGAATCCCTGTCTGAAATTCACTGACATGACGCACCATTTGCAGGTATGATGGAATCCCAAAAAAGAGTGAATAATAAAGTAAGTTAACTAGCAAGTATTGTATATTGACCCAAGCCATCCCTGGATATTTGGCGAAGGTGCGTAAAGGAATAAATGGCGACATTGTTTTTAGCTCATGTTGTACGAATATTCCCAACGCAACGAGCCCGATTAGCACAACAACGACATTCCACATAGAGAAATGCCCAGATGATTTCGCTGACAGCAAGCCAACTAGAAGTGCAATCAGACCCACCGCAAAGAGCAGAATTCCTGGCACATCAATCACACCCAGTAATTTTTGAAACGACATGTCACGTGAAACCATTGCTGCCGATCCATCATTAGGAATCATTTTCCAAGCTAATATAAAGCTCGCCACAACAAACGGGATATTGACGATGAAGATCGCTGGCCAGTCCCACCATTGAATAAGTACTCCTCCAGCAAAAGGTCCTATTGCTGCCGCACCGGATAGGAAAATCGATAAACCTGCTAAAGCATCTGCTTGCTTTTCTGTAATATGAATGCGTACTATAGCTGTTCCAACTGCAATCAGCATACTAGTTCCGATTGATTGTACAATTCTGGACACTATAAGCCATCCGAAATTTGGAGAAAATGGTGCCAGAATAGAAGAAATTAAGGATACAACAAGACCAGCCAGAAATATCTTTCTCCGACCGAATAAATCACTAGCCTTCCCCATTACAGGTTGGGCGATAGCACTAGCGATATAAAATGAAAACACAATCCAGGAAACAGTAGTAAAATCAATGCTATACACATGTTGCAACCTAGCAATAGCAACAGAAATCATTGATGAATTTAAAGGGTTTAATAATATTCCTAGTCCAACGGATATCATTAACCACCTGCTACGAGAATTCATATTTTACCCCCCCTTTATATTTGTTACATTGGTATCTTACTTGAAATTTTACATTCATTCCAACGCATTTAAAGTTATGATATCATTGACCAAAAGGAATGATTGGAGAGAAAAAGAAATGGAACTTCTTCAACTACAATATTTTCTTGAGGTAGCTCGATTAGAGCATGTAACCGAAGCTGCCCGAAGTCTCCACGTTACGCAATCGTCGCTAAGCAAAACGATTCAGCGTCTGGAAGAAGATTTAGGGGTACCTTTATTTGATCGCACAGGCAGGAAACTGCGATTAAATGAATTTGGCAACAAATTCATTCGTCGCGCGGAAAGGGCTTTGTTTGAGTTGGAACAGGGGAAGCAGGAGATTAGCGATTTGTCCAGAGCAGAATCTGGTACACTTAAGCTTGCGGTAACCACAGCAAGCACTTTACCCCAGATTATGCGAGAGTTTCGTAAAAAACGTCCTAATATCCAATTTCATGTGCAAATGCTGACCACACTGGAAATGGTCACGCTTTTACATCGAGGCGAAGTCGATTTTTGCTTGTCGTCCTCTCCTTTTCAGGGGCAAGACATCGAATGTCAAGTTGTCTTTGTTGATCCCATTCTTGTTGCAGTTCCTAATGGGCATCGGCTGGCAGACCGAAGTAGCGTATGTTTAACAGAACTTAAGGATGAAAGCTTTGTCGGCGTGAAAAGAGGATACGGCACTCGTGATTTAGTAGACGCTGTATGCAAATCGGCTGGAATTGACCTTAAATATGTGTATGAGGGCGATGAACCTACACGTTTGATCACTCTTGTAGAAGCTGAAATTGGACTTGCCTTCATACCAAGCACAGCAAAAATATCATGGGAAAAGATTAAATATTTGCAAGTTGAGGATCATGAACTTGTACGTGATATCGCTTTATTATGGCATAAAAGTCGATACATGACGCAAGCTTCATTGGAATTCCGCAAGGTAGTTCTAGACTATTTTGAGGCAATATCAAACCAGTCCAATTAATCTTATTGCATGACTCGTACCGATTCGATGAGCTTATGGAACAACCTACTATTAAATTGAGTATTATAACTTCTAACGAATAACGTACATAGTATATTTATTAGTTAGAAGTTATGCCCTGAAGTTACTCTACAATCTGGCCCAATTGTTGAATGAAAGTTTAATATATGTTAAAAAACTTAATACATTGGTGCCTAAGATAGTATTACTTTAAAAAATAGTTTCCCCATTTCATATAATAAAAAAGTTGTTTTCAGCTGCCATATCCAATAAGAGGACAAATGAACATAGGCGATTATTTACGAATGCTCATTGAAAAAGATATTAATCCTCAATCACCTCGATATCTATTAAATCGTTTTATAAAAATGCAATTAGATCTTGAATTATCTTCAAATAATTCTTTTAATGTCTCTGTTGGAATATGAATAATTTCGTAGTCCCTTTCGTCTTCCCCATACTCTAAAAAAGAATTTTCTTTAAATAAAACAATATACTGTTCGTTCTTCTTGATTCCTCAATTCTGAAGAATAATACTAAATAACCAGTCGTCAAATAAATATTGACAACTGGTTAGGTGTATACTTTTTCGGCTGTAATATATCAGTAATTTTCACTGCTACCTGTAGAAAGGACACTAAATAGTAGTTTTACCGAAGCAAGATCTCAGCTTCTTTTGCAAATTCATTACTGTTTTTTATGACCAAATTAGCCGTTTCACTCGGATGGCTAAGAGGAAAATGATGACCATATGAAACAAAATCAACCTTACCCAGATGTGAAGGAGCAGAATAGCCTCTGTCAGAATCCCCCCAAATAATGTGAAGATTATACTTTGTTACTTCATTGAAATCACCTTGAACGTTTTTCGATAGTAAACTATTAAGCTGAACCGTAGTATTTAAAATTCTTGGAGAAGTAAAACTTTTACTTAGTTTTTCAATATAATGTTCAGGGATGCTCTCTATACTTTCAAATAAACCATTACTTAATAAATATCGCTCTATCAAATTAGTAGTTGCCAATTTCAATGTCCATTTGTTCATAAATTGAGGAACATATATCGATTTAGCATTTTTTTTAGTAATAGGTGGCTGAAGTAAAGTAATTGTATACTTCTTATCTATGTACTTTTGTACTAATGCTTCCAAAAGAATATACGCACCAAATGAATGGCCAATTAGATGGGCGCCGTTAGTAGCTTTCTCCAATAACTTTTTTACTACATTCAAATAGATATTTAAAAGATTTTTCTCGCGTTTAAAAGGAGAACGTCCCAAACCTGGAAGATCCAAGATCCATACAGGTTGACCCGTTTTTTCATGAAGCTCATGCGCTAAAGGAAATAAATCCTCCCCATCACTCAATAAACCATGTAATAAAATAAACGGTTTTCCCTCTCCGTGTAATTGGTAAAGGGTATTGTTATCGCATAATGTTCGCTCAAATAAATGATGATGCTCACCATTTTGATACATCAATCGATAATCCAGATCAGCTACTACGGCAGGGAAAAAGTTCATGACACTCATCTTCTTAAACCAATCTCCACCCCTCATGGTTTTCACCGAACCATTTGAAAATGTTCGTTTTGTGATAAAATTCAGTCCATCAGAAGGAATGTTTGTTATTTTACTTACTCCACTTTTCATTATTGTTTTCATAAGCGGCATTGGAACAGAGATTTTTGGTGCTCTCATATTCATACTTTCCGACATAACACTTAATAATTCAGCAATGTTCGGATCGTTCTCTTTGTCATCAACAAGTGTATATGTTTGAATAGCCGGCTGCTCCAATTTGAAAACCTGCACAATAAACTTCGCAAACTCATCGTTTGAAATCAGTGGCAACCTATATCCCTTATCTCCAGGAATCACTGACATGAGCCCTCTTCGCATACTTGTCACAAGCAAACCTAATCCTGCTATCTGCTCTGTACTCCCTGTTTTACTACTACCAACCACAGTTGGCGGATTAATGACAGACAGCGGATAACCTACAGCTGATGCCTGTTGACGGATATAAAGATCTGCTAAAAATTTTGTTTTCTCATATGGGTTTTTTATTTTTAAAAATTTGTTTCCTTCTTTAAATACATCTATCGCAACCTTGCTATTATTATCATCAAAGGGACTCATATAACCAACAACATGAATAAATTGCTGCAAGCCCTTCAATTGATGAATACTTTTAGCGAATTCACTAATATGTTTGGCGCCATTCAAAAATACAGAAGTTGCCTCCTTGTTTGTCGCTTGAATATCCATGGAGCCTCCTGCGTGAATAATCACATCCGTGTTCAATACCAACTCCTTATCTTCAGCACTTAGACCTAAGTCTATTTTCGTTAAATCACCTTCAATAAAGTGCATATTTTCCTCTTTTAAGATGCCTCTTTCCTGAAAAATCTGTGTTGCTTTACTTTTCGACCTCACTAAAAGAAGAATGTTCACATCCTCTTTGACTAATTCCTTCACTAATTGCTTTCCAATAAAACCTGTTCCACCCGTTAAAAATACTGTTCTCATAAAAATCCTCCTAGTAGTACTGTTTAGTACTAATTCGATGTAAAAAAAATGCTTCTTTTACCGAAGCAAGTTAAACAAATGATCTGCTGTTTTCATGATTACAGTTGCATCCTCCAGTGTTTCTGAAATAAATAGCGCTCCTTCAAGATTTGTAATAAAAAGAGATGCGACCTCGTCAATATTTATTGTCTTTCTAAATTCACCATTCTCTACCCCTTGTTTAAGGAATAGGGAAACTTTCGTTTGTAAGCCTTTAAAAAAAAGACCTATTTTTTCTTTTACTTTTGTGGCATTTGTAGGGCTTTGAATATAAAGGGTAATAAATGGACAGCTCCCCTTATATTCTCTCGTATGAACTCCTTGTGTTATTTGCTTTAAAAATAGTTTGATACGATCTTCAACTAATAAATGGTTTTGAGATAGTAAGTCATCTATTGCAGATTGATACATTTCAATCCAATAATCAACGACCCCTTCCAACAATTCTTCCTTATTAGAGAAGTGATAATACACATTAGACTTTGAAACTTTGCTTACACGAACTAATTCATCCATGCTTGTATAAGCAAACCCTTTTTCTAAAAATAATGTTGCAGCTACTTCAATTACACGTTTTTGATTCATTAATTTTACCTTTGTCATAATTAGTACTATACAGTACTACAATGGGTGTTGCAAGTATTTTTGTTAGTTTAAAAAATTTTTGATTAAAAATGCGAAACTTTAATTGATTTTAAAAATGTCATTTTGAACAAAGTTGAACGGATCCCCAAAACTGTTTTGGATGGCTTGTAATTATTCACTTGTGTTATTTTGCTTTTATGCCCATTAAGGATGATTGACAAAATTGATTCATTAATATCCTTTATTCAATATAAAAACTCCATTTTGATTGATGATGATCAAAATGGAGTGTATTTACCATAATTTCTTATTATCCCTAGCTGTTATTCAAACAATGGCATCATATGTTTTCTAATCAATTCAACACGATCCTTGGCACGTGGCATAAAGCGCGAAGCAATCGAAATGACCATCTTCTTTTGAGGATTTATGAATATTACATTTCCACCATCCCCCAAAGCTGCATAGCAATCATCAAGTATCCACCACAAATAACCATAGGACCGCTTTCCTGATCGACTTTGTACTTTAGTGCTGTCCTCTATCCATTGAGAAGAAAGAATTTGGCGACCGTTCCATACACCCCCATTTAAATAGAGCTGACCTATTTTGGCCATATCTCGGGTTGTTAACGTAAGTCCCCAACCAGCGGTATTTACTTCCTTAGGATCTACTATCCAGCCAGTGACATATTTATCCTTCAGAAAAGCGAAATAGTCTTCTTTATTTTGTATAGTTGTATTTGTGGGAGCTTTGATTGCAAGAGGTTTAAACAAGTTTTCTGTAGCGAAATCAAGAACAGATTGACCAGTGGCAGTTGTAAGAACACCTGATAAAATATGTGTGCCAACGGTAGAATAGTTAAACACCCCAATACTACCTTTGCCTCCTAGCAAATCCAATGCAGCTTTTACCCAGTCATCACTTGAATATACTTTCGTATAAGGCTCTGACTTGTATTTATAGGGTGCAGTCATTGACAACAAATTTGCTATGGTGATGTTTTGAATGGTTTTTTCGCCACGTTTCACTGTATAATTTGGAAAAAAATCTAACACATGCTGTTCTATATTTTTCATATATCCTTTATCAATTGCCATTCCAATAAGAATGGAGATGATACTTTTAGTGACAGATGCTATATGCAAAGCATCATCTTGGGTGTACTCATCAAAATATTTTTCGTAAATTAAATGATTATCTTTTCTAATAGCGATGCCTGCTATATTGGAATACTCTTTTTCTATTAAATCTTCAAAGTTATTCATCATTCTGATTGTTAGGGTTTGACACATTGACGTCAGCTATATCAATCCCCATCCTTTCGCTAAAATGAATCATCAATATTGATGTAATAAAGAATAATTTATTATAAAAAATTATTCAATTCTTTTCTTTTTTCCAGCTAGTGTGATAACAAAAAAACGTTAATCCTTGTTCGATTAACGTTACGGTTTCTTTTTATCTATCTTCATTTTCATAATATGCTTCATTCGCATGTTTCTGATCTGTACCTTTAAGGTATGCTAGGATCATTTTAGGACGTTTAAGTAAAACCCAGTCTCCATGCTTATCAAATTTTCTGCTTGAAGTGATCATTCCATTTTGAATTGTTCCGTATTTTTTTTCGTTCTTTTTTCCCCAATCTTTTAATCGTTTAGCAAAATCGGCATCTTCTGCCATGAGCATATTTTCATTAAATCCATTAATTGCTTGAAAATCTTTTTTGTAGCACCAAAAGATGCCTACAGAAATTGCACCATATTTTAAAAATATTGGTCCGATTAACAACAAAGCTGAAACAAAAATTCCTAAGGACATTCTTTCAAACTTTCCTGTAACGCCCCCGCCAATGTACTTACCTGTGCTTAAGTTCTCCACTGCCTTCGATAACACATGTTCGTTCATCTGTGTATCGGCATCAATTGTGACGATGATTTCACCTCTTGCCATATCAACGCCAGCGTTCCTAATCTTCGAAAGGTTCTTATCGCTATTTTTTAGTAGGATACAATTATACGATTTTGCAATTTCCTCTGTTCTATCTGTACAGCGATTTAAAACAACAATAATCTCTACTTGATTTTCAAAGGATTTGGAAGCCTTTAAAATAGATTCTAAGCATTTTCCAATGTATTTTTCTTCATTATGGGCTGGTATGACAATTGAAATTTTTATATCCTCTTTCTTTTGCACTTCTAAAGAGTTCTCCATGTCGTACATACAGCTCCTCCCTTTTAAATGTCTTCTGCATTTATAAAATAAACCAGCTGATCAGTCCACTTGTTGTCCTCGTAGATGAATCCTTTCCTCGTGCATTCATAAAGCATCCCAACATTTTCTGCTAATTTTATAGATGCCGTATTGTCGAGGTTTATATGAGCTTCTATTCGATGATAATTTAATTTTTCAAATGCTAGATCAATCGCTGCCTTTACAGCCTCTTTACCATAACCTTTTCTCCAAAAATGGTTATGAATGGTATACCCGAACCTAGCCCATTGAAATTCTTCCCTCATAATTGTGGAAAAGTCTACAAAACCAATATGCGTATTATCTGTTTTTCTAAATACTCCAAATACATACACCTTATCATCCTCAGCCATCTGATGATGCTTAGTAACTAAATCACGAAACCATTCTTTCGTACAGATGCTCATATCTAATTTACCTTCATCGTATTTATGCTGGGAAGGTAAACGATTTTCATATTGCGTAAGCCAAGAAGAGTAATCTCCCTCTTCCATTAATCGAATAATTAATCGTTCTGTTTTCGTCATTATCTTAGTCAATCGAACACCTCGTACCTTTCTAAATAGCGATTCATGGAAGTAGTTTACTAGGCTTCTTCGTCTGCAGAGGGGCCGTAGATGCCTGGTACTGGAATATCGAGAAGTCGCAAGTATACCCCAAGCTGCGCCCGATGATGGACCATGTGGCTTAATCCGAAGGTGCGGAACGCAATTGCTCGAGGCTCTTGGCGAATAATATGGTCACCGTGACGTAGTGTCCATACCTCTCCGAGCGTTTTCTCATCACATCCAATAAGCATCATTTCCACTTTTCTTACGTTTGTATCGAACTCATCCAGAATGTCAGCTCGCTTTTCTAATGCCTCTCGTCGCAACGGAACGGCGGAAAGATCAAAGTCTAAGTACTGTAAAATAGCCATTTGCCAGTTTAGCAGATTGATTAGGTGCGTGGCCAGACCTCCTAGTGTCATTGATTTCTCATGTGGCCTCCATGTCATATGCTCGTCAGGCAAGCGTTCCAGCATACGACGAGTAGAAGCCAATTCCTGTGTTGTATCCCCAACAATCAATTGTTTAACCATAAAATCCCTCTCCTCCCTTTTAATCAGCATACTATAAATTCCATTCAAGGGGAAAGCTCTCAGATAACTTTTTATGCTGTGGTTAAACCTTTTTTTAGACTGTTAGATTATGGAAATAATTTGAGGGTTTTGCAGTTTGAAGAAATGTTCATAAGGGAATATACTAGATTGAACAAAAAGGGGTGAAGACAAGGTGAAAATAAAAACAATTTCGTTGTTAATGATTTGTTCTTTAGCGTTAGTTGCTTGTAACGATCAGAAAGAAGCATCGAAGGTGATAGAAATTCAAGAATTAATTAATTTTGATGAAGTGCAACCCGATACTTTACAACAAATCTCCGATGCGAAAGATATTAAAATTATAGAAAAAACATTTAAAAAAGCTAGAGAATTCGGTGAGGTCGATAACGAAATTGCTCCGCAGTATAAGATCAAACTAAACGATGATGAATACTATCTATGGATTGATAATACAATCACTGGGACAATAGCAAACGTAAACAGTAGAAATATGTTCTACAATATCCTAGCTACCGATGAATTTAAAGAGACCATTAATTATCGGGAGCAAAATAAATGATTTTTAAATAATTGTAGCAACGATCTGTACGCAACATAGATTGTTGCTATTTTTTTAGGGTATGTTTCATATTATCTAGCTTCATGTTGCTGGGAATGTTCTCTCCCTTTTTCAACGGATATAGAGCCCCTCCGTATTAGCAACCTTTTCTAATAACTCAAGATTATGTTGGCTGTAAATTAAAAAGGCTAAGCCATTCCCACTAAATACAATATTCTCCTCAGGTAAAATAAAATGTAAATGGAGATGGTCCGAAACAGCTGAAATTAACATTGTGTATTCATCAATGTTTACAAAAGTTCCTTCTGTAAGATCTTTAGGTGTAAT
The DNA here is from genome assembly GCF_001705465.1 of Lysinibacillus sp. AR18-8. Classification (NCBI taxonomy): domain Bacteria; kingdom Bacillati; phylum Bacillota; class Bacilli; order Caryophanales; family Bacillaceae; genus Lysinibacillus; species Lysinibacillus sp. AR18-8. The sequence goes on from NZ_MDGU01000006.1 coordinate 107,712, forward strand.
TTTACCCCACTCATTCTCGTAGACTTTATAATACAATTGATCCTTATATAAAGGATCTGGTAAATAATAAAATGCATAAAATTCAGATGATTTTAACCACATCAATTCAAAAAATCTCTCAAATTTTTCTAGGCTTTTCTGGTACGAATGATAATCCTGCGTTTTTTGTTGGAAATCGACCATCTCTAATTTATCGAAGAATACTTCTACTTGACTATATTTTTCATTACTTTTTATCTGATAAGGGTAAATATCAAGTATTTTAGCACTTTCATAATCATACAATTGCTCTAGTAATTCTTCTAATTTTTTACTGTCTTTATTAGTTGCTTCCTTGCAAATACAATCGATTATATTTTCTAATGACATACCTTTTGACTCCTTTAATTCCTTCTTCAGCACAGCAATGCAACGATCATAGTATACCATCTTTCTATTGTTGCACCATGCCAGCGTTTTACAAGCTATGCAGCTTTTCCTTCTTCCTGATACCAGCCCTCCCCATCTGTCACTAATAAAATTTGTCCAACTTTATGGTAGTGCTTTTTTACATAGTTTAAATAGATGGAATATTTAGATTTTTATTGATGGAATGGAAATGATTAATTATACTTAAATGATTAACGTTCGATTAGAAACAAATAATACTAGAGTATTGGGGAGAGAAGAATGGAAGAATTAAAAGTAGAAAAAGCAATTCAAGATATTTATCCAGATGATATCGCTTGGTGTTATGGATGTGGCCGTTTGAATGATGATGGTCATCATCTTCGCACGGGGTGGCATGGTGATAAGACGATTACAATCTATACACCTGAATCAAAATATATGGGTATTCCAGGATTTATCTATGGTGGTTTAATTGCTTCATTAATTGATTGCCATGGAACAGGGTCGGCAGCGCTTGCCTTGCATCGTAAAAATGGACATGAAATTGGTGATGGAGCGGAGCCACCTCGATTTGTAACGGCTAACCTTAATGTAGATTTCCTCAAGCCAACACCCCAAGATGTTCCCTTAAAGGCAATTGGCACTGTTGAAGAAATTCATCCGAAGAAATGGAAAGTAGAAACTGAAGTTTACGCGCAGGATACGCTTTGTGCTCGTGGAACAGTAGTCCTTGTAGTCATGCCTAGTACTTTTCTAAATAAAAATGATTAGCATTTTTAATTTAATAAGAAGAGCACATCTTATTCATAGATGTGCTCTTCTATTGCATTTTTAATGGATTCATAATCAAGGAACTGTATTACTAATAACTGTCACAAAGCCATTTCTCGTGGCAGTTTCCATTAACGAATAAATAGAGTCACTGGCAGTTTTGTTAAACTCATACCATTGGTCAACAGTGGCGTCATAAATCAACACGTCTGGCTGTCCAGTCAAAGGTTTATCTGAAGATTGCACCAACGAATAGAGATCATAACGTGCTATGCTACTACCTTCCTTGTTCAAGAAATCATATTGGCCCATTTTATAATAGCCCCCAATTACGGTGCTATGCACAGACCATGTGTAGTCGTTAGGCTGTTTTATCTTCTTGCCCATATTTTTAGTAAATATACGGTGCATTTCTTCCATATAGGCATTGCCATTGATTTGCTCGACTACTCCCCCCATTGTCATGTGGTATTCATGAAGTAATGCTTTCACTTCCACACCCTTAATCATCAATGGCTCTGTATCAATTGAGATCGTTAAATGATCGTAATGAACTTTACAGCCAAAGGTTTCTGCTAGAAAACGTAATGGTACAATGGTGCGTCCATTCTTTAGGTATGGCTTTGCATCCAATAATACCGTTTTTCCATTTACGGTGGCTTTACTACTGTTTAACTTTAAACTGACTTTCATCTCACCTTGGGTCAGTATCACTTGCCCTTCCGACCAATGCACCTTAGCCCCTAAATTTTCACTAATCACGCGTAAGGGTACCATTGTTCGATTGTTTTTTATTTCGGGCTTCACATCCGTTTGTACTGTCATACCGTCCACTTTTAGTTGACTACTAGCAGCTGCAGCAGTTGTGATAGATGTAAGAATGACAATCAACATAAGGAAAATACCTGAACATATTTTTTTCATGATTATTAGCTCCTTTAATTCGCTATCATTACTTCATTCCATATGTACCCTATTATTTCCTTCTGCTATTAGCAACGGTAACAAAAAAATCCTGCATTTTCGCAGGATTTTTAAGTAAACTTTATGAGGTTTATATATAGGTACGCTATTTCGTACCACTTGCGCCAAATCCAGATTCTCCACGGACCGTTTGAGATAATTCATCTACTTCCACTAATTGAATAGAAGGAACAAATTGAATAACCATTTGAGCAATGCGCATTGATTTTTCTACGATAAATGGTTCTTGACCATGGTTGATTAAAATAACACCGATTTCGCCTCTATAGCCTTCATCTATAGTGCCTGGGCTATTCAGTACGGTTACACTATGCTTTAATGCTAGTCCACTTCTTGGTCGAATTTGGGCTTCCGTTCCCTTAGGTAATTCAATCTGAATACCAGTCTTAATGAGTTTGGCTACGCCTGCTGGGATTTCTACTGCTTCTATGGAATAGAGATCCATGCCTGCATCACCAGGGTTGGCTTGTATCGGTAGCATGGCATCAGCGTGAACTTTTTTAATTTTTACTTCTAGATTCATTGTTCTTCATCCTTAACGATTAAAATTGAATGTGTCATCTGTGATTGGCGCAACTTTTGCCTTGGCATAGGTAGCACCTTTTTGTGAAAAGAAATCATATGTGGAGCCTTCATTACGAATCCCATTCATCACAATTGGATTGACTTCCTCTTCTGGGAACATGGCTTCAAAGCCGACATTCATTAAAGCTTTATTTGCATTATAACGTACATATGCTCGCACTTCAGGTGATAATCCTGTTTCCGCATAAATATCATCTGTATACTTCATTTCATTTTGATATAAATCTAATAATAGCTCATAGCCCCATAAATGTAACTCTTCTTGCTTTTCCTTTGAAAATTGCTTGAATAGATTTTGAGCAAAAAATCCAACTGCTACCCCATGGATAGATTCATCGCGCAAGATGAGTGAAATAATCTCGGCACTGTTTCGTAGGAAGCCTTGTCCTCCTAAGTATAATGGATAGAAAAAGCCAGAATAAAACAGGAAAGATTCAAGCATAACGGATGAAAACATCGCTTTCCATAAGCTCTCTGGATTGCCTTCTTCAATACTATTATAAATGTCTGCTATTTTATTGGCCTTATACTGTAGAAATTCATTTTTCTTGACCCACTCAAATAGCTCGTCGATTTCTTCGTTTGTACAAAGCGTTGTGAAAATATAAGAATAGGACTTGGCATGTATCGCCTCGAATGCATCAAAAACGGTTAGGACAGCCTTTTCCTGTAAATCGTCTGTATAAGCAGCAACACGATTCATCCCGATATTTGTTTGTACAGTATCCAGTAAGGTTAATCCTGCAAATACTTTTTTATATGTGTCCTGATGCTCAAAGCTTTTCCATTGTTTAATATCTTTACTGACCGCAATTTCTTCTGGAAACCAAATTTGCTTCCATTGCTGGTCCCAAAATATTTGGGCAAGCTCACTTGTTGCCTTATTCCAATTGACTGCCTCATAAATTATATTTGACATGCTACACACTCCTCTAAGCTTTGTAAACGTTGACGAACATAGTAAACAGACTTAATGCCCTTGACCCACGCATAAATGTATACTTTAGCCAATTGTTCGGTTGTCCAATTGTCCGTTACATAAAGCGTCATGGAAATACCTTGGTCAACGTGCTTTTGAGAAGCTGCATATAAATCAATTAAATCATACGGATTCACATCATACGCCTCCACATATAAATGACTATTGTCATTTGTTAAATGAGGCATTGGATAAATGGTTCTACTATCGGCGTAATCACGAACCTCTACGCGCTCTGTACATGGTGCGATTGAAGCCGTACAGCTACGAATATATGAAATACTACCAGTTGGGGCAATAGCCAAACGATAGGAATGGAATAGACCGTACTGCATTACATCCTGCTTTAACGTTTCCCACATCTTGTTTGTGATGATTGGAATATTGCCAAGCGCCTTCAACACAGCAGGCGATAGTTCTTCCTCAGTTTTATTGATATATTGGTCAAAATAGCTACCTGATGCATAATCACTGTCCTCAAATCGGTAGAAGGTTGCAGCTTTTTCTTTCGCCATTTCCATCGAAGATTTCAGAGAATAATAGTTCATCGCTTCCATAAAGTGATCCATGAAATCAATGGAATCTTTTGAGCCGTACAGGATGCCTTCTGTCACGAGATGCCCATGGAGGTTCATACAGCCAAGCCCTACAGAATGCATTAATTGATTGGCTTTTGCAACAGACGGTACATTCTTAATGTGCGTCATTTGCGATACATTCGTTAATAGGTGCATGGCTGTATCGACTAATGCGCCGAAATCATTGACTTTACTTGCTACATGGATATCGATGGAACCTAAGTTACACGATACATCTAATCCATAGTCATTTGGTTGATCCTGGTCCGTAATGATACTTGTCTCTTGTACTTGTAAGATTTCTGTACATAAATTGGACATTTTGACACGCCCAATATTTTTTAAAGGATGTACCTTATTGACATTATCATCAAAGATTTCAAACGGATAGCCTGATTCAAATTGTGCTTTTTTCACCTCTGTGTAAAGCTTACGTGCGTTTAAACGTTTAATTTTACGAATTTTAGGGTTATCAAGTAGCTCGTAGTACATGTCTGAAATAGAAATTTCAGACATACGTTTGCCATATTCTTTAAAAATATCATATGGGCTAAACAAAACAATATCCTTATCACGTTTCATCAGTTCGAAGAAAATACTAGGTATAATAATCCCTGTTGAAAGGGTAGCGAGGCGAATTTTATCATCCGCATTTGGTTTTTTTGATGAAATGAAATTTTCTATGTCTGCATGGAAAATATTTAGATAGACAACACCTGAGCCATTTCGTTGCCCTAGCTGATTCGAATAACTGAAAGAATTTTCTAACAGTTTCGCTACTGGGATGACACCACTTGCACGATTTAATATCTCTTTAATTGGATCACCTAATGGACGTAAATCTGTTAAGTTGACCCCAACTCCACCACCAAGGCGTGATAGCTCTAAACAATAGCCAATATTTTCAGCAATACTATTCATGGAGTCATCCATTGATAATTTAAAGCAGCTGACTAATTCACCACGTGCTTTCTTACCACTATTTAAAGCAGTTGGTGTTGCAGGCTGATAGGCTTCCATCATTGCTTCGACAGAGCGTTCTGCTAAAGCCGTGTTTCCTTGAGCTAAATACAAAGCAATAATGACAATACGATCCTCATACTTTTCTAAGATCTCTTCCCCATCACGACTTTTCATAGCATAGCTATCGTAAAATTTGCTTGCGCTCATAAAGGATGGAAAGCGGAAATTATAATCATAGGCTTTCTTGTACAGCTTCTTAATAAATTCCATTTCGTACATGTCGATAAATGCTTTCTCATAGTAGCCCTCATCAACTAAATAGCGGATTTTTTCTTCAATATCTATAAAATAACGCAAACGTACGTTAACATACTCTAAAAAGTAGCGGCGCGTAGCTTCGCGGTCCTTTTCTAACTCAAGTAATCCAGTTGTACTATAACGATTCAGTACGTCATTATTAAGCTTTAAATAGGTTTTCATCTCATTACCCTCGTTTCATAAAACGTTTGTATTGCTTCGTAATCCGTTTGATTACCTCGTAAATCTAATTTCCTTACTAAGGGTACATGATAGGTAGCAGCGATTTTCTCACCAGCAGCGCCAAATACATGATGACCGAAGTTACTATTACCACTGGCAACTACTCCTTTACAAAAATCCCTGTTTTTTTCTAAGAAACGTTGTACCTTTGCTGGAATGTCACCTAAACCATCTGTGTAGGTAATTAAGAGATATGGCTTGTTCAATCGCAATTCTTCCGAGAGCTCGATACATTCTGCCTTTAATTTGGATACAACATTTCGGACATTACCTGTACGACTCGCGTAAACAATCATAGGGCAATCAACTCAATTTGAGAAACAATTTCCTGAACATCTCCTATGAAAGTTTCATTCATCTCTAAAACAGGCACACTTAAAAAACCTGCGTCAATAATCGTTTGCTTTGCTTGTTCATCGTGATCGATGTTAACAATTTCAGCTTCAAGTCCTGCACGTTGTAGTTCAGATTTTACCCATAGGCATTTTGGACAAATTGTTTTCGTATAAAGTTTCATAGAAATCCCTCTTTTCATAAAATAAAAAAGCCTATCTCCTCTAAAGAGATAGGCTAAATGGAAACGTTAACATACCAAAAATACTGACGTTCCCATCTCTTAATCCCCGAAGAAATGATAAATTTGTTTTATAAAGGCAGGTCTCCTGGCTTTGCTTCATTCTCTGATTCCCTTCCCATGCAAATGCACAGTGGTTGCAATCATCGTCAGCTTCACAGTTGCGGGGACAGCGTTGGAATTGTACCGAACTTCCCTTTTAAACTACATGTAGTAGTACCTTTGTAAAACGAACACAATATATAGTTGTTGTTCAATAGTTTTAAGTGTACCATCCTTCAAATGAAAAGTAAATCAAGATTCTAAACTTCTTTATTTTTGGATTATTCAGTATTTTTAATTATGTAGTTCCAAATAGATTACCACTAATCACTTATACCCAAATCAAAAATCTATTTTTAACGATGTACGTGATTTTCTATTAAAATGGATCTAGAATTCTAATTTGAGTTTAAAGAAATCTTCTATTTTATGTACCATTGAAAAATAGTTGTCTCTATCGTAAGTCCTGAAATAATGATCATCTCTTACCCATTTCAAATGATGCTCATTACATTAATAAAGAGCATGCTTTTATCATAACATGCTCTTACCATTCTATCATTGGGATTATAGTCTAACCTTAACCTCAGTCCCGTCCTGAGCTTTGACATCGACTAGCACAAGTCCTTTATAATTTTGTAGTTCCTTGATAATCGGCTTTAACATTTCTTTGTCGATGAGGGGAAAGGTAAAGTCTATTTTCTTTTTATCGAAGTATGCCTTTGTCCACTTATTGGCTTGTTGCTGAATCCATTTAGAAGTTAAAATGGAGAGGACAATGGTTAGCACAGTATAGGGAACAGGGACGGTAAAGCGAACGTCTTTTGCTTTCACTTTTACATGCATCATTCGTCGCCTCTACTCAATGAAGACTGCAACGGAATCTCCGTTTGCTGATTTTATATCTACAATTTGTCCATCTAGTTCATTTTCAATTGCTTCAAGAAGAAGATTGATGTCGATATCTTTTACGTATTTTTCAGATTGCGGAATACTTGCAGCGATGCTGTGTCCTGCCATCAATACGGCTTTGACAAGTTTAATTGGTAAATTTACCGTGACATTATCATTTTCGGTGGATACAACACGGACCTTTAACGTTTTATCTAAATACTTTGTTTTTTCCACAAATTTATTCTCTGATTCTTCTTTCTGTTGTAGCACTTGAATCAGCTCTGATCCTTTATCCGCATCAATTTTGCCCTCTTGAATCATCGTTAACACTTTTGTAATTTCCTCTTTCATGGTCGTTCCTCCCTATTCGTCTTTTAAGAGCTTTATGGCTTCATCTGTTGTGATTTCGCCATTTTCAAGCATGCTTACAATTTTTTTCTCATCTACTTCATTTTTCTTCTTTTGAGCATAGCCAAGGGATGAAATAATATCATTTAGCTTGCCTCGAACTGTTGGATACGAAACCCCCAGTTCCTTTTCAACCTCTTTAATATTTCCTCGGCAGGTTAAAAATACTTCCACAAAATGAAGCTGATCCTGTGATAAGGATGCTAGCTTCGACAATTCAAACTCATTTTCAATGGTCGTGTGACAATGAGAACACTGTAACTTCGTAATTTTTAATGTTTTACTGCAGACAGGACAATTTGTGATTACTTGATAAGCCATAGTGAACTCCTTCCTTTAAGTTAAGCTGATTATATAATAAAGAAATTAAAGATGTAAATAATAAAATTAATAATTTTAATTAAAAAATAAATAAAATTAATATCTCGATTAATTTTATTTATTTTTGTTTCTATATTGCTTTAAAAATTAAGAAAACGCCATTTTTAATTTCTCAAAATGGCGTTTCTGTTTAATTGGGTCTATCCTTCTTTTTTCTTTCCCGCGGGTGTGATGGCAAAATTGCATTGTATAACGCTTGTGAAGCGGGGTGCTGATATGTCCCATCCTTGCCTATCTCCTCCACTAGCTGACCATGCTGCATCACAAGGATGCGATCTGACATAAAACGTGTGGCCTGTAAATCATGTGAAATGAATAGATAAGCAAGCTGTAGCTCTTTTTGAAGTCTTTGCAGTAGCTCTATAATCGTCTTTTGCAAAATCATATCAAGACTACTAATGGCCTCATCTAAAACAATCAGTTTCGGCTTTAATGCAAGAGCTCTAGCAATGTTGACTCGTTGCTGCTGTCCCCCACTTAGCTGTGAGGGATAGTTTTGAGCCATTGCCCACTCTAACTCTACACAGTCTAGTAATTCCCTTACTTTCTGTTGTCGCTCTGCTTTGCTAAAATGCTCGAAATTCAAAAACGGTTCTTCGAGTATTTCGAAAATCGTCTGTTTTGGATTAAATGAATGATAACTATTTTGAAAAACAGCCTGTAAATTTCTTCGTATCATTTTTTTCTCTTTGCTGGGTGCTTCGTATAAATTGACACCTTGAAAGATCAGCTCTCCGTTTGTTGGTCGTTCAATCCCTAAAATAATGCGCCCTAATGTGCTTTTTCCAGAACCACTTTGACCGACGATGCCAAGACATTCTCCTTCCTGAAGTGAAAATGTCACATTCTCTAATACAGGGGCTTCCTGTCCTCGTTTGAATAGAAATGGTCTTTGCGCATAGTATTTCTCAATATTTTTTACTTCTAGTAGCGTCATTTTATCACCTCATAGCATTCTCGCTTGTAAAAGTTTCTTGGTATAGGGATGCTGAGGCGCATCAAAAAAATCAAAAACATTTGCTTGCTCAACGATTTCTCCTTGATACATCACAGCCACATCGTCCGCAAGCTCAGCAATGACACCTAAATCATGCGTGACAAGGAGTATGGTAGCATCTGTTTCTGAGCGAATTTGATTAAATAGTGTTAATACTTGTTTCTGATTGATGGTATCCAGAGCAGTCGTAGGCTCGTCTGCGATGTAGAGGGAGGCCTGTATCGCCATTGACAGAGCAATCATCACTCGCTGTAGCATGCCTCCACTTAACTGGAAAGGATAGTAGGACAAGAGCTGCTCTGGCTGAGGTAAATGAACTTTTTTCAAAGCATCAAGGGCGATCTGTCTCATTTCTTTTTTTGTAAGCTTAAAGTGTGCTTTTAATGTTTCTCGAAAATGACTTTCAATCGTTTGAATATGATCAAATGCAGCGGATGGGTTTTGCAAAATCATCGAAAGATGTCTGCCACGATAAGCTCTCCATTTAGCAGCTGAAACGTTTAATAAATTTTCTTGTAGATAGAGTACTTCCCCTTGGCTGACATGGGCAAAGGACGGTAATGTTTGCATGATGGCATGGCAAAGCATGGACTTGCCACTGCCACTTTCCCCGATAATTCCTAGGACTCGCCCTTTATAAGCTGTCAGGTTGATAGAGGTTAATATATTTTTCTCCCCTATTTTGACTGTGAGGTCTATCACTTCTAAAACTTTCTCCATAACTTCCCCTTTCCTAGTCAAGCCTTTTTAAACGATTTGCTAATTGATTAAACAATAACACAACAAGGATGATGGCAAGTCCTGGATAAAGCATTAATTCAGGATGCTGTCTCATGTATTGCTTTCCTTCATTGATCATCATGCCCCATTCTGGAATCGGTGCCTGCACCCCAAGTCCGATAAAGGAAAAGCCTGCAATTTCTAAAATCACCTTCCCGATATCTAATGCGACAATCGTGACAATAGATGGCAATAGATTGGGTATATAATGGCGTCTAATTAATTGGATACCTGTAGTGCCCGTTATCCTAGCAGCTTGAACAAAGTCTTTCTCATTGATGCCAATAAACAAACCTCGGATCATTCTTGCATAATAAATAAGCTGTGTGAAAATGAGCGCTATTAAAACATTTTTTAAGCTAGGACCTAATATACCTAACAGCCCAAATGCAAGTACGAGTGTCGGAAAGGCTAATAAAATATCACATAATCGAATAAAAAGAAAATCAATTAATCCTCTTTTCAACGCTACAAAAGCACCCAGTAGGATAGCTAAAACAATAGCGACTAGCTGAATGATGAGCGCTGCACCTAAAGAATAACGAATACCTAAAAGAAGGCGTGACAAGATACACCTTCCTAAATGATCTGTACCTAATGGATAGTCCCAAGACGGGACTGAAAATTTCTTAGCAATATCGACAGCAAAAGGGTCGTGTGGCATTAAAATTGGCGCAAACAGTCCTAATAAGCCAGTAATGACAAGGAGGAATAGACTGATTAATCCTGTTAAGTTGCCACTTTTTGTTCGTACAAATTTCATTTTTAATCTCTCCTACCCTTCATCATTAGATGAGGGTCCAATAAACGATGCAATATATCTGTACATAAATTGGCAAGCACATAGATAACCGCAATAATTAACACATAGCATTGTACAACTGGATAATCCCTGTTCATAATGGATTCTATTAAGTACCTGCCGAGTCCGGGCCAGCTAAAAACCTGCTCCACAATCACGGCTCCACCTAAAAGATTGCCAAGGGTCATGCCTAGCAAGGAAGTCAAGGGAATAGCAGCATTTCGCAAAACATGACGGATAAGAATCACGGAGCTTTTTAATCCTCTTAGCCGTGCATATTGAACATATTGCTGCTGTAATTCTTCTAGGATGGTTGAACGGATAAGCTGAACGAATAATCCAATTGTTGGTAACGCCAGTGAGAAGGCGGGTAAAACTAAATGAGCAGGTGTGCCCTTCCCGTTTGTCGGAAAGAGTCCTAATTTTAAGCTAAATAAATAGAGTAATAGGAAACCTAACCAAAAGGCTGGAATCGACACACTCAATATGCTAAAGAATCGTATGATTTTATCGATGATGGTGTGCTTATACAATGCGCTTATTACTCCGAATGGAATACTTAGCCCTAAAATGAGGATAAACGCAGCAATAGCTAATTCAATGGTTGCGGGTAATTTCACGAATAGTTCATGTGCCACAGGTAATTTACTAACAAAAGATGTTCCAAAATCTAGCTGGATTACGCCCTTTCCCCATAGCAAATATTGAAGAAAAAACGACTTGTCCGTTCCCAGTTCCTCACGTAATGCCTGAATGGCTTCCTCTGTTGGCGCAACCCTTGCCAAACGTAGTATGACTTCAGCAGGCTCTACAGGAACAAAACGAATAAATACAAAGGTTAGGATGGAAACGCCTAATAAGACAAAGGGCAATGTTAAAATTCTTTTTAAACAAAAGATCCATGTTGATTCATACATGCTGTCACTTCCTACTCAATCCTATGATAAAGAGAGAGCTGTCTCTGCTAGACACACTCTCTCCTCCACTTTTATTTTTCTTTAGCCATTTGTGCATAAGGTATATCATATTCAGATGCACGTGGTGCAAAATCCTTTAGAGATGGTTGATAAATCACATTATTTGTTTCGTAAGAAATAGGGTAAAAGAGTGCCTGGTCATGAAACATCGTTAAAATATTCGTGTAAAGCTGCACGCGTTCCTGTTCATCTGTTCCTACTAATAATTGGTGAATTTTCGTATCGATTTCTTTGGCGTTTGCTAGGCCTAATTTCGCCTCGTACACACCACTAGCATTTGGTGTAGCTGATTCATTTGCAAAGCTATGTGGATCTGTAGGTGGTCCATTGGTACGCCAGAAATTAATATCCACCTGGTCATCCATCAATTTTTGAAGACCGACCATTACATCTGCCCCTTCTAAATTCAACTGAACGCCAATTTTTGCGAGTTCACCTTGCATTAATTCTGCCATTGGTTTTTGAATCGCATCGGATGCAATGTAAATCAAATCTAAAGACAACAGCTGTCCGTTTTTTGAACGAATTTTTTCACCCTTAGGTAATAACCACCCTGCCTCATCTAGCAATTGTTGGGCTTTTTCTGGATTGTATACAATAGGTGCTAAATCTATATTGGCATAAGGAATCGCATCCCAGAACAATGTGTTCGCTACTTTTTCCGTACCATGTGTAATACTGTCGACCATTTGTTCCTTATTAATAGCATATTGAATGGCTTGACGTACCTTTAGCTCAGATAATGGACCAGATTGTGTATTGAATAGCAGTGCTTTCGTAGATAAAGGCTCAGAGGTAGCAGTTTTGTATTTGCCACTGTCTTTTAAATACGTATAGTTATCTAAACTAATAATGCCACGCCCATAAATTAAATCTAATTCTTCGTTTTCAAATGCTAATGAAATAGATTCTGAGTCAGGAATAATTTTTACTTTTATTTGTTCAACTAGTGGTTTTTCTCCCCAATAGTTTTCATTGCGACTAAATAATGCATATTCGTCCTTTTTGTATTCAGTTAATACCCAAGGGCCTGTTCCAATCGGTGCTTTGATAGAATCTTGCGTCATATCATCCTTTGGGAATCCGTTATCCCCTAAAAAACGGAAAGGTCTGACGAAGGCAAGTTCGTTTAAGACTGGATAATAAGGCTCATCCAATTGCAGACGAATTGTAAAATCATCTACTTTTACAACCTCTTTCATGTGGTTAACCATGCCCATCCAAGAATGCATGTCTCGATTCGCTAAAACGGCGTCAAAGTTACGAATGACATTATCTGCATTAAATGCAGTGCCGTCTGAATATTTCACGTCTTTTCTTAGATGGAAAGTATACGAAGTTTTATCCTCAGAGATGTCCCAGCTTTCGGCGAGCTTAGGCGTAACAGTACCATCATCATTGTATTCCACCAAGGATTCATAAACCATTGCTTGGGCAGTCATTTGATTCGGTAAATATGTATGAGGATTCAATGGACCGACATCTAATGGCCAGCCAATCGTTATTATTTTTTCATCTGTTTGGTTTGCTGAGGTCTTTTCCTTTTCTTCATCCGTGCCTGTACAGCCAGCAAGTAAACTGAACGTCAGGACAAGCAGGAAAGGAAGTAAATACTTTGTCAATCTCATTTTCTGTCTCCTATCTCTATTCGTAGTACAAATACATCTACTTGTTGAAGAAGAGAAGGCATAAAAAAACCTTATTCTAAAAAAGAATAAGGACAGAAAAACCCACGATGAGCAAGTCTCCATCCATCTCCCTATCTTTCGTAGATCATCAATGAATCTTCTTACAAGCAGGCATTCTGGCTCATGAATCATCATTTTGTTTCACCTTCCCAAGTACTCCTCAGTGGTATTTGAAACAAAACTCCTCATTTACAGCTGCGGGACAGCATGGGATTTTCACCCATTTTCCTTTTAATTGAATGAAAGACGATTTCACTCAAACTTGTAATGATTGCTATGAAATTAGTAATAAACATAACATGCTCGCATGTTCACGTCAATTTTACTTTCTGAAGATAATATATATATCGACGTAACATATAAAGACTAGGGATTTACCCTAGTCTTCGTTATTGGAGAGTAGATGTGGTAGATTAAAAATCATTTCGTTAGCTTGATGTAGATTGCTGTACAGCTTGACGCAACGTTTTAGTAGCAGCAACCATATTCGCTAAAGCTGCAACGGTTTCATCTTCTTTTCTCGTTTTTAAGCCACAATCTGGATTCACCCAGAATTGATAACGGTCCAGCACCTGTAGACTATCTTTCATAATAGCGAGCATTTCATCCTCGCTTGGTACACGAGGGCTATGAATATCATAGACGCCTAAGCCAATTCCTTTTTTATAGGGCTGTGCTTGTAGTGAGGTAATAAGTTCCCCATGACTTCGTGATGTTTCTATGGAAATCACATCTGCATCTAGTGCGCTAATTGGTTCGATGAAATCATTAAACTCGCAGTAACACATATGTGTATGGATTTGTGTTTCATCTTTGACACTAGATGTCGCAAGCTTAAAGGAATTGACAGCCCACTCTAAGTAAGCCCCCCATTCCTCCTTTCTAAGCGGTAAACCTTCTCTTAACGCTGGCTCGTCCACTTGAATAATTGATATACCTGCGTTTTCTAGTGCTTCCACCTCTTTACGGAGTGCTAATGCAATTTGATAAGCGACATCTTTACGGGACAAATCATCTCGCACAAAGGACCAATTTAATATTGTTACTGGCCCTGTCAGCATGCCTTTTACAAATCGCTTCGTTAGGCTTTGGGCATAGGCGGATTCTTTTACGGTAATTGGTGAAGCCCATGCAACATCTCCATAAATGATCGGAGGCTTCACACAGCGTGATCCATATGAAACAACCCACGCTTTCTCTGTAAAGGCAAAGCCAGTCAGCTTTTCACCGAAATATTCGACCATATCTGTACGCTCAAATTCACCATGAACAAGTACATCGATATCTAATTCCTCTTGTATGGAGATCCAGCGCTTTGTTTCGTCTTCTAAAAATGTTTCATAGGCTTCATTCGATAATTGATTCTTTCGCCACGCATTACGATTTCTTTTCACTTCATCTGATTGCGGGAAGCTACCGATTGTAGTTGTTGGAAACAGCGGTAATCCTAAGGCTTGTTGTTGGATCGTTTGTCGCTTCGTAAAATTACTGTGTCGTTCAAAATCTTGCTTTGTCACAGTTTGAACGGCTTGATGAATTAACTTATTTTGGCGGATTGGATGATTTTTTAGAGCCTCAATCGCCTTCATACTTTCTGAAAAATTATGTTGTAAGGAACCATCTTTATCTCGTCTATATTTAGTCAGCCCCGTGATTTCTACGATTTTCTCATCTGCGAAGGCCAGAGACTGCTTTAAAACAGGGTCAAGTTCATTTTCAAGAGAGGTTGTGATTGGAACGTGCTGTAGGTTACTTGATGGTTGAATCCATAGTTCAGCAGCATGACTTAGCTGTTCAATGGCTTGAATTGTCGCATTGACCTCCGCCAGGTTTGAACGCCAAATATCACGGCCATTCACTACCCCTATTCCTAATACTTTATCCTGCGGGAAACCAAATTGACGAAGTGACGCCATATTTCCTTTATAGCCATGAACAAAGTCCAAACCGAATCCTTGAACAGGCAATGTACTTAATGCTTCATAGGCACTTAAAGCTTCGAAATAAGTCTGTAGCATTATTTTAGCCTCAGGAACGGCAGTGGCTAACTGGTCATACATTTCTTTCACCAGCTTTATCTCTGCTGGATCAAGTGTTAAGACGAGGGATGGCTCTTCTAGCTGAATCCAAGTGGCACCTGCATCCACTAATTCTTTTAATACCTGCGTATAGAGTGGTAATAAAGCTAATAAGTACTCAACCTGTGTTAATTTGTTGTAGCCTTTCGTTAACTTATAAAATGTATAGGGACCAATTAGTGTCGGCTTCGCAATGATACCGAAAGTTTCCTTCGCCTCTAAAAAGTCGGCTAACACTTTATTTTCTGTTAGTTGTAAGGCTTGTCCCTCATACTCTGGAACAATGTAGTGATAATTTGTATTAAACCATTTTGTCATTTCACTAGCTACGGCTGTTTTGTCTCCTCTTGCTACACTGAAGTAGGTATGAAAATCGACTTTACCACCTTGCCAGTTAAAGCGCTTTGGAACTAAACCAAACATCAAAGCTGTATCTAACATTCTATCGTAAAACGTAAAGTCGCCAACTGTCACCATATCGATTCCAAGTTGCAGCTGCTTGTTTATTCTTGATAAACGGATTTTCTTTAATTTTTCCTCAAAGTCCTCCTCAGAAAGTTCATTGCGCCAAAATGCTTCTAGTGCTTTTTTCCATTCGCGTTCCTCCCCTATATAGGGATAACCGATCAATGTACTTGTATAGTTCATGTTTTTAAGCTCCTTTTTTAGAAAAAATAAAAAGCCATTCTCCTATTAGGAAAATGGCTGCATGTTAAAATTAATAATGCTAAAACAATACGAAAAAGTATCTACTTTCGCATAAACGTTATCGCACAGTGCCTATTTGGTCACTTTTCACCACCTATTTCCACGTAGGTATTTGGTGTGTACTAGAAATTGGCAGGTCTCCTGACTTTCCATCAACACGCCTCACAGCCTTCCCAGTTTCCCCAGTGGCATTTGTGATTTGCTCCGAATTACAGTTGCGGGACAGCGTCGGATTTGCACCGACTTCCCTTTTAAGCCAAACTTTCATTTGGCACCAAGTCTTACACAATATTCAATTATGCTCCTACTATAGCACATATTTCAGAATAGTAGAAATTATTTTTCAACTATTATATAAATTATTTCTATAAATATTATAGGAATTATTGTATAGTACTAAATGAAAATAAGGTTACATTGTATTCTGTAAAAAAATTTGTTACTATAAAAAGACAATTATGAGAGGACTGATGAATGGACAATGAAGAACTAAACTATATTTTTATTTGAATTGAATGATTTCAAACACAAAATATAGGGTTAGTCTATCCATTTTTAACTATCAGTTTGCATTTTATTTGTCATGACACAAATGGCAAATCGCATTTATTCAGAGAAAGACTAATCCTTCCAATGTACAATTGGAGGGTTTTTTTCTTGCTTTCATAGTTGATTTTGTACCTTTCATTTACCCATAAAGGAGAGGAAAAATATGAGCGATTCAGAAACTATTGTAACGCATGTAACACTCCGTATAAGTCGTTAATATCCATCTGCTTATACGGAGAAATGAACCATAGATGGATAGACCGACTTTGTATGAAAAGTAAACTGTTGCAATACAAAGGAGGAATTATCATGTCCATGATACAAGTACAAAACCTAACTTTTTCTTATCCAAGCAGCTTTGACAATATTTTTGAGAATGTCAACTTTCAAATCGATACGGATTGGAAACTTGGATTTATCGGTAGAAACGGACGAGGTAAAACAACATTCTTTCAGTTGTTATTAGGAAATTATGAGTATAGCGGAAAAATCATCTCTTCTGTAGACTTCACTTATTTCCCCTATCCAGTTTCTGATCCAAATAAATATACCCATGAAATATTTGAAGAAATTTGTCCTCAGGCAGAAGATTGGGAATGTCTACGTGAAATAGCTTACCTACATGTAGATGCGGAGGTCATGTATCGTCCTTTTAAAACATTATCCAATGGCGAACAAACAAAGGTGCTGCTTGCTGCGTTGTTTTTGACAGAGGGTCAATTTTTATTAATTGATGAACCAACCAATCACCTAGACACGGATGCACGAAAGACGGTTTCCGATTATCTTCGCAGGAAAAAAGGTTTTATTTTAATTTCACATGACAGAAGCTTTTTAGATGGCTGTGTTGACCATATCCTATCGATCAATAGAGCCAATATTGACGTTCAAAGTGGAAACTATTCTTCTTGGAAGTTAAATTTTGATCGTCAGCAGGAACACGAAGAAGTAACCAATCAACGACTGCAAAAAGATATCGACCGATTAAAACAATCCTCAAAGCGTTCGTCAGGTTGGTCTAATCAAGTGGAAGCCTCCAAAAACGGCACAACCAATTCAGGTTCCAAACTGGACAAAGGCTTTGTTGGACATAAAGCAGCCAAGATGATGAAACGAGCGAAGAACCTGGAATCCAGACAACAAAGAGCTATTGAGGAAAAATCAAAACTACTAAAAAATGTTGAAAAAACCGAGTCATTGAAAGTAGAGCCATTGGCATATCCATCAAAAGAAATGGTTGTTGTCACGGATGTATCGATTCGGTACGATGACCATATCGTGAATAAGCCTATTAGCTTCAAAGTGGCACAAGGGGATCGAGTTGTTTTAGATGGCAAAAATGGAAGCGGAAAAAGTAGTATGTTAAAACTTATTCTAGGTAAGCCCATCCAACATACAGGCTCGATAAAGTTAGCTTCAGGTCTAGTCATTTCCTATGTTCAGCAGGATACATCCCATTTAAAGGGATTGCTATCGGAATTTATTGAAGAGCATGGTATTGATGAGACGCTATTTAAATCAATCCTGCGCAAGATGGATTTTGAGCGTATTCAATTTGAGAAGGATATCTCTCATTATTCTGGTGGGCAAAAGAAAAAGCTGCTGATTGCTAAAAGCTTGTGTGAGAAGGCTCATTTATATATTTGGGATGAACCACTCAATTTTATTGATATCTATTCACGCATGCAGATTGAAGAGCTCATAAAAAGCTCTCATCTCACAATGGTGATTGTTGAGCATGATCAGGCATTTCAACAAACTGTAGCAACGAAAACGATAGCGATGTCGTAAAGAGAAGAATCCATTTATGGATTCTTCCTTTTTAATGATATTGAAACCAATGGATCCATTTAGAATTCGTCTCTTTTACGAGATATAGCTCACCTAGTGATGCACTTTGCGCTGGCAGTAATCTTGGAAACCTTAATCGAACAAACCAGGAGTGATTAGCCACATTTTCTCCACAGAAGTTCACCGCTATTTTATAGTAGTTCTCCTCCATGCCAGTTAATATGGGCATGGGCTTTATCACCTCAATTTGCCACTCCTGATAATCAGGGCTTGAGCCATATACTTTTGGAATGATGTCAGCTAATGCTTGACTAAGCTCGTCTTTGTCTTTCTCCGTTGTTTTCATCAATACATCTGGATTTGGACATTTTAAGCCTTCAGGTTCTGATCCCGAAGTAGCTGTTGGAAATAACAAAAGCATACATAAAAAGGGCATTATTATTTTTTCCATTGTTCAACTCCCTTTCTTTAAAAATGCTCGATAATTTACTGTGATTGGTGCACTCTATAAAGTATCATCCTGCAGAAAGGTCACTATTCCATGAAAAAATTTGCTTATGTTTTAATGGCTATCTTCACTATGTTCATTCTGCCATGTAAGATTTATGCGCAAAGTAAACAAGCTGATGAGCAACTAATCAGGGACACATTCATTACAATCCTTAATCCATTTATTGAAAAGGAAATTGATCATTACTACGGCTATCCTAAGCAGTATGGCTTGTATGATGTGAAAATTTTAAAAATTGTCAAAGAAAGTCAGTTTAGCTTTAAAGTTAGCGTGGAAGTTACGACCTTTGAGCATGCACATTCCCCACCCTACAGTAAGGAAATCATTACGTTTGAAGTCAGTCCAACTGGTGTCAGTACACTTCGCTATATACATGAGACAGATGATGTAGAAAAAGCAATAAACGCATTCTATAGGGCAACACTGTTAGATATACAGCAGAGTTTTAAGCTAGACTTAGCATCGTATACTTCCTACCGATACGATCAATTGCAATATCAAGCTGAAATTAATAATGATATGAAATCCCTTGCTAGGATTGCAGAGGAAATAGTGACCCATATTTTATTTCCTGAGCGAAAGATTCCCTACAAAAATGTCATAGACCCTGTCACTTTTATCAAGGGTAATATAGGTTATATGCTCTTTAAAAGGGCGGATGGTACAAATGTAAGCTATCAGCTGCAAAAGAAAGACGGCACATGGATCGTAACAGATAAAACAAGTAAGCCAGGTAGGAAAATGGAGGATCTGTTACCGTGGTATATATAGAAAAATGAAGCCAACTGATTCCATCAGTTAGGCTTCATTTTTTAAGAGCGTTTGCATCATACTTTTTATAATTCCCATGTGAAAATTTTCATGGTTCATATGAAAGACAACCATATCGCCTAATGTTTTCATACCTAAAAAAGGTTCTTTAAGCGGTTCATGTAGATGTCCTGCACAAGTTTGTTCAATAAGAATTGGTTGTTCCTCTAGGAGCATAATTATTTGATCCATTGTTGGCGGTTGCTCAGTCCAGTTATCTGGTTTACTGCCACTAGGAAACATTACATGATAGGATAGGGGCAAATGCCTTTCTTGTGTGACAGCTGGAAAAACGGTATGATCCCAACCAACTAATAGATGACCAGCATTCCAACGAATATTGTTATGATGTCCAGCGGGTATCTGATCAGCAATATTCTCAGGGATCGTACGTAGAAATTCAACAGTCCAATTACGCCACATTTTCATTTGCATAAATAATTGCGCTTCGTTTATATACTAGCTCCCTTTCTACACGTTTTCAGTTATATTCAATACCATGGATTAAATTAATTTATAGTAAATTACGGTTGCTTCTAATTCTCCATCTGGTGAAATAGTATATTGCGGAATTTTCCCTACTTCTTGATAATCTAATGATTTATATAATTTATTAGAAGGATCCCCTTCTCTCGTATCTAAAACTAACAAGGAGCGGTTTTCTTGTTTTGCTCGTTCCTCTGCTTGTTGCATCAGCGCTCGTCCAATACCGTTGCGTCTAAAGTTGGGGTGTGTCATTAACTTGCAAATTTCAGCACGATGAATGCCATTTGGTTTGCTAGTTAAATGCATTTGAATACTACCTGCAATTTCATTATTTATTTTCGCAATGAACAGTAAGACATCTGACGCTAAGACAGATTGCCAATATTTTATCGCTTGTTCTTGTGTGAGTGGAGGTAAAAAACCTACGGATGCTCCTTCATCTACGACCATAATCAATAATTCAGTAAGCTTCTCCAAATCTTGCTCAATATGGTGAAGCTCAATTATTTCAATCTTTTGCATGCCGAAAGCATCTCCTTTTTATAAAATTATTACCTACTATTAAAACAGAAATTACTTTTCCGAAATCGTTTCTAAACGTTGAGTAAGAACTCGTTGTATTTTCTATAAAATTTTTCTGGCACAGCGAGATCAATTTCAGCTAATTTTGCCTCTATAGATTCAAAGAATTTTATACATTCTTGTTTCCTATTTTGTTGAATTAAGAATTCTAACAATTGAAACATATACTGTTCATTGTATTCGTCTAGCTCTAAAAGCTTTTGTAGGCAATTATACTTTAATAAAGTGTGGGCAACGTCTGTACGTGCAATATACTGTTCAAGCACATGTAATACAGATTGCTTTAAGCGGAGCCTGATTTGATTAACCCATAAATACTCCTCATCTATTAAAAAATCACCCTCATAGCAATTCAATAACTGCTGAATGGATTTCTCATCATGTTGATCCTGCTCCAATAGTTGATTCAGCTCATCATAATCAGTTTGAATTTCCGCATTTAATTTATAGTGATTATTGACCAAGAGTATGGGATCTTGAATACCATTGTCCTTTAATATCTTTCTTAAATGATAAATAGTTGTATGTAAATTACTAGCTGCCTTTTCAAAGTTCAAATCTGGCCACAATTCCTCTAAAAGAACTGCATTTAACATAGGCCGTTTTTGGTGAAATAGTAAATATAAAAATAGTTCACGTACTTTTCTTGTTCGCCACTTAATCACATTATGTTGAACATCCAGTAGATAAAAGCTGCCTAATGTATGCGCATATAATGAGTTTTTCTTCTCATCCCTCGGCGCCACCGTCACGACCATTTTTTTCTGTGCTTTTGTTAACGCATTAATCAGTCGTTTTTCCTGTACTGGCTTTAATAAATAATCTGTTGCCTCAACTTCAAAAGCCTCCACGGCAAATTGTGTATGAGCTGTAACAAAAATGATTTGTAAGGATGGTTGCTTGTGTAGGAGTTGCTTTGCAAGTTGCATACCGTGTGTGTCAATCATTTCAATATCTAAAAACACTACATCAATTATTTCTTTTTCAAGAAACTGGAGGGCCTCAGTTGGATTTGTAAATGTTCCCTTAATGTTAATCTGAAATTGGGCAAGTTGTTTAACCATAATAGATAAAACATCAATGGCCAATTTTTCATCATCAACGATCATTATATTCATGTGACACCACCCTCTGGTAATAAAATGACAATTGTTGTTCCCTTTCCTTCTTCGCTGTAAATTCGTAAACTAGCATTTTTTATTAATTTAAATTTCTTTAATGGATTCATAAAGCCAATTCTTGTACTTTCTTCATTTAGCAATTGGTGCAACCTTTCTTCTGAAATTCCTACACCATTATCATAGATTTTAATTCTTACAAATTGTCCCTCTCTCTGTAGGCTTAATTCTATGGTCCCTCCCTCTACTTTCTTAGAGATCCCATGGAACACTGCGTTTTCAATTAAAGGTTGAATGGACAATGCAGGGATTCCTAATTGTATCGATTCGTCAATATCATATTTAATACGTAAACGATCTCCAAAGCGCATTTTTTCAATTGATAAATAGGCTTTTACAAGCTCCATCTCCTCATCAATAGGGACAATGCTATTTCGATAATGAACATTCAGTTTTGCACGGAAATAAGTGGCTAAACAATAAAGAGCTTCACGTGTGTTTTCCATATCTGTATAACTTAAACCAATAATCGTATTAAGTGTGTTATATACAAAATGTGGTGTGACCTGTGAATATAAATAGTTCATTTCTACTTCGATTGCATCAATTGATGATTGTCGAACAGCCAATAAAGATTCAATACGAATAAAAAGTTCATCGGTAGAAATAGGCTTTTGTAGATAATCATTCGCCCCTACTTTTAAGGTTTGCAGTAAGTCAGATTGCTTCATAACTGTAGTTAAGATAATTATTGGTAGTTCCAGCATATCATATTGTTTACGTACACGTTTACATAACTCATAACCTGACATGCCATTCATCATTAGGTCGATTAACATACAATCTACATGATTGGTTTTAATATAATCGATCGCATCAAAGCCGTTATCTAAGGCGATCACTGTATATCCCTTTAAACTTAGTGCTTCCGTTAAAGTTTTTATATTGACATGGTTGTCATCTACCACCAGTATTTTTTTATCGCTTCCTTTATAAATAAGGGGCAGTCGAAGCTGTATTTCTGTATCTGTATGTGATGTAATGATAGCTTGTTCATTACTTACGTTTTCTAGTGTTGAGAGGGGCATTGTAAATGTAAATGTTGTCCCTTCCCCTACAGTGCTTGTCACATAAATGTTACCATTTAATTTTTCAACAATATTTTTAGTAATACTTAGTCCCAAACCTAGCCCTTCTTTATTATGATGATTGTTTCCTTGATAAAAGGCGTTAAAAATACGATCTAATTCTTGTGTCGGAATTCCACAGCCTGTATCACTTACTTGGATGACCATCTGCTCCTGTTCAACATGCGCAGTGACTATGATTGTTCCATTTTGTGTAAATTTAATCGCATTATGCAGCAAGTTATATAAAATTTGTTTAAAGCGTAATTCATCCGTGTAGATCTTTGGCAAATCTAAGTTTATCTCTGCTGTTACCCTTACTTGACTATTTTTGGGCATAAGACTACGAATTTCGGCTACTACCTCATGTATAACAGATAAAGATACACTGCGTAGACTAATCCTTACTTCTCCTGTCATTTGATTAGAAGAAAACAATAAATCTTCTACTAAATGACCTATGCGCTGTGTAACGCTGTGAATTAGAATAACTTGCTCCTGTTGAGATCGTTTTAATGGTCCTTGAGCACCTTCCATTAAGGATCTGGATATATTTAATATTCCGTTTAGGGGGGCACGGAGTTCATGCGAAGTTTTCAGAAGAAATTCATTCTTCATTTGATTATGTTCAAGCAATTCTTCTGACAATGCTGCTATTTTTAAAACAGCTTGATTGGCACGATAATTTAATAATGAGGCAAAGCCAAATAGTATTAGTAAAAATAACATAAATTCTGTATAGTCAAAAGGCATCCCAAATAAAAAGTTACAAATGAGTAAAATAGAATAACAACTAATCGCTGTAATAACTATTAGCACATAACGCACAGCCTCTAAACGTTTTAGCATGACCTTTATAAGCAACCATATATTATAGAAAATAACTGGAGCCGTGACACTGATATAGATTATTTTTCTCATAATCATTTCAAATTCTGAGGAGGCCCTTTCATTTTTTGTAAAGGGATTATAGATACCGTACATAACAAACACGATACCAAGTAATATGGCAAGCGTGTATAAAATTTTTCTTTCTAGTAATTGTGGATACATCGCATTTATAAAAAATGTTAAAGCAAGCAGTGCGAGTGGAATGATTCCTAATTGCAGACGTAATTGATTGACCGTCGATAGATCAGTGAATAAAAGGAAAAACACTTTTTGATTGATAAACGACATATAAAATCCTAATGAAATAGTAAATAGACCAAAGAATAACTCTTCCTTACGCTTGCGATTCTGTAAAAATGTAAAGACATAGATCGCACCAACTATAATATGACCTATACTCACTACTATATCTAAAAACACTTTCCAGTGATAATGCTTTTGAATAGCCTTCATCGTACCAAATTCAATAGGATAAACAATGCCAGCCTGAGGATAATTGTAATTTGCAACATGGATGACAATGTCTAGTTTTTTATTGACACTAGGAGAAAAAACGGTATATTTATCATCATTTTCAGATGCATACGCGCTTAAAACAGTACTTGGATTTCCTTTAGCCCCCACCTCAACGCCATTAATGAATACACGACTAGCTTGACGAATCGTTCGAATATATAGGCCGTAAACTCCATCTGATGGTACCTCTATGTTGACGTGATAGGTTCCCACCGAAAGCCCCTCTTCATTTGGCTCTACATATGCTTGCCAATTAAAGGGTACATTTAAATTCAGTTTTTTATGTTGATAGCTATCAAAATTTTCCCCCAAAGAAATTAATACATTTGGATAAAAGGCCCATTCTCCTTCTAGCTTTACAGGCTTTAATAATTGCTCTTCCTCTAACTTTCCTACACCTTTATGTATAATTTTTGGCTGATTAGTGGAGAAATAATGCCAATTACCAATAAAAAAAACAATCACAAAAAGCATGATTATACTTACAATAATTATGATATTTTTTTTCATTTTCGTGCCCCCAAAGATCGATCATTTATGATGTATCTTTACATCATATTGCTCACTGTTTTTACAATCAACCCCTTTTGAGATAGTAGCATACTGTGTTTGAACAAAATCTAAACAAACAATAATAATACTTTTCTTGATGTTTTGTTTGTTGTTATTTTAAAAAAATGATTGTGAGCGGATTAAAAATTTTTATTAGCCTCTGGAAACATGTGAAGTGAATTGCTTTCAATAAATTACTATTGTCTAAATAGACTTTCCACATTATTGAAGGAAAATATTAATCATTAAAATTTTTCTAAAAAAATGTTATTATCAGAAAGGATTTTGATTGATGGAGGATTTTGATGAAGGTTGATTTTGAAGAGTTATTAAATGGTGTTTTTTCATCTTTACAAACTATTGATGGAGTAAAATCCGTGAATTCCATTCTTGAAGTACTAAAGGATCGAATTATTTTCCCTGAGATTACCACTTTAATATTGAACACTAGGTTTGAACTGGTTTATTTATTTAACGAGCAGAAAGTAGTGTTTAAAACATTAAAAGAAGTATTGATTGATTCAAATTATATAGAAGAAATTAATTTAATCAATCAACATTGTCATTCAATTGAAAGTATTCTAAATGACTTTGTTCACACAGATACATTTAAAAATTATTCTTTAAGTCTCCTTTCCTTTAAATATAAGGAGAAAATTCCGAATAGTTAATATTGTGATGGTGAAAACGTCCTAAAAATGGAGCGTGGCAAGTGCTTTTTCTCCAAACTCCATTTTCCAGACGCTAGACCTAGTATTTCTGTTGATATAAAATGGTTTGGGCAATTCCGATAAAATATTCGGATTCTACAATGATATGATTTAATACAACTTTAGCTGTAGGATTTGCGCTTATCGGTTGACTTTCTTGCATAAGCGTTCGGCAAAACTGGATAAATTGATCACTCTGTTGCAAACAGAAGGAAGTAAGCTGTAAAATATCCTGAAACAGAGCTGGAGAAACTTGTCCCTGGGAACGATTGACGGTTTCTATATATCTTACAACTTGCTGATGTGTTTGAGCGAAAGCTTTTTCCCATTCCTTTAACGCATCGACATATTGCTGCTCCAAATCTTTCACAAGCTCTCTTATTACTACTGTATGCTCCTCTTCTTGATGTTTCCAAAATTCAGCTTCATCTAATACACGTAATGGCATTTGATGGCCATAATAAAATTGCATAAAAATCCCCTCCCACTTATCTCTATTATGTATATACAAGAAATGTGGAAATAGAACTTTGAAAGAGATTCACGTCATAGTAGAACTGTTAAACCAAGCATTGTTTAATAGCTTAATGCCTGTGTCAATCTCATCTTCCGCTAGATTAGCAAATCCAAGTAATACCTTTGCAGGCTGAACAACCAAGGGATTTGCATAAAAAATAGATGTTGGGTAGACCTTAACACCAGCCATTTTTGCTGTATCAATCAATTCCTCTTCAGTCATCTTATTGTTTGGTTCAAGTAAAATATGTAAGCCACTGCTGGCTCCATAAATTTTCCCATTTTCCCCGAACGTTTGTTGAATGGACTTTAGTAATGCCTCATATCTTCGCTTATAACTATTTCGTGTTTTATTCAAATGTCTCTCCCAATGCCCACTCTCTATAAATAGCTGTAACGTATGCTGATGGAGTCTAGACACAGTTTGAACATAGTAATTGTTTTGATGAAATAAATCCATTAATTTTCTAGGTAATATCATATAGCTTAGCTTAATGGCTGGAATCAAAGATTTTGAAAAGGTGCCCATATAGATGACGCGATCACTTGAATCTAATCCCTGTAGTGCAGGAATCGGTTTTCCAGCATATCGAAATTCCCCATCATAATCATCCTCGATGATATAAGCATCTTCTTCCTTAGCCCACTCTAGTAATGCTAATCTTCTTGAGATAGGCATAACCGTTCCAAGGGGAAATTGATGGGAGGGTGTGACATAAACAGCCTTGATGTTATTGTTTCTTAACGGATTGATATGAATACCATGCTCGTCAAGTGGGATTGGTTTCACCTTTATACCATTATCTTTAAACAAGTAACGAACGCGATAATAACCTGGATCTTCCATAGCAAAAAGCTCATTCCGTCCAATTAGGTTACATACGATACCAAGAAGAAACTGCAAGCCTGCTCCTATAACGATTTGCTCTGCACTGCATTGCACCCCTCTTGATTCATAAAGATAGCTTGCCATATAATTTCTTAATTCCAGCTCTCCCTGTGGATCTCCATATAAAAGGAGTTGAGCCTGTTCTTCATCAAGGCTCTGCATTGATAATTTACGCCATATTTTAAACGGAAAATCTTTTAAATTAATATCTCCATAATTAAAATCGTACTTAATTGCTGGTCGTTCTTGTTTCTGCTGAGTCGCTAATTGTGGTTCAAAATGATGAGGGCCTCCTTGAAAATAACCTTTTTCAAGATCAACCACATATAGTCCATCTCGCTCTTTACTTATCACATAGCCCTCTGCAAGGAGCTGCTGATAAGCTGCATCTACAGTGTTGCGACTAATCTGTAAATGTTTAGCTAGACTACGCTGAGACGGCAATTTGCTTTGAGCCCTTATCTTTCCATTTTGAATTTCTGCTTTTATATAGTTATATAATTGAAGGTAAAGTGGTTCCTCATTATTCAGGTTTGGTGTCATTTCGAGCATGATTCTTGGCTCCTTTAGAAATAGCGTTGTTGGCACTTTTATGAGGTGCCAGTGATTGATTATAATAAAATCTACATTGTTGAGTAGAAAATGTAAAGACGTGCCTACGCAATTATTTGTTTATTCGAAAAACTCACGATGATTTTATGTATAAGGAGAGGTTTCCATGTATGTTCCTAAGTATTACAAAGTATCGGATTTAGAAGAAATCAAAGAATTTATTCAACATAATTCCTTTGCAACAATCGTTTCAATTCGAAAAGGTAAGCCTATTGCAGCCCATATACCCGTGTTGCTGAAAAAAATCGAGGATGACTATTATCTGACAGGTCACTTAGCCTATGGTAACCCTTTATGGAAGACCTTTGAGGAAGTACAAGACATTCTCGTGATATTTAATGGTCCACATGCCTATATCTCTTCCTCTTGGTATGAGCATGAAAATGTGCCAACCTGGAATTATCAAGCTGTCCATGTATATGGAAAGGCAAGTCTGATTGAAGGAATAGCTTTAGAAAAAGATTTGACTAGCTTACTTGAAAAATATGAGTCATTCCGTGAAAATCCTGTGTTGTGGGATAAACTATCTCCTGAGCTTTTGCAGCAAGAAATGAAAGGAATAAAAGGGTTTAAAATAAAGGTGGAAGAAGTGCAGGCAGCCTATAAATTAAGTCAAAATCGAAATGCTAGTGATTACGCCAACATAATAAAGGAACTTTATAAAGAGGAAAATCCACATGCTGATGCGTTAGCTGAGGCGATGAAGAAAAATAGAAGCCATTAAAATAGCAGGCAGAAATGTTGTGAATCAACGTTTCTGCCATAAAATTTAGGCAAGTGTTTTCGTCATGATAAGATCAATTTGTTCTTCATCACCCATATAAAATGAATGGGCGCCTGTTTGGACAAAGCCTATTTTCTGATAAAAACCGATGGCACTGTCATTTTTCTCCCAAACCCCTAGCCAAATGCTTTTTTTGTTTTGAGCCACAGCCTCCTCTATTGCTTTATTCATAAGGTATTTGCCAAGCCCTTTTCCTTGATATTGATGTCGAACATAAATTCTCTCCACCTCTAATGACTCATTCCCCATTAGTTCGGATTGTGCTTCGTTGACATTTACTTTTAAATACCCAGCTATTTCTTCCTCATAATAGATAAAATAGAATGCTGAATCCAAATTGGCCAATTCCTTCTCTAGCTGTTGCTTATGAAAGGCACGCTCTAAATAAGCCTTCATATTTTCAGGGGAGTTCTGGTCTTTAAATGTATCATTAAATGTTTCAATACTTATTGCTTGAAGCTGTTTTAAATCTGCGTGCTCACACTTCTCTAATTTAACAGACATTGATTCCACTCCTTTGTTGTAAACTCTTTCTGGATTTTATATTGCAAATGCAATAAAAAGAGTATATAGTCAATTTAACGCAATTTTGTTGTATTTGCAATAAAAATAGTAGGAGGAGATCTTTTTGTTGAAATATGTCTTTTATGTAGTGGGCATTTTAATTTTAACGCTAGGTATTTCGCTCACGATTCAATCTAAACTCGGCACATCACCTTTCGATGCGCTTCTAGTAGGATTATCTAAAAATGTGGGGCTAACTGTAGGTAGTTGGGAAATCATCTTAGCTCTCCTATTAATAGGTAGTAATTCCCTATTAGCTAGAAAAAGACCTGAAATTTTAGGGTTGGTTACTGCACTGATCACTGGCATAGGGATTGATATGTGGTTATTTTTATTACATGATATAGTATCCCCGGATCTTTGGTTTAGCCAATCTGTCTGTTTTACCACTGGATTAGTTGTGGTTGGGTTAGGAACTGCAACTTATTTACATACAAATTTTGCACCAATTCCTGTAGATCGACTTACTTTGATCATCAAAGAATTAACAAGAAAAACGGTTTTCTTCTCAAGAACCCTTATTTATATTTTATTTTTAATGTTAGCTTTCATTTTTAATGGCCCCATCGGTGTCGGGACATTATTAACAGTTTGCTTAGGTGGCTATATCCTCCATTTTTTTATGCCGATAACTGGAAGAATACTAGATAATATACTGAACAACTCCTAAAATATAAAACCAGATTCTCGTTCAAGAATGAGCTCTGGTTTTGATGACTAATTTTCCCCAAATTCCACACCGTATTGATTGAAAATGGCTTGGTATTTATTTTGAAAAATGGACCACCTCTGTTCGGTTCCATGCTTCTTCTGCAATGCATTATAATAGAGCTTTGCTATTGTTACATCATTGGCTTGTAATAAAAAATGAAAACTTTCTTCGCCCAAGTGCAAAAATGGCCCTGCTATATAATAATCAACAATGGATCTTGCAGAAGTCATGGTTTCATAGAAATTATGAACCTCCTCTAACCCCAGCAGCAATATTTTTGTTAATTCGTCCAAATTTGTAGTGGCTGTGATGGAAAATCGATCAGGTGCATCTTCGACAATGGAGTTAATCCTTCCTCGGAAGTGACATTCTGCTTCTTTGGGTGCTGTCACCATTTCTCTTGATTGTAGCCGTGCTAGCTCTGCCGCATATATCCCACAGTTCACATAAAACATCATAGTGTCGGCTGTATTACCAGAGGATTTTTGGAAATTGATCAGATAGATAAGGTTTTCAGTTGTTCGATAGAAATTCAATCCTTTCTTTTTAAAGCCTAGCTTGATTAGAAATGGCTTGATGTCCTGTTTTATTAATTCATTAAAAATTTGCTGCAATGGAATACCTCCTTCTCCTTTAGTATCCATTCGATTTATGTTTCCTTATTATTTCATTAGCTCGCAGCTGTATTTCTTCATGTTGAACCTACTTATTTTATTATAGTTTAACGTATCCATTGCTCAAAAACATAAATTAAGGCTAACTTTTCCTATCTAACAGTAAACGACTTTGCAGTTACGGGAGCTACATAAAAGCAGAATTTCCTACCACTATCCTTAGTGTCATAACGTAGTATCACCTAAAAATAATAATGTTTAAATAACCGTTATGCTGGA
Organism: Lysinibacillus sp. AR18-8; assembly: GCF_001705465.1. Classification (NCBI taxonomy): domain Bacteria; kingdom Bacillati; phylum Bacillota; class Bacilli; order Caryophanales; family Bacillaceae; genus Lysinibacillus; species Lysinibacillus sp. AR18-8. Next base: position 138,444 of record NZ_MDGU01000006.1, read on the forward strand.
AAGCCACTATTAAAATAACGATTTTTCAATTGGATAAAACGTTTAAATTAACACTTATGTCCCTAAAAATCCATTAATTTCATATATTTTTAGTAAAATTGCCCATTATTATTGCAAAAGTTTTACACAATTAAAATTAAGGTTTCAATTTTGGTGATTAGGGGTAATTGGTAATATTATTGAAAAATAACTCTGCCCTATTTCATGCTATTCTTACTTTAGTTCAAAGGCGAAAGCTTTTTGAGAGGAGTAAGATTGATTTGAAGAAAAAATGGTTACTACCCATTTTCGCATCGTTTATGTTCTTTACAGGTATGGGTATTCATGATGCGAAAGCGGCAACAATAGCTGATATAACAAATACAGCCAAAGCATATATAGGAGCTCCTTATAAATATGGAGGAACGGATATTAAGACAGGTGTGGATTGCTCAGCATATACACAGTTAGTTTTTTCTAAGCTAGGCATTTCATTAGAGCGTACATCTAAAGCTCAATACCAACAAGGTACTTCAATCGCAAAAGACAATTTAAAAACGGGTGATCTCGTATTTTTTAATACATCTGGAAGCGGTGTTTCACACGTTGGTATATACATAGGTGACAATAATTTTATCTCAGCTACTACAAGTTCTGGGGTTAAGGTAGATACAGTGAATGACCCATACTATTGGGGTTCACGTTATGTAGGGGCAAAACGTATTGCCAACTTCTCAGATTATGGAGAAGTAAAAGATGCGGAAATTGACTTTAGCATATATGCATCGCGTGGTGAGGTAGCTCTTCGATTAGCTAATAAATTACATTTAGATACGAGTAATACGAATTCAAGTTTCCCAGATATTAAGCCTTCGTCTAAATATGCAGGTGCTGCAGAGGCACTTAAAAAAATTGGCGTTTTTACGGGTGATGATAATGGAAAGTTCAATCCTGGTTCTCCAATGACACGTGGACAACTATCTAAAGTCTTAGTGGAAGCATTTCATTTAACACAACAAGGGACAGCTGAACAATTTATTGATGTTCCAGGCTCACATTGGGCAAATAATTATGTAGGGATCCTTGCTTCGAATAAAGTAACCGTAGGTAAAGGTGACAGCACATTCGGTGTGAACGACAATGTCACATTGGTCCAATTAGAAGCCTTTATCCAACGATTAGCTCAATAACTACTAGAATAGGTATTTCATCTATGGATGGAATGCCTTTTTTTAGTCTTACTAGGTTTCCCCACCTCTATATAAAATTTCTTAAGAAAAAACGGGCGTTGCTAAACTGAAGCAACACCCGTCTACTATTATTCCTCTACCTGTTTTCCAGCAACTTCCCCACCTGTGTGATTATCATAGTTAGGTTTAACTCGCTTTATAAAGAAGGCAAGTATGAGTGCGATGGCCGCAATCAATGTGGAAAGGAAGAACGTATAATTGATGCCATGTAGCATGGCTTCGTTTAAGATTTGCTGTTTTACTTCGCTGGCAGACTGTGTCGTAGCCTGTGCTGCATTGGCACTCATATTGTTCATCGCACCTGCAGCCAGTTCCTCTGCCTTGGCAGTTGTTTTATTGTTCATAATCGTAATCAGCACCGCAGAACCAATCGCACCAGAAACCTGTTGTAATGTGTTGTTCATAGCTGTACCGTGTGGATTATTGTGTGCTGGTAGCTGATTTAAACCATTTGTCATCACGGGCATCATTACCATAGACATCCCAAACATACGTAATGTATACAGCAGCACCAATGTAGAATAAGCTGTATCCATGCTAATTTTACTGAAGTAATATGTCGTAACAATGGTAATGATCAAGCCAAATACAGCCAAGCTTCTTGCCCCGTATTTATCAAAGAGCTTCCCTGTAATCGGAGACATAATGCCCATCACTATGGCACCAGGCAGCATGAGTAGACCTGAATCCATTGGGGAAATACCACGAATGGTTTGTACGTAAATAGGCATTAAAATCATAGCCGAGAACATCGCCACCGAAATAACGATGGAGATGGCTGAGGATAAGGCAAACATTGGATATTTGAAAATCCGAAACTCAAGCATGGGCTCATCCATTCGTAGCTGACGAAGGGTAAACGTAATTAAAGCAATCGTCCCAATAATAATAGTTCCATATACAAGGAAATGATCCCATCCTTTTTCACCTGCGGAACTAAAGCCATAAAGCAAGCCGCCAAATCCAATGCTTGATAGAATAAGAGAAATTACATCGAGCTTAATGGCACGTTGTGGTGTCACATCCTTTAATTTAAAGGCTGCAAAAATTAAAGTTAAAATGGCAATTGGTAGCACAAGATCAAATAACATTCTCCAGCTATAATGCTCGATTAACCAACCAGAAAGCGTCGGCCCGATCGCTGGAGCTGTAATCATGACAAGACCGAACATCCCCATTGCAGCTCCTCGCTTTTCAACTGGAAATGCAGTTAGCATCACATTCATTAATAAAGGCATCATGATTGCTGAGCCTGCAGCTTGGATCATACGTGCTGCTAATAACACACCAAATGCAGGTGCAATACTAGCTAGAAATGTACCTAATGTAAACAGAGCCATCGCTGTAATAAATAATTTTTTATCTGTAAATCGTTGAATGAAGAATGCACTGGCAGGAATTAAAATACCGTTAGTTAGCATATAGCCTGTTGAAAGCCATTGTACTGCAGTGGCTTTCACATCGAATTCGTCCATAATGGCTGGTAGTGCAATGTTGAGTAAGGTCTCATTTAAAATAGCAACAAAGGCCCCGATAAATAAAATGGCAATCATGCCATAAGGCGCTTTTGTCTCAACTGAAATGGTTTTCTCTGACATATAGTATCAGTCCTACTTTCTTTATCTTTTTCAATTTCATTCACATGTTTAGGAAGCCATTTGATTGTCTCAAACAATGGAGCTTCTTCGTGTGTTTGTTCCCCCAATCTGCTGTTTTGCCCCTGCTGATTTCATCGCAACCACCCCTCAAAAAAATTAAAATTAAAATTGTTGACGACACAATAGATTGTATTGTATAATTAAAATAGGGATAATGCGCGGTATAATAATTATACAGTGTCTATCTCTATAAATTTATCACAAGACTATACATATTTCAATGTATTTCTCATAAATTTTTTCCCAAAAAGTCGATCCCTGAACTACAGGAATGCGACTTTTTTATTGGCGTTATTTTTTAAATAATCCTTCCCTAGTGTTAATTCATAATGTAGTGGCGGCTTCTTGTAAGTGTAGCGGCGATTATGCAAAACACTAATGGTAGCTCCACCAAATTGTCTTCTTGTACTACTCAACTACTTTTAATGAAAAAAAGCAGCCACCTAGCATCGATTGAATATCGAGACTAAGTGGCTGGATGGTGTTTTTTTAACTAAGATTTAAGTGTCCGTATAGAAGGGGTGCCTATTTCCCCACTATACCTTTGTGGGAATTAAAATATAATAAGGTGTGACTGCCTTGATGTTTTCTCATCAGCAGCCTAAAGCTAACGATTGAGACTGTTTGAACAGGTAAAACTGAGAAAACCAACGATACTTGTTGTGAATTTTTTAAATCTCTTGATTAAAGTGTTTGCCTATTTTTATAGCGAATCAAGTGAACTACCTCTTCACTGATATCTTTCTCTTGCTACTAATAGGTTTGTCCTATCACCTTCCAGATCATAAAAAATTTCATTACTTGTGTGAATAATTGTGAATCAATCCACACTGCCATGATAGTAGTTAGCCTTGATGGATAGTTGTTATCCATGACTCTATCTTAAATACTTTCTAGCGAATTTAAACCATCCACTTAAGCACTTTCTCAGCCATCCACTTGGCTATAATTTACAAAATTACTAGAAGCTATTTAGAGCTTGTGCAAACCTTTTAATCCCCTCATTGATTGAATGAACATCCTCCCTCGCATAAGTGAAGCGTACAAAACCCTTTTTGGAGCCCATCGTAGATCCAGGAACATAAATGACGCCTCGCTTAATGGATTCCTCAAGTAATTGCGTTTCGTTATATTCCTTGAGAACATGACACCATAAATGTATCCCACCTTGAGGAATGGAAAACGTCACTTCGTCCTTTAAATACATATCGAGGCTCTGTACAATGGTATCTCGTCGTGTTTCTAATTCCTTCACTAAATGCTTAATATGCAAATTAAAATTAGGGGATTCTAAAAAATCATTGGCAATCCATTGCGTGAAACTAGAATGCCCAAAGTCAATTTGTTGCTTGGCATCGGATAGTCGTTCGATTACAGATGTAGGACCAACAATCCATCCTATTCGTAAGCCTGAGGCTACAATTTTGGACAAAGAGCTAATATATAAAACATTCCCGTTCTTATCGAGCGATTTAAGCGTAGGCATTTTATCCCCCGAAAAAGCTGTTAGGCTATAGGGGTCATCTTCTACTACTGGTATACCTAGTTTAGAGGATATGTCTAGAATAGCTTCTCTTTTCTTTAAATCTAAGGAAGATCCCGTAGGATTATGAAAATCAGGATTTAGAAAAATCATTTTAATTCGATGTTTTTTATATAATACTTGCAAATCATCCGGGTTAATGCCATCCTTATTGACAGAAAGATAATGGATTTGTAAGCCTGCTGTTTTAAATATAGGCAGATTAAAGTTGTAAGAAGGATCTTCTATGGCGACTGCATCTCCAGGCTTTAACAGGCATTGGACAATCAAATGTAGGGCTTGCTGTGCTCCTGAAGTAATCAGTATGGAGGAAGGCTTTGTCTCAATTCCTCTGCTTTTTTTAATATGCCGTGAAAGAGTTGTCCGTAATATGTCACTCCCTAAAGGATGGTCATACCCAAGGCTACCGATAAATGAACGCGTTGCGGTAATTTCTCTCAAGGCGCTTTTGGGAAAAAGATCCTCGGATAATTCGCCAGTAGCTAGATTAATTAATTTATGTTCAATAGCCTCTTTTCTAATTTTTTGGGTAACAGGAAGGTTCGGTAAAAAGGAACCTGCCTCAATATAGCGATTCCAGCTAGGAATTCGTTTCCTCGTAATGCCCCAGATGTCTTTGCTAATGGTTGTGCCACTTCCACGATTTCGTTCAATCAGCCCCATTGCTTCCAATTCATCGTATGCATTAACTACCGTACTTCTGTTTACACTCAAAGCGTTTGCTAAATAGCGCTCAGATGGTAAGGGTTTATCGGGCGGGAATGTCCCATCTGCAATCCCCTTTTCAATGTATTCTGCGAGCTGCTTATAAATCGCTTTTTTTACTGTTCGATCAGGTTTCCAATCCATGTTTACTCACCTCAGTTATGCCTTATCCTTTCTTAGCTCTAGTAAATAAGCTAAAAAGACAATCATACTATAACAATATTTGAAACTAACCATCCATTTCCTTATTACTTTCACCATCCACTTTCAATTTCAATCCATTCTAATTGATAAAAGCCCTTATTTGATGCGCATTTCCCTCTATAAAATTATACTGAAATTATTTTTCTCGTTTGAGAACATTCTGTGTTATCTTGGAAAACGCCTTGTCTTTCAAAAGAAGTCCCCCTATTATAAAAATCAATTGTGAATCGAATTCCATACAAACCCGTAGTAGCCTATAGCACTTCAATGAAACAGTTAAAGGGGTTTGTTTATGAAAAAAAGTTGGCTCAGATTAATTGGTCTTTCCACTATTGTCACTATGCTAACAGGCTGTGACCCATTGTTAGTATTAGATCCAAAAGGACCTCAAGCTCAAGTGCAAGCCAAAGATATTATGCTTTCGATAGGGATTATGTCCTTTATCGTACTCATTGTTTTTGTGTTGTTAGCTTATATGTTAGTGAAATTTCGTGCATCTAAGCAAAGCCCTGACTATAAGCCTCCCCACATTAAAGGGAGTACAAAGGTGGAAATCATTTGTGTAGGTATACCCGTTTTAATTGTAGCGTACCTATCCTTTATTTCTGTTGAAAGTAACTATAAGGTGGAATCTACACCAGAGAAATACAAACAGGAAGAGCCGTTAATCATTTATGCTTCAACATCGAACTGGAAATGGCATTTTAGCTATCCAGAGGAAGATATTGAAACGGTGAATTATTTGTATATTCCTGCAGAGCGTCCTATCGAATTTAAACTTTATTCTTACGGACCAATTACAAGTTTCTGGATTCCTCAACTGGGTGGTCAAAAATATGCAATGGCCGATATGGTGAATACATTGCATCTGGCTGCGGATCTACCTGGGGAGTATATGGGGAGAAATGCAAACTTTAATGGTAAAGGGTTCGCTGAAAATACGTTTAACGTAACAGCAGTGACTCAGGATGAGTTTGATGATTGGGTGAAGGAAGTAAAAGCAACAGCTGAACCATTAACAGAAGAAAAATTTAATACGTTGCTAGAACCAGGACACGTTGGCCAATCAACCTACACTGGTACACATTTAACATTCCTGCCAGCCCCTGAGGGTGAGAATGGTGGACATCAGCATGGTACATCACACATTAAAGATCATGCTTCTCAACAAAACGATCATTAATTAAAAGGAGACATAGTCATATGGAGTACTTCGAACGATTTGCTATACCCCATCCAAGCCCAGCTATCTATGCATCGATGGTTGCGATTGGACTGACGGTGATAGCAATTATAGTTGGCTTAACCTACTTTAAAAAATGGGGCTACCTTTGGCGTGAATGGTTAACAACCGTTGATCATAAACGTATTGGTATTATGTATCTAATTTCTGCCCTTCTGATGCTTTTCCGTGGTGGAGCAGATGCTATTATGATGCGCGCCCAAATGGCTGTACCTGACAATACATTACTTGATGCGCAGCATTATAATGAAATCTTCACAACACATGGAACAGTCATGATTATTTTTATGGCCATGCCTTTTATTATGGCCTTTATGAATTATATTGTGCCCTTACAAATCGGTGCAAGAGACGTTGCTTTCCCGCGATTGAATGCATTAAGCTTTTGGCTATTTTTCATGGGGGCCATGCTACTAAATATATCCTTTGTTATAGGTGGCTCCCCTGATGCTGGCTGGACGAATTATTTCCCTCTAGCAAATAATGAATTTAGCCAATCTGTAGGAACAAACTATTATTTATTTGCCTTACAGATTTCAGGTCTTGGCACATTAATTACTGGTATTAATATGATTGTGACGATACTTAAAATGAGAGCACCAGGCATGTCACTTATGAAAATGCCGATGTTTACGTGGTCTTCATTAGTAGCAAACGTGATTATCGTTTTTGCTTTTCCAGTTTTAACGGTAGCTTTAACGATGGGAACTTTTGACCGTCTATTTGCTACTAATTTTTTCACAACATCCGATGGTGGTATGGATATGCTGTGGGCAAACTTTTTCTGGGTCTGGGGGCATCCTGAGGTTTATATCCTGATTTTACCTGCGTTTGGAATCTACAGTGAGATTATTTCTACTTTTTCAGGACGCAATCTCTATGGCTATAAATCAATGGTCGGCTCCATGGTAATCATTTCCTTCCTTTCGTTTTTAGTATGGACACATCATTTCTTTACGATGGGACAAGGTGCTTTAACAAATAGTATTTTCTCGATTACAACGATGGCTATTGCCGTCCCAACTGGGGTTAAAATTTTTAACTGGTTATTCACCCTTTGGAAAGGAAAAATTGTTTTTACAACGCCAATGCTTTACTCCATGTTATTTATTCCTACCTTTACAATAGGTGGCGTAACGGGTGTAATGCTTGGCATGTCAGCCGCTGACTATCAATACCATAACACAATGTTCTTGGTTGCCCACTTCCATATGGTGATTATTCCTGGTGTTGTCTTTGCTATGCTAGCTGGCTTACATTACTATTGGCCAAAAATGTTTGGCTTTATGTTGAATGAAAAAATCGGCAAGTGGACGGCTTGGATTATTGCCGTCAGTACGCTGCTAGCCTTTATGCCAATGTTTGTCTCTGGCTTAGATGGACAAGCACGCCGTATGTACACTTATTCTGCCTCTACTGGTTTCGGGCTGTGGAATATGATTTCGTTTATCGGTGCAATTGGCTTAACAATTGGTTTTATCTTAATTGTTTACAATGTTATTTACAGTATTCGTTATTCACCAAGGAATGTTGGGTCGGATCCATGGGACGCTCGCACATTAGAGTGGGCTACACCAAGCCCTGTGCCTTATTATAATTTTGCCAAGGTTCCACACGTAATTTCAACAGAAGCGTTATGGGATGCAAAATATCATCAGCATGAACTGTTCCCAGAGCCATATGAAAAGATTCATATGCCGAATAATAGCGGTGTACCTTTTATATTAGGCTGTATTTTCTTTGCATGGGGCTTCTCCTTTGTTTTTGGTATGTGGATACCAACAATTCTCACAACCATTGGTATTTTTATCTGCATGGCTCACCGTTCATTGGAAAAAGATCCAGGACACTATGTACCTGTCGAAAAAGTGAAAGCAACGGAATCGAAATTGCGAGGTAGTCAATTATGAAAATCGATCAATCACTTCCTTTAGAATATAGTACTCAGCAAAATCAATTGAATATATTAGGCTTCTGGGTGTTTATTGGTGCTGAAATTATGCTTTTCGGCACATTATTCGCAGGTTATTTTGTTTTAGTAGACCGTACTGGGAATGGTCCAACAGGAGCGGAGATTTTTGAAATTACACCTGTTTTATTTGAAACGTTTATTCTTTTAACAAGTAGCTTTACCATTGGCTTAGGTATACATGCTATGCGTAAGGGCTATACGAAAGCAATGATATGGTTTTATGTTTTGACATTAGTACTCGGTGTCGTATTTATTGGTTTTGAAGTTTACGAGTTTATGCACTATATTCATGTTGGTGCGAGCTTACAGACGAGTGCCTTTACGGCTGCCCTTTTAACAACATTAGGAACACATGGTGCACACGTTACCTTTGGGGTATTTTGGGGAATGTTCATCGTCTATCAGCTCATCCAACGTGGTTTAACACCAGAAACAGCCAATAAATCGTTTATCTTCTCTTTATACTGGCACTTTTTAGATGTGGTCTGGATTTTTATTTTCAGCTTCATTTACTTGAAAGGAATGGTGTAACATGAGTGATTTATTCCCGATGAAACAAGTCATGGGGTTTGGTGGGTCCATAATCCTTACGATCATTGCGGCATGTGTATATTTTTTCAATCTATCTTTTCCAATTACCATGACTATTTTATTAGTCACAGCATTTATTCAGGCAGGCTTGCAGTTAGTTGTCTTTATGCATGCTGGTGAAACAAATGATAAACCAGCCATCTATACCAATATTTATTATGGCTTAATCATTGCGCTCGTGACCATTTTCGGAACATTATTATGTATGATTTGGGGTTATATCTAAATAGAAAAAAATCGTCCTTACTTAACTTAGTAAGGACGATTTTTGTATGGAAACGCATGATATATAGTCAAAAGACAATGAGGGTAAACAATTCTTTGAAATTTTCACCATCAAAGTAAGAGTCCACACTTTCATTCATTGTGATATCAAGTAATCATTGTTGAGATTGATTGAATGGGATAAATATAGGATTGCCTTTATCAATGTTTATTTTTATAATGCCAATTTTATCGATTTCTTCTTTTAAATGATTGGCGTATAGCACATCCTTTACAAGCTTTTATTGATATTCATGAAAATAATAAATGATGAAATCGATAATCAGTATTATTTTTTCCTCCCAAAATAGTATCATCTTCTGCTGGGTTTTTGTTGAACAATCATGGGGTTGTATACGTTAATGACAGCATTAAATGTACTTTTTCATCCGAGTGATTGATATACGTGTGAAGTTCTTCACCTTTGAATTTAATGACATCCCATTGGTTTAGCTGATGGGTTTTCTCTCCGACCTTTAGCTCCAATTGCCCATTTAATACGAGCACAATTTCTTCGGAGCCTGCTAGGTGACACTCGCTGTATTCACTATTCGGTTCAAGACGACCTCTAAACCACTCAGTCCCATTTGTTTTGAATAATGGATCAACAAACCAGTCGTTATTATGACCTACGAATTGGTAGTCTGAGCCAAAACGATGAACCTCTATATTTTCCTCAAAAGATAGTAAAGCGACAAGCGGAATATTAAGTCCTCTACAAATTTTCCAAAGAATATTGACAGTCGGATTCGTTTCCCCTCGTTCAATTTTCCCTAACGTCAATTTACTAACATTGCTGACTTTCGCCAGCTCCTCTAAACTCATCCTTTTGCTTTTTCGAATTTCTCGCAAATTTCCTCCAACTTGTCCAGATAAGTCGATATTTTCCTCCTGCATTCTGCGCACCCCTCCCATTGACTTTGTATAAATAGTATATTATAGTATACGAATCGATTAATTATAGTTTATTTTTAAATTTAAAAGTTAACTATAGTATATCAAATAATAACTAAAAGAGGTGTTTTCAGTGATGGCGAAATCAAAAAACTTTCCGATTATTTGGAGCGTTTTTTCTTTGTTTATACTATCTATGAATTTACGAGCTTCGATCACATCTATCTCGCCAGTATTGAAAAATATTCAAATGGATTTGCAGATGACAAGTGTTGTTGTAAGTTTATTAACAGCACTTCCTGTATTTTGTATGGGGATTTTTGCGCCATTGGCTGGTAAACTAAGTGAACGATGGGGTATCGAATGGACGATTGGGCTATCCGTTTTATTAATTGGTGTATCAACAGCTTTACGGTTAGTGGCGACTTTTCCTTTATTTTTATTAGTAACAGCTATTCTTAGTGGGATAGGTATTGCTATTACAGGCCCACTGATTTCAGGCTATATCAAAAAGGAATTTCCTAAATATTCTTCTACGATGATTGGTGTATATTCTGCGGGTATGGGAATTGGAGCGTCTTTGAGTGCTGGTTTAGTTGTGCCTGCTATGCATGCTTTTCATCAATCCTGGAACGCAGCTTTAGCGATATGGTCGGTATTCGCTCTTATGGGTATTATTGTTTGGATTCCAATTATCAAAAAATCCAAACAAACTCAAGAGCCATTAGAGAAATCTGCAAGTCAAAAAAGTCGACTACCTTGGGGAAACCGATATGTTTGGCTCCTTATGGTCATGTTCGGTTTACAATCTGGCGTTTATTATTCCCTCGCGACATGGCTCGCTCCAAAAGTACAGGATATGGGATATAGTGATGCCTACGCCGCAACAACGGTCACTATTTTTTCTGTCATGCAAATGATTTGTAGCTTTATTATTCCCATTATCATTAATAACAGCATGAAGAGAAAGCCTTGGATGCTACTGTGTGCTTCAAGCTCCTTTATTGGCATTTTGATGTTAATTCTGGGCGGCATCTCGCCCATTTTCTGTGCGACGTTAACAGGGATCGGTGCTGGTGGTTTGTTCCCATTAGCAATGATTTTACCTTTAGATGCTACGACGACACCAAAAGAGGCAAGTGAATGGACAGCGATGATTCAATTCGGTGGCTATATCATTAGCGGCATCATTCCTATGCTTGTTGGTGTCATCAAAGATATGACGAATACATTTGACGTTGCCCTTATCACCTTATTATTCATCATCATCATTATCATGGTGCTGACGTTAAAGGTTAAAACAAAGATGGAATCAGCTACTATTCGCGTTCTTCCTAGTAGATGAAGTAAGGCGTCTTTAAACCGTGTTTCAAACAGTAGACATTCTATTTTTGAAAATGTCAGATGCTAAAATAGTTTGTCTCTTGCTTTTTAGCAAATTTACCCAACAACATTTTTACGTAGTTCTTTTTATGCTACAATTCACTATAAATGAGGAAGGAAGATGTTTTATGAAAATATCTGTTTATGTTGCAAGTGCATTTAGCAAGGATCATCAAGGCGGGAATAAAGCAGGAGTGGTATTTAATGAGGATACATTGACCACTACTCAAAAAATGGCGATAGCTAAAGAATTGGGCTATGCGGAAACCGCATTTATATCAGCATCTGAAATGGCTGATTATAAATTAGAGTATTTTACACCAAAAGAAGAGGTTGATTTATGTGGTCATGCCACAATTGGCGCTTTCACGATACTGATGCATTTAAATAAACTTTTCAAGGATCGCTATACGATTGAAACAAACAGCGGTGTTCTTACTATTACCATAAAAGATGACATCATTTTCATGGAACAAAACAAACCGATATTCTATGATATTATTTCTCCAAACGACTTTATCGATTGTTTTGACATTAAAGATATAGACAATAAATACCCAATACAAATTGTTTCCACTGGCTTAAAAGATATTTTAATTCCGATAACAAGCGAAACACAATTACATGCACTGCAACCTAATTTTGAAAAAATAAAAGAAATCAGCGAGTATTATCATGTTGTTGGGACGCATCTGTATACGTTTAATGACAATCGAATAATATGTAGAAATTTTGCTCCACTATACGACATCAATGAAGAAGCAGCGACTGGAACTTCTAACGGTGCATTAGCTTGCTACCTTTATGAACAGCACCACTTACAAAAGGAAGTCTATATATTTGAACAAGGTTATTCTTTACACTCTCCTTCCGAAATATTAGTTAAATTAGCAACCAATAGCAAGAATGAAATAGAAAAAGTTTATGTTGGCGGCAAAGGCTATTACTGTGAAACAAAATATTTAAATGTAGAAGATATGGTGTGAACAATTTAATTTCTCAACCTCAGACTGTAGATTTTTTGAATTTTAATTTAAAAATAGAAAAATAGATAAAAAGACAAACACATTTTTATAATTGAACAATGTGTTTGTCTTCAATTTCTGCTACCTTTTATGATCTTGTGGGACATAACCGATTCGTTTCCGTTGCTTAAGTGGCACATCCTCAATGAATGCCTTGCCTTTTTTCCACCCTAGAAGCCCGTCATGCATTTCAACAAAGTCGTTTTCCCTGCTTCATTATCATAATAAACCTACTTTAATCCCCTTATTTAAAATATTTTGATAGTCAATATAGTCATAGATATCGTCATCGATGAACGAACTTAATTCTTTCAATTCATCCATTGTTAAATCTTCAATGGCTTTGTCATGATCTTCACAATAAATAACGATGGAACCCACGATGCTGTGTGCATCTCTGAACGCAACGCCTTTGCTCACTAAATAATCAGCGACCTCTGTTGCATTCAGAAAACCTCCTTTGACTGCTTTTTTCATGTTTTCACTGTTCACCTTCATCGTAGCGATCATTTTTGACATAATTTGTAGACAAGATAATACGGTGTCCAATGCATCGAAAAATGGCTCCTTATCTTCTTGCATATCTTTATTGTAAGCAAGTGGTAAGCCCTTCATTGTTGTTAAGAGTGAAGTCAGTGAACCATATACACGTCCTGTTTTGCCTCGTATCAGCTCAGCGGCATCAGGGTTTTTCTTCTGTGGCATGATACTGCTGCCAGTAGAATAGGCATCATCAATCGTAATAAATCTAAACTCTTGACTACTCCACAAAATGAGCTCTTCACTTAATCTACTTAAATGCATCATAATGATTGAAAAATCTGACATTAACTCTAATAAATAGTCGCGATCACTTACTCCATCTAAGAAATTATCTACAGGCTTAGAGAAGCCTAGCTCATTAGCTGTCATCTCACGGTTAATCGCATGAGTAGTTCCTGCTAATGCTCCACATCCAAGCGGGCTTTCGTTCATAATTTCTATCGCTTTCACAATTCTTTTTTTATCGCGGTTTAACATATGATAATAAGCCATCAAATGATGTTGAAACGTTACAACCTGCGCACGTTGAAGATGTGTGTATCCTGGCATCATAACGTTATTGTCTTTTGCTTTTTGTGCTAAGCTCTGTTGTAACGCTTCAATTGAGGCAATCACCTCAAACGCCTTGTTTTTTGCATAAAGTCTAATATCTGTTGCTACTTGGTCATTACGACTTCTCGCTGTATGAAGTTTTTTCCCTGTGTCACCGATCCGTTGAGTCAAATTCGACTCTACGAAACTATGAATATCTTCATAATTTCCTTCAATTTGTAATGTGCCATTATCAATATCCTCTAAAATGGAAAGAAGTGCATTCTCAATATCTTGACCTTCCCTCTCAGTCAATAAATTGCATTGTACTAGCATATGGACATGGGCAATACTGCCTTTAATATCTTCTTTGTAAAGTCTTTGATCCACCTTTAATGAACTATTGAAATCTTCCATTAATTTGTTTTCTTCTTTTCTAAAGCGACCGCCCCAAAGCTTCATCATTCATTCTCCTTCAATCAATCTATTAAACGTTATGATATTTCAGAAATGCTTTCCTGTAATTCCTCAATATTTCCTCTTTTACGCATATACCAGACACCATTGTAAACAGCAAAATAGTAAAAGGCTAAGCCAAATATAGCGACAATTACGGACATATAAGGGTCAGGAATGATACCTTTCCCACCGAAATTCCCTAAGAAAGACATCAATACAAGCATTAAAATATAAATAATAATGTAGATACCACCAAAAAATTCAACTGATTGGTGTTTTTGAATAAAGAAAATTACTAAATAACAAACAATACCTATTATTAATCCAGTAATGGCTAGCTGTACCTTACTCCAATTTGTCCAATAAATAAGCAGTGTGGCAAAAACGAATGCCATTGGCGCAATGAATTGCATACCAGGTAGCCCATTATTTTTTGTCAGACCTACTCTACGGAAAACCATAACCGTTACACATGCTGAAGCATATTTAAAAATACCGATAGCTCCTACAATCGCAACGATAGCTGTCCAGCTTTTCAGTGGGAATAAAAATAATAATCCTACTAGGAAATTGAGTGCAAGTGCACGTGTTGGAACACCGAATTTTTTATTAATTGTTCCAAAATAAGATGGTAGGAATCCACTTTTCGCCATACCAAATACATGTCTTGACGTACCAGCTGTATAAGTAAGAGCTGAACCTGTTGGCGAAACCATCGCATCAGCTGTAATAATCCAAGATAGCCAAACCATATTAGCCATCATTGCTAAATTAGCAAATGGTGAATCAAATTTAATGCCACTCCAACCATTCGCTAACATTTCTGTTGGAACTGCGCCGATAAATGTAATTTGAAGTAACACATATAATACTGCCGCAACACCTAATGATGTAATGAGGGCAAGTGGAATATTTCTTCTAGGGTTGACGACTTCCCCACTCATCATGATGACGTTTCCAAACCCAGTATAAGCAAAAAATATTCCGGTTGTTAAAATGGCACTTAAACCAGCGCTATAGCCATTTGGTGCAAATCCTTGGCTTGAAAAATTCTCTGGATGAAAGCCTGTCATAAAAAATGCAATGATTGTTAGTACAGGGACTATAAACTTAATTGTTGTAATGATATTGTTCGTGACTGCGAATAATTTCACCCCAAAATAATTGAAAACAACAAAGAATATCATTAAAACCATCGCTGCAAGAATACCTGATGTTGTCAGTTGTTCTTTTCCTACATCATATAACCCTGGCCAAAACTGATTGGCATATTGAATAACACCTGATGATTCTACGGGAGCTGTAGCACAATAGCCAAACCAGATTGAATAACTAGTAACGGTAGCAAGCATTTTTCCGTGAGAATAAAGCGGATATCTTGCTAGGCCTCCTGTTTCAGGTTTTACTCTTCCTAATTCAGCATAAACAAGCGCTATGAGTGTGATAACAAACGCACCAATAATCCAAGAAAGTATGGCTGCCGGGCCTGCTAATTTAGCAGCTACCCATGGTCCAAAGAGCCAACTAGATCCTATTATTCCCCCTAGAGATAATGTTGTAAGTGACCAAAACCCCATTTTCTTTTTCAAATATTGTTCTTGACTCATGAATGTTCCCCTCTCTGAAAAGAGAATATTGGTATGACCCTTTTAATTTGGACGCTTCAATAAAATGACGTTTTGACAGAAAAAATTTACATATTTTACTCTGCAGTGCAATGTAGTGTAGGTGACTAATATAGATTGTGCTCCTTTCTAGATGATGAAACATTGCACACATTTTTCATGCACCATTAATTAAAGGTTATTAAAAGGTGTTTACCTTAAAATGATTTTATTTTAATCGTTTGAATTTTTCAACACTTTTTTACAAAAAAAATAACCATCTCACTTAGATGGTTATTTCAAACGATAAATTTTACTTGGTCGTCCTCTGGATATTTGTGCGTCTTTCCCTGTGTATTCGACGAGATCAACCTCACATAAACTGGCTAAAATGCGTCTAGCATTACTTTCATCCCAATAGAGATGTGCTGCTAAATCTTTAATGGTGAATTCCTGCCAATTCATTTTTTTAATAAGTGTGTATAATTTACTGTAATTTTTTAAACTAATTTTTGCTTTTTTTAATTTCTCTAATAAAATGTCATCATTAATACGGTATGAAAAGCTCACTTCATCTTCTTCACCAGCCGATTCAGTAATCGTTCCATTTTCTTGGACAATTACGATTGGTTGCTCCGATTTCTCCTTGGAGAGCTGGATGGCTCGCTGCGCATTGATTTCCGCAGAGTGAACGGTTACCCCATAGCCAATTCCGACAGTGACTGTTGTATGGGATTCATGTGATAGCTGATAGATGGTATCCTGTAAATCCTTGATTTTACGTTCAATGGCTCCTCTCGAACTAAAAATGATATAGCGGCCATTTCCTTTTTCTAATAAGGAGCCATCTAGTTGCTCACAAAATCGCAATAACGTTTCCTTTAATTTTAATTCCAAATACTGTAAGTGATAGGAGCTCTTCGCTTTTTCAGAGATTTTATCAAAATGTTCGATTTCGATAATTTGCACACCGATCTGTGTATCCTTAAAATAGAAGGCTCTAAGTTTTTCTTCCAGTATTCGTAATGTTTGGCGGATTTCCATATCTGTAGTGGAAATGTGATAAGCAGGGACACCTACCTCTTTCAGCCCGCGATAAACAGCTTCAAAGCAAGTCAAAGCACCTGCTGTTTTTTGTTGATTCCATAAGTCGATATGAAAATCCATTAATTCTTTTGTACTGGTATTTACATCAAAGGTTTTCACATAGATTTCTTTAGGCGCAAAATCTAGCTGTTTGACGGCTTGCTCCAAGTGTGAAGTCGTGATTTCATCAATGCTTACCTTGTTCAAAAATTCTCCCTGATAAAAGCCCATATGCAATAGACATTTATAAATGCCGGATTCAGTATGTTGAATATAAACTAAGTTTTCACCTGATTGTAACGTATTTTTCGCAACCATATACGAAATTTGGCCAGAAAAAAACCATGCATCAACAGCGTGATGATTATCCTTTACGATATTTACGGTTTCATGAAAATCATGATAGGGAAATGCTACGAAATTCATAGTCATTTCGTATTCTTTGCCTAATTGAATGATGCGCTCTACAGATGAATTAGGGCCAATGACTCCAACTGTATACATTTTTTCCTCCTAGTAAAATTACTTTATATATACCATTCTATAGAGAATTGCCCAATATTTATAGTGTCAATTAAAAAAGTCTGTTTTGGTAAAGGACAAGGGGACAGGAGTCGCTCATATTTTATTCAAAAGCGCGCCCATTCTTTAATTCACAACGCTCTGATACAGCCTTCTGAAACCCAACTTAGCAATGGGATGTTAAAGGAAACATAAAGTGCCCTTGTAAGAAGGGCTTTTTCGAGAGAATGAATAAGGCATCGTCATCATTTGTGGTGATGGTGGCTGTCATACCTTCGATTGTAAAGTCAGGTGTAAAATAGAATACTACTTTTTTTGTTGTATCCTTAATAATGCTTGCTAATACAGTCTCTGCATTGGTTGCCTGTAAAGAGATGATATCATAAATATTTAATACCCCTTCCTCCTCCTCCATTAATACTATTGTGTCAAATTCTTCTAAATAGTAAATAGCATGAGGGAAAACTAACGTAAAATAAAACATTAATAAACTTTCATTTTCCTCAACAGCAATCATACTAGAATGGATATAACGATTTTTTGCATACTCTTCAAGAAGTGCTAGATTCTGCTCAATTGTCAGCTGTTGGACGCTGGTCTGCTTTGGTTGAATAGGTCTTGTGGTAAGATCTAAGCTGTATTCACTTTCATGGATTCGCGTAAAGCCAAACTTCGGATAAAAATCTAGTACTGTTTCATTGGCAAAGAGATACATGAAATCACAGGCATCTTCGTACTCTTTCATGAGATGCAGCATCAACTGCTTTGCCAAGCCTTGATGACGATAATGTTCATCCGTCATCACTGTACCAATCTGAATTCCCTTTAATCGCTCATCATTTACGCGAATCGACATCTTATAAATAGAAGCATTCGCAATTACTTTTCCTGCTTGTACAAATGAGTAAGGAATATATTGGTCATTCCAATAGCCTTTGTTATACCAGCCTCGAAAGTCCAAACCAAATGTTTTCATAGCTAAATCATTAAAACTTGCCTTTAATTTTTCATTGTGACGATAATCACTAACTAATTCATATTTTGCCACGTCTATTCCCTCCTATTTTATGTTTTAATCGCTAATTTTTGTGGGAATCATCACCTCCTAAAAACAGAAAAAGACCCTATGAGAACAAGCTCATAGAGTCCTTTGTTATATAAAATATAACTGTGGATTAGACATCATTATGCTTCTCTTTTATCGCAAAAGGCATTACTAAATAGACCCTATAATTTTTAAAAAAATTATAGAATAACCCCTTTATTAAATTCATTGGAATTTAATTTGCGATAATTAGTTTTAGCATAAAAAAGGCTAATCTCCCTTCTGTTTTTAAGATTACTATTATATTACCGTTATTTGTTAGATATGTCTACATGATGAAAATAAATGAAATAAGTATAGAATACCCCTTTAAAGCCTAT
The DNA here is from genome assembly GCF_001705465.1 of Lysinibacillus sp. AR18-8. Taxonomy (NCBI): domain Bacteria; kingdom Bacillati; phylum Bacillota; class Bacilli; order Caryophanales; family Bacillaceae; genus Lysinibacillus; species Lysinibacillus sp. AR18-8. The sequence goes on from NZ_MDGU01000006.1 coordinate 157,325, forward strand.
TCTATAAACGAAGTTAGCAATGAAGGGAGCCTACCATTTACTATGAAATTTAAACTACCTTTCAACAAACAACAACAACAACAACCAGTTCAAGAGGCGCCTAAAGAAAATCTTGTGAGAGTTGCACATGCCACAGATCATTTTATTCAATCCATTAAAAATGCAACGAATCATCCAGCCGATTTAATCATTAAATCTCTTCCACCAAACGTCACCCTTATTTACATCGATAATTTGATCGATGATCAGACTTTAAATAATGATATTATTGCTAATTTACAGAGCAAGCCTCACGATACACCCGAGGCAATTGAGATGGCCCTTTCTATTGCAGAAGTCAGTCAATCCAGTCTACTAAGGGAAACCGTAGAATTGATGGTCAATGGTCATGTTGTGATTCACATAGGTGGCTTCCCGCAGACTATTTTAGCCAATATCGCTAGCAGAGAGTCTAGAGCATTGTCAGCACCTGAGAATGAATCGCAGGTAATTGGTACACAGGTTGGATTTAATGAGAGTCTATCTACCAATATTTCCTTGATTCGTCGCTACATAGTGAGTCCTAATCTTTGTAATGAAAAAGTAAAAATTGGTACACGGACAAGTACCTCTGTTTCTCTTTTATATATGCGAGGCATTGCCAATGATCAAATGGTTCAAACAATGCGTCAACGAATCAAAGATCTTTATATCGATGAGCTTATCGATAGTGCCGTATTAGCTGAAATGATTGATGATAATTCACTATCTGTCTTTCCACAAATGCTATTGACAGAAAGACCTGACAGATTTTGTGATGGCATTTTAGATGGAAAAATTGGGGTTCTCGTAGATGGTAGTTCAATGGCTATCGTTTCCCCTCAAGGATTTACTGAGTTTTTTCAAAGTCAAGAAGATCAAAATTTAAGATGGCAAATTGCTACTTTTCTTCGTTTATTACGACTGGCTGCCTTCTTTTTATCTGTTTATTTAACACCATTTTATGTGGCAGCTCTTACCTTTCATTATGAAGTGATTCCACAAGCCTTTCTCGTACCATTAAGTGAATCAAGGGCTTTAGTTCCTTTCCCGCCCATATTTGAGGCTTTGCTGCTGGAATTTATTATTGAACTACTGAGAGAAGCAGGAGCAAGATTACCAACTAAAATTGGACAAACAATCGGTATCGTTGGTGGTATCGTTATTGGAACAGCAGCTGTACAGGCAGGGATTACCAGTAATATATTGCTGATTATCATTGCGTTAAGTGCCCTAGCCTCTTTTACGTCGCCAAGTTATATGATGGGCAATGTGATTCGTCTTATTCGCTTCCCTATTATTATACTTGCAGGATTTTGGGGTTTTTATGGTATCATGTTGGCTTTTTGTTTTATTCTGATTCATTTGTTACGTCAGTCAAGCTTGGGTGCTCCGTATATGTCTCCCTTCTATCCACCGAGGTTGAAGGAAATGCGGGATAGTATTATTAGAATGCCTGTCCCATTAACATCAAAAAGACCTGCTTTGACAAGACCAAAGGATGAACATAAATTTGTGCCAGAGCCAGTGAAACCTGATAAAAGTTGAACTGAAGGTGAAATAAATGGCAAAACCTATACAACTTAGCCCTAAAGATATGATTAATGCTTATTTGCTTTTTTTTGTGGTACACGGTGCTCAAATTGGGGTTGGTATACAGGGATTTCAACGCATTATCTATCAGGATGCTAGACAGGATGCATGGATTTCTGTTCTACTGGCTGGGATTGCCACACATCTTGTTACGTTTTGTATGATTAAAACGTTAGAAATTTACGGCTCTGATGACCTTTACGGAATTCAAATTGATATTTTGGGCACATGGATTGGCAATTTTTTAAATGCAATTTATGTCATCTATTGCTCCGTGGCGTTCTTTTCTGTTTTACGAAATTATATTGAAGTTATACAAGCATGGATTTTTCCTAGCATCGAGACCTGGTTCCTGTCAGCAACTTTATTAATAATTATTATTTATGCCTTTACGGGAGGGCTTCGTGTCATTGTAGGCGTGTCTTTTTTTAGTATCATTCTCTCCTTATGGATTTTCCCAATGCTAGCATTTCCGATGAAATACGCTACAGTAGAAAGTCTTCTCCCTATTTTAGAAAATGATATTCGCTCCGTTTTAAAAGGGGCACAATCAATGACCTTTACTATTATCGGCTTTGAAATCCTAAACGTGATTTACCCCTTTGTAAAAGACAAGAAAAAAATCAGAAAACCTGTTCATTTAGGACTATTAGCTACAACCATCATTTATTTAGCCGTGATGCTGGTGTCCATTGCTTATTATAGTGAGGGCAAGCTATTGAAAACGATATGGGCAACCTTGACATTATTTAGTTTTATCAGCTTCCCCTTTATGGAACGCTTTGAATTTGTGGCGGTTTGTTTTTGGATGCTAATCATTTTACCGAATCTATGTCTATACTTATGGGCTGCGTACCGCGGAGCAATTCGTTTATTCCCGATAAGTGAAAAGACATTTGTTTGGCTATTTTCATTCATCGTTTTAATTGGAACATTATTGGTTCAAACACGGACACAGATTAATACAATTAACACGGTGTTTGGACAGATTGCTTTTTACGTAATCTTTGTCTACCCTATTTTACTTTGGCCAATAGCACGACTAAAGAAGAACTTCACATCAAAGAAGGTGAAAAAGAATGAACAAACTTAGAGGAAGATGGATGATTCTTCTATCCTTTGTTTTTTTATATGGATGTGCACAAACCAATATTTTGGATAAAGTTGGATTAACTACTTTAGTCGGCTATGATGTAGGAACAGAGGATAAAATAAAGACAACAGCTGTTATTCGTGAAGTAAATCCCGAATTTCAAAGCAATGTGGAAGTTCTGTCTACAGAAAACGATACAAGTAAAGGAAATCGGATGGAAGCCAATCGTAAGCTTTCGAAAAAAATCATGGTTGGTCAAATGAGAGTCATCCTATTTGGAGAGGAACTGGCAAAAAAAGACCTTCGCTATTATATTGATACAAACCTAGAAAATGCAAGTGTCAGCAATGGAATCTTTATGGCTATTGTGGAAGGTGAAACAGAAACATTACTGAAATACGAATATCAAAATATTGAGGATATTGGGCAGCATATTTTTAGGTTAATTGAACAAAATGTCAAGCAGGAATATATGATTTCCTCTACACTTCATCAAATTGCCCATGATTATTATTCATCTGGAAAAGAATTTGCCATGCCTATTATTAAAAGAGATGACGAGCTGGTGGAATTAAGTGGGATAGCTCTTTTTAAAGGCAGCAAAATGGTCAGTACCCTTCCAGCTAAAGATAGCTTTTACGTAAAGATTGTTAGAGATACCTTTAAAGTAGGCTTATATGAAACCATTCTTGAAAATGAAGATGTACCTTCCGAGATTCTTCAAAAGCCTGCCAATAAAATAACGGTAGCCTTTGATGCAATCCATTCCAATCGAGAAATGAAGTTAGTTGATGCGGATACACCAACATTTGACCTGAACATCAAAATCAAATCAAGAGTATTAGAGGTGTACCCTGATATCAATCAAGGGGACCCAAAAAGTGTGGCGGCACTGGAAAAAGCAATCGAGAAAAAATTGTCAAAAGAAATACGTAGAGTGATTGCTCATAGTCAGGAAGTTGAGTCTGATATTTTTGGCTTTGGTGAAAAATATCGAAGCGAAGTAAGACATTCTAAGCTAACAAAGGATAAATGGCAAAAAATATATAAAGACATGAAGGTAAATGTCCATGTTGATTTTACAATTTTAAGGGATGGTGTTTTTGAATAACTAGTGAAATGGTTGCCCTGTCATAACTGATAAAAAGTTTTGGAAAAAATGTTCATAATGAATATCAAAGGCAATTCGGTGCTTTTTTATGCCATTTTTACTCTCATAAGGTCTTGTCTCGGCAATACTTTGTCCCCTTGCAGGTCCTTCTAATTTGTCGACAACGGTTACAGGATAGGACTCATAAATAAACATGTCAGGATAAATGACCGCCATTAGTGTTAACGCATCATGCACGGGACTGCCTAGAAGTGAGGGGTCCCGTTCTTTATAAAAACGTGTATAGTATTCCATTAAGGGCTTTAGAATTTTGGTTTTGCCAAAGGAGTCAATATAGTCCACCATCCCAGGTGTGACAATGGCCTTTTGTGTCGCATTTAAAGGGATGATGGTCACATTTGTTGCATAGGTAAGCACAATATTAACGGCAAAGGGATCACCATGGAAATTCGCTTCAGCCACTGTCGTTACATTACCTGGCACCCAAAATGCTCCACCCATAATATAAAATTCCTTGATATTTTTCATAAGCTCTTTATAAAGGATAAGCATCGTGGCTAGTGAGGTTAATCGTCCAATATTGACAATAATTAGCTCATCATGCTTATACCTTTCAATAATGTTGACGATTTCAAAAAAGTTCTCAATTTTTAATTCGTGATCATCATTTGGTATGATGGGTCCAAGTCCTCGTTCACCATGAATTTCTGGGTAATAGGTCGGCTGCTCTCCTGTTAAGGGTACTTCTGCTCCTAAAATCACAGGAATTCCTTGAGGGAAGTCGAACAATTTCATGACATAATAAATATTGGACACAGCATCCTCTCGCGATACATTGCCGTAATCTGCAACGAGTCCCACAATTTCTATTTCTTGATTAAGCCTTGCATAGATCAATGCCACCGTATCATCAATGCCAATATCCCCGAATAACAGCACTTTTTTTACCAAACCATGTCCTCCCTTTTACTACCATTACTGTTATCTTTATAGTAATCAAAGATGACACGAATTATGAATTTTTGTGGAAAAATTAGTGAGTAATTCTAGTCCAACGAAAGAAACCCATATGCCGAAGCACATGAGTTTGATGAATTAGTTATTTGATTGTAGGAACTGATAGACTGCCATCATTTCCTGTTTATTCAATTCGCGTATACGATTAAAAATAGGAATATTGGCAACGGCCTCAAGATGGGAGCCCTCTGTAACAACATCGCTTACAGTACCAGTTAGCCATGTTTCTACATCAATGCCATCAACGATTTGCTTGCGTCCCTCCTCATTAATGCCACTTGCGCCACAGCTTACACAGGGCACGGTTAATTTATGGACTCCATCATGCAGTCCATCTTCAGAGAGCACCTTTTTCCCTTTACAGAATGGACAGGAATGACTGGCTTTGACTTTATTGATTTGGGTTACGATTTTCTTGTAGCCAAATGCTTCATATACATATGTTAGTTTTTTATATTTACCATTCGTAAAATATTGATCGATGATGGTTTCTCTTGTCTCCTGTATATTGGCAAAATCACAGATGGTCACTTGATTTTTATGGCTGATGCGCTCTAGATTATCTTTGATTTTGGCCCAAAAAGGAAAAGCGTTTTGTAGTACGATTTCATAGCCGACAAAGCTTGCTAGCTCTAATTCCAGCATTTTTAGGGATACCTGTGTTTCCCTTGGCAATAAGGAAACATCCTGTAGCAGTGACATGTCTCCGCCCACGATGGCTTTGATTTTTTCTAGTTGTGGCAAGTTGCCTACAATGTTGATGACTTCATCAAGCGGTTGGCGAATTAAGTCACGAATATCTGTGTCCCCAAATCGTAATTTCTTTTGGTGGTTGAGCACAGTCCCATGACAAATTGGGCATGGTACCATTTCTCTTGTTTCCTTCATTTGCTCTTTAATAATGGATTTTGAAATCACGATATAACGACCAATGATAAAATTAAAGCCCTCCCACTTTTTCGAGGATTTCGTTGCCTTATCATAAAAGGACTTATCCCAATAACCATATAAAAATGTATGCTTTTCTTCCTCAGTCATATCATGATAGCTTTTACTAATGTCCTGACCCAGCTCAATTTTAATCTGCTCAAAGAGAAATTCTAATTTAGAATGTTGATAGTATTTTAAAACCTCCATTATATCGGGATGTAGTAGGCCGTCCCAAAATGGCACGTTTTTGTCTTGTACCACAAGATCAAAATCGAATTTTTCAATTTCCAATCGACCAGAGCAGCTAGGACAATGATTTTCTTGGCTATAAAAATCAAAGCTTCTCGTATCCTTATTTGTTGGATGAGCAGCCACAATATGATTGATTAGACCACCTATTTCATACAGGAAGCTATATTGGCTATATAAATGTCTTTCTAAATCAATGGCAACAACTGGGGCAATTTTGTTCGATTCAAATTCACCGTAAATCAGACGAGCCATGGAAGATAAGCTTTTTAAGATACCACCCTTATATATATTTTCCGCATTTTTGAAATAGCTAATATGGTTGTCTTCTAAGTATTGAATGCCATTCCTTAATGCGAGCGTCGATGTGATTTGTAATGGAGCTGAAACCCTTGAATGATTATCCTGATTAAAATAATCTTCATGGCTAACAACATTTAGATGTGTTACAGGCTCCTGCTGTCTTTTATCGAAGTCAACAACAAAATCAGAGCTTTCCAGCATATAGGCATTATGCTCAATCATGATGATGGAGATAGATTCATCCTCTAGGATGTCCCTTACACTATCGATGAATTGGTTTAAAATGTTCTGAGATAGCCCTTTAGAAGGCTCATCAAAAATAAATAATGTATGGGGATTACGAGAGTTGGCAAATAACTCTGAGACTAGATGCACACATTGGAATTCACCTGTCGATAGAGATTGCGTTTTTCTCTCAAGCGTTAAGTAGCCTAGTCCAAGCTTAATCAATAAGCTTAAGCGTTTATGTGCGATATCCTCATTAGGTAGTTCGTTGATTATATCTTCAATCGAGCGCTGGAAAATATCATCAATGTCCTCACTATATTTTGTTAGTTTCTTTTTAATATCGAGGAATGTCGCGACAGTGGAACGACTCGTAATGGATTGGTTACGATCTTGCCCAACCATCACGAGTTTGTCCTTTGGATAGCGTTTGATAAAATCTTTAGCAATACACCCATTAACAAGCGTTGATTTCCCACAACCAGACTCTCCTGTAAAAGTAACAAGTCGATTTTGTGGAATGTCTATTGCATCCATTTGGATATTACGGCAATATAAATCTCGGAATTGATAATAGGATGTTGGTGCTGCTGGATTTCGTCCCCAATAGATAGGCTTCGGTCGTGGAGATTCTTCAACGATTTTTCCTCCGTATTTTCCACTACCTGGTCCAAAGAATAGATGCTCGTCTGCCTTGTCTAACACCGTATCAGAATGATCAATCAACCAAATTTGGTTTTTAACGCCCAGTTGTTGAATTTGCTCTAAAATTTTTAGTAAGGTGTTATGGTCAAGACCTACAGAAATTTCATCAACAATAATCACGGTGTTCTCGCTTGTTGCCATGAATTCTGCTAAGTACAGCCTTGTTAATTCTCCACCTGATAAAGTCCCCATAATACGATTTAAGGTTAAGTAGCCAATATTCATTTGCATAATATTATGCAGAATATGCTGTTTTTCTTCACTGATATTTAATTCTTTTGATAAGGAATAGATGGCCTCTATACTTAAATGATGAATATCAGAAATACTATAGGGTTCATTCCATAAAGTGATTTTATGCTGCTCTACTTCTGGACAATAGCGCTTACCCAAACATTTTTTACATTCTACATTTTTTGTCGTGCCTCGTCCCTTACATGCAGGACACCAGCCTAACGCATTGTTAAAGGAAAACATCTCTGGAGATAGCTGAAACTCATCTGCCAGTCGATTACGAATTTCTTTAAAAACACCTGTATGTGTACCAATTGTGGAACGTGGATTGCTAGAGATTGAGGATTTTCCTAGAAAAAGTACAAGGGGCATGTCCTCCATTTTAATGGCACTGAAGTTCGTTTCCATAATGTTTGGAAACAAATATTGATATTCAGCCTTTGGCAATAAAGAAACAAGACGTTTTTTGGATTCTTCTCCAATCGTTTGACAAAATGTCGTTTTCCCTGAGCCAGACAAACCTGCTATTGCTAAAGATTGATCGTCGGATAAAACGACATCTAGACGGTTAATATTATTGGCAATTAGTTCATTAATTTTCATTTAGTTATCCTTCCATTTAAGAAAATTAAAAGATGGGACTAAACATGAAAGAACACAATTCTTGCTACGGAATTGCGCTCTCCTTGCTGTCATTTAATTTACACTACGCTAATACTTTTTCAAGCTGTGCACTCATATTTGTCCAAGCATATTTTGCTCCCTCGATTGCACCTTGACGCGCTTTCGTTTCTTCGCTGAAGCCACCTTGATCAAGATGAAGCTGAGTCGAGCCATCTGCTTCCTTTGTTAATGTCCACGTAACTGTTGTTGTTTCGCCAGCACTTGTCCAAGTGTAAGATAATTTGTGAGGCTCTTCCACTTCCAGTACCTCACAGTCTACAATACCGTCCCACCATTCATTTGGTTCAGCACGGAATTGGAATTTATGCCCTACAATTGGTTGGAAGTCATTGCTCCAGATCCATTTTGCTAGCGTATCTGAGTCAGTTAAAGCATGCCATACTTGTTTGATGGAGCTTGTAAATTTAAAATCTAATGATACATCTGGTTTCATTTTTTTTCCTCCAATAATAGATGTAATTTCGCAATTCTTTCTTTCCAAAAACCTTCATAAAACGATACCCAATCTTGTATTTCTTTCAATGGAGCTGCATTCAATCGATATCTCGTCTCTCTACCTTCCTTGCGTGCAAGAACGAGGCCAGCATCTTTCAGAATGGCTAAATGTTTCGAGACAGCAGTACGCCCCATATCAAATTGAGCGGTTAATTCGTGAAGCGGTAACTCATCTACCTCTGCCAATAAACGGATCAACTTTCGTCTTGTAGGGTCAGCAATGGCTACATAAACGTCACGCTCTTGATGATTGTTATTCAAAACCACCACCCTTTCTAATAGGACACTAATTGGTGTCTTAATTATATGACACCAATTAGTGTCCAGTCAAATATTATTTTGGTCAAAGTGATAGGAGTTCTATACCTACAAGGAAAAACTAGCTGAAATACAAAAAAAGTACAGAGGAGGAGCCTATGTACTTTCAGGTAATTATTCATTTGGTATCTTCATTTGTTATGGAGACATGTAACAGAATAACAATACGCCTCAAAAGAAAAACCCTTATTGTCATGAATTGCGCATCCCAATAAAGGTTTTCTGATGTGAATTTATGCTAGCTCTAAGGGTAAAAAGGCGTAGTCTCCATCTCTTATAACGGAACCTTTGCGCACCGCAATTGGCTGCTGGAAAAGAGGGCCATCAATGACGGTCGTATGGAATTCGCCGCCTTCTCCGCATGGGTCAATGCTACGGGCTTCAAGCTCCTTTACATATTCAGGGGTAAGCACACGCCCTAAATCGTCCTCCGTCATGCCCAAGGATAGGTTGACCGTGACAATCATTGTAATAAAGCCTAAGTGAATAAATTCATCGACAGCCTCACGATGGTTCATCTCCCACAATGGCATGCCTAGCTTTAAACCTACCTTTTTAGTGACTTTATCGTGCCAGCAGCCATGTGCAGGCATATCTAAATCTCCTGTTACTAATACTTCAGCTCCCTGCTGCTTTGCATTTACTAATAAACCTACAAATACTTCTTCATAATCTGCCCAGCTTGCTGCAGCAGTATAGACTGGCAGCCCAATAGAGTCAGCTTGTGCCTGGATAAGCGCAGGTGGCATCCCGTGGGACCTTGAACGTTTCCCTTCTTCCTCCAGCATCACTATGAGCCCCATTGCTTGGCCCACCTGTGATGCTTTATATAAAGCTAAAACACTATCCTTGCCACCACTAAATGAAGCAATAAATGTGCGATTTTGTGCATTCTGTTTCCAGCCTGTTGTGTTGGTCATATCCTTGTCTCCTTTTACTGTTCATCAAGATATATGCTTCTAGCATCCTCGTCAAAAAACTCTATAATCGATGGATAATTATTAATGTTAATATTGGCCTCTTTCAAAATCTTTTGCATAAAGATGGTATCGACAAAAATTTTATTGATAATCATCCTACCTATTGATGGTAAGTCACGGAAATACGCTATTAACTGAATAAGGTCATCAAAGTGAAAAGTCAAAATATAAGTGACATAATTCTGTAATAGCATACTAAAGCAATGCTCACGATAAGGATTCGATTGATGATCGAATAGAAAGCTATGAAGCAATTGATAGAATGCCTTATTATTTTGATTAAACATATGTAAAAAAACATCTACATTGTTAATTAGATGTAGGTACTCTATGCCATCTTCAAAAGGCATAACGAGTCTTTTTGATTTTCCTTCGATGCTTCTCAATAGTTCGATTGTCAGCTTCTTGCAAGCATTTATCTCATGGGGTGTTAATAATGTTCTGTCATGCTTATGCTTACAAATATAAGCATGATATTGAGAAAAATATTGCTCCATATTGATATTCGTTTTAGCATGAATTAAAGTTCCTTCTTTGAACGAAAAAGCATAAAGCGTTTCTTCGTTCACTGGATGGCTATACAGATAGAAAAAGAATAAAAAGTCCTTTAACTGTTGTTTCTGCTCTTTGCTGAGTATCGTAACATGCTCTAATTGAGCAAGCTGAAAGAAGCAATAGTTTTTCATAAAATCATTCATCTTGTTATACGGGTTCCGTGGAATTATTCTAGTCGTTGCATTTATTGTGTAGAGCAAATAATAGCAAACTTGCTCATCATAAACATCTAGCTGCTTGAAACAAGATGTAAGCATAGGCTGCCAGTCTGGCTTTTGAACATAATGCGGATTTTGTGGTTGAAATGCCTCTGCCCATTCCAAAAATGTCCCCTGTTCGTGATCAATAAAAAAGAGCTCTGCGCTAGTATCTTCTAATAAAACATATTCGAAGTCCTTCATTTGAACAGCTGGTAATCCCCGGTTAAATTTGATATTAAGGTAGTTATCAAATACTTCTTGTAATACTGTCATTCATATCCCCATTTCTTTAGGATTTTTCAGAAGCAAACGTCCCTTCATTTTATCACAATCATGATGAGAACTTGGCGATAGATGCTAAGGTGGAAACACCATTATGAGTGATTAAGACAGCTCGTTGAATCAATGCCTATTTTTAGGTTATCTGGAGGAGCCATGGAGAAACAAGGAGCGAGAATTTTAACTATCCAAATGGAGATGAAATCTTTTGTATAAAGAGCTTTCTTTTTAGCAGAACAGGTAAATAGGTAACTATAAGCGTTAGATGGTCAAAGCAGAGAGTTAAATTTAGATTTACGACTCATTAAGAAAGCACAGGGAGTTATTGTTCACCATCTTAACATGAAAAGCCCGAACTAAATTATAAAACAACCTAGTGTGCCTCATAATTGTTCGGGCGTTCTGTTCATGCTTTGTTAATTAATAAGCTTGCGCAAACCAAACTGTATGTTTTGCTTCGTTTCCACAGCCAATACATGTGGTTTTCGTTGTTGGTGGATTGAATGGAATATTGCGAGATGTGTATTTCGTTTCTTCCTTTACTTTTTCCTCACATGCATCCTCGCCACACCATCCAGCAAGTACCCAGCCTGGGATAGTGCCATTGTCTTTTGCTGTGTCAATGTGCTGCTGTAATTGTGGAAGTGTGTCAATTGTTGTGTGAGCATTTGCTTCACGGAATTGACGAGCTTTTTCTAATAAGCGCGTTTGCATGGTTGTTAATTCTTCTTCAATAGCTGTGATGATTGTAGCTAAATCAACAGTTTGTTTTTCTTCTTCATCACGCGCTTTCAGTAAAGCTTGCTTGTTTTCTAGGTCACGTGGCCCTAATTCAACACGAACAGGCACGCCTTTTAGCTCCCATTCATTGAACTTATAGCCTGGCGATTGGTCTGAATCATCCAGACGTACACGAATACCCTTCGCTTTTAAGGCTGCAAAAATCTCATCTAAATGCTCCATGATTTGAGGGTTCTTTTTCCATGGCCCTACTGGAATTAAAACGACTTGCGTTGGTGCGATGCGTGGAGGTAAAACAAGTCCCTGCTCATCACCATGCACCATAATAACCGAACCAATTAAACGTGTGGAAGTACCCCAAGATGTTGTGTGTACGTATTCGTGCTGGTTCGCTTTATTTAAATACTTGATATTAAAGGCTTCAGCAAATTTTGTTCCTAAATAATGGGATGTTCCTGCTTGCACAGCCTTGCCGTTTTTCATCATTGCCTCAATAGAGTACGTATCGACAGCCCCCGCGAAACGCTCAGAAGGGGTTTTTTGTCCGTCATAGACAGGAATTGCTAGCACCTGTTCTACGACTTCTTTATAAATGTCTAGCATTTGCATTGTTTCCTGCCGAGCATCTGCTTCGTCCACGTGCGCTGTATGCCCTTCTTGCCATAAAAATTCTGAGGTACGAATAAAAGGCAGTGTTTTCTTTTCCCAACGGAAGACATTTGCCCATTGGTTGATCAGCACTGGTAGGTCACGGTAGCTTTTAATCCAATTAGAGTAAAGATGACCAATCATCGTCTCAGATGTTGGACGAAGGGCTAGCCGTTCTTCTAATTGTTCTCCTGCTGCCTCGGTTACCCAAGGAAGCTCAGGTGAGAACCCTTCGATATGATCCTTTTCCTTTTGAAAGAAGGATTCAGGAATAAGCATTGGGAAATAGGCATTACGATGTCCTGTCTCTTTAAAGCGACGATCCATTTCCTCCTGAATATGCTCCCAAATTTCATAGCCGTCTGGCTTAAAGGCGATACAGCCTCGAACAGGTGTATAATCCATTAAATCGGCTTTTTGGATGGTCTCGATATACCATTTCGAAAAATCTTCTAGTTGTTTTGACATGTGTTCTCCTCCTATTTTGTTAAATGAATACTTGTTCAACCTGAATGAAGATTTAGCTGAAGCAAGAAAAAAAGCACAAAGCTGTCCTCTGAATAAGGACGTCTTTGTGCTGGAATGACGTGGTACCACCTTGATTTAGCTTTACGTAGAATATAAAGCCCTCTCACGTTTGATAACGAAAACGACTCGGTTATGTTTGCATAACATCTCCGTGGTAGGTGTTCAGTCAAGAAGCGGTGATATAGCTCTCAGCAGGTGCTATATTTTCTGTTTCACAATTCTTACTTACTTGGCCACATCATCAAATGGTTTATCATGTTAACAGTTTTACTTTATCCCACTTTAGCAAAATCATTCAGGAATAGCAATTAATAACTGGATTTAGTATTAACAATAAGATTCGTAAAATCTCCTACAGATAAAGGCTTACTGAAATAATAGCCCTGCACATACTCACATCCATGCTCACGCAGAACATTTAATTCAGCTTCCTCCTCTACACCCTCAGCTACTACTTGTAGGTTTAAGGCATGTGCTAAAGAAATCATGGCTGAAATCATAGCGATTCCAGACTTCTCAGGTACGATATCACGGACAAAGGCACGATCAATTTTAAGCACATCCACCGGGAATTTTTTTAAGTAATTTAACGATGAATAGCCTGTCCCGAAATCATCTAATGAAATAGTTATACCTAGTTCTCGTAATTGCTTGATGGTATCAATTAAATCTTCCGTATAATCAAGCATACTCATCTCGGTAATTTCAATTTCTAATAAATTAGGGTCAATGCCTGTTTCTGCAATGACACTACGCACCATATCTACAAAGCCACCTGTACTAATATGAATTGGTGAAATATTTACAGCTACCCGCAATGATAAATCATGTGATTCATTCCACTGACGAGCTTGAGCACAGGCTTTACGTAAAACCCATACACCAATATCATTAATCAGTCCACAATCCTCTGCAAATGGAATAAAACGATCTGGCGGAATATGACCTAATTCAGGATCATACCAGCGTAGCAATGCCTCCATACCAATAACAGAATCCGTTTTTAAGTCAATCTTAGGCTGATAATGTAATTCTAGACGATCTTGCTTTAATGCTTGATGCAATTTCGTTTCCAGTAAAAGCCATTTATCGTTAGCCTCGTCCATATTATCGCGATAGAGGCGATATTGATTACCTCGTGTAGATTTTGCTGCATACATGGCAATATCCGCATTTTTCAATAATTCTTCCACAGAGTTTGCATGATCTGGGAATACACTGATGCCGATACTAATACTCGCATAAAATTCATAGGTGTCGACAATAAAGCTTTCATTGAAGACGCCAATAATTTCCTTAGCCATTTCCTCAATGCGATTGACATCATTTAGAATCATGACAAATTCATCGCTATTGTGGCGATAAAAAGAATTCGAAGTATGATCAATATTGCGCAGACGATTGGACATTTCCACTAAAAACATATCGCCAATAATATGACCAAGTCCGTCGTTAATGTGTTTGAAACGATTCACATCAATGAAAAATAACGCAAACTTCTCTCCTGTACGTCGAGATTGATGAAATTCATTTTCTAAACGCTGTTCTAATTTGCGACGATTTGGTAGCCCTGTTAGTTCATCGTGATAGGCAATATGAGTAATTTTTTTAATGTCCTTTTGCGCTGTAATATCTACGCGAATGGCAATATATTGATAAGGCTTTCCTCGTTCATCTAGGAACGGAAAAATCGTTGTTTTCACCCAATATAAACTGCCATCCTTTGCACGATTGCACACCTCGCCATTCCACATATCGCCATTACCGATTGTTTTCCACATCTCTCTAAAGAAAGATTTGGGATGAAAGCCTGAATTTAGTAAACGGTGATCTTGACCAACTAATTCTTCACGCGTATACTTCGAAATTTTACAAAAATGATCATTAACAAAAGTAATTTTTCCGGTACGATCTGTAATCGCTACAATGATGGAACTATTCATGGCGGAAAAGATATCTTGTAATTCTTTTAGACTGTAGTTCATTTGATTAACACTACTAGGCGTGATATTCATCATTTTCATTCTCCATTCATTAAAATATGAAGGGTTTGGTACTTTTGCTTTATCTTACAGCGAGGTATAAAGTTGTGGTATATCGCCCTTTTTTATGTAATTATATTATAGTCTTAGAAAAGCAGTTAATTCAACCCAAATCTCAAAAACATTCAAAGCTGCATTTGATAGTTTTTAATAAAATAGACAAAAATTAGTGGATATAACCTCCTTGTAATTGTCTAAATATATTGTTATTCAATACTTTTGAACTATATTAAATAGTTTATTTAGGCTATTTATCTTTTTAATACAAAATATAAAAGTTTTATATAATATGTTTGAGTGTCTTGTAAAATTTTTGTTAAAGTAAAATGCCTTACTGTCCCACATAGGAAGTAAGGCATTTTATATGTTAAGAGACCTCATATTCTATTGAACCCCCTATTGATTTCGCCTGCATGTTGTAGGCATCTAATTGCTCTTGGGATAAACTTGAAATGTAATAGTGAAAATTAATAGGCTCTAGCCCATGCTCCTCACATACTTGACGATAAAATTCATAACCTTCTCGATAATCTGTCATCCTCATAACTTCCTTTCACATTCCCTATTTTACGTCTGATTTTTTGTTATATAACAGAAATATTATTTGTTTAAAAATATATAACAGACTACTGTACTTGTCAATGAATTATCTGAAATTTCTTGCTGAAATCACGAAAGCCCAGACCATTTTATTTAGTATGGCTGGGCTTTTCATAAAATATTCACGGCGGCTTCCGTCATAATCACTCCTTTTAAATTCCTAATTGTTTTGCTTGCATATTGTAAGCCGAAAGTTGTTGCTGTGATAATTGTAATACATAGTAACGGAAAGAAATTGGCTCCAATCCATAGCGCTCACACATTTCACAATAAAATTCATAACCATCACGATACTTTGACATTTAAATTTCCTCCTCTAACTAAATCTGTTTTATAACAGTTGTTATTATTTTTATTTAATATATAACAGATTATGTAGCACGTCAAGAGATTATAACAGAAAAATTGAATAACAATAAAAGGAATTTAGCTCGTCTCCTGTGCCAAATTCCTTTCATATATGTTATTCTCTAACGATTTCTTGTAATTGCTTGATATGACGCTGCTCGTGCATATAGACCATTTCAATCCATTGGTCGAGTGGTAATTCTCCTAAGGCTGGGTGCTTCACAGCGCGCTTAGTTAATGCTTCAGGTTCCTCGATTGTTTGCAAAAAGGCGAGGAGGTTCTTTCTTGTTGTAGCTAGTAAATCCAGCATCGCTTGAACAGTGAAAGGCTCTTCTGCTGGCTCTACAATAGGCGGTGCTTGGAACTTTCTTGTTCGATCTAAGATGAGCTGAACATTTTTTCGAGCGGGTGTTGACTGTTCCTCTGCCTTTAATCCCCATGTAATGGCTTTCTTTGTTGCTTCCTCTACTAATACGAGATGATGACAGATTTGTGCCACACTCCAGCTTTGTGCATCTGGTTTCTTATTAAAGGTTGTATCGTCCAATAAGTGAATTTCCTGAAGCAATTGTGTTCTTGTGGTATCGAGATGTTCTTTGACGTTTGACATCCTTGGCTCCCCTTTCATTAGGTCTTCTACTATATATTCGATATGGAGAGGGGAAAATCATCTTTCACGAACAATATTAAATGGATTATTCTCTAAAACATGCTGTAGCTGCTCATCTTCAATATGTGTATAAATTTGCGTGGTTGCGACGCTAGAATGCCCTAAAATGTGCTGCAAACTACGGATATCTGCCCCTGCTTTATACATCATCGTTGCGGATGTATGGCGTAGCTTGTGTGGTGTAAGTCGTTCTTTTTGAAGACCTGACTGCTGATTAATGCGTTTAACGATTTTGGCAACGGTTTGACGTGTAAAGCGTGTTCCCTTCTGAGACACAAATAGGGGCTCCTCGCCTTCGCCTTTATAGGGTGTCTTCCCACTGTTTTCATAGTCAGCAAGTGCCTGCATACAGCTATCATTTAAATAGACGGTGCGCTCTTTGTTGCCCTTCCCAATTACCGTTAAATAACGTCCTTGAATGGATGTCTTATTAAGCTGACATAGCTCGGTGACACGTATTCCTAAATTTAAGAAAAACATCATCATGCAATAATTTCTCGGGGATGCCTGATTGCTTTTAATCCCATCTATAAATTGTGTAGCTTCTTGTAGGTTCATATAAATGGGTCGTTTTCTGCCTATCTTTGGTGTCTCTAATTCATCTGCAGGATTTTCCTCGATAAGTCGACGTTTGCCTTTTAAGTATTTAAAAAAGGATTTTAATGTGGCCACTTTTCGTGCTCGTGCAGCAGCTGAATTGCCTCGCTGTACTTCGCAATATTCCATGAATAAATAAAGATCCTCTAATGTCATTTCGCGTATTTCTTCTATTGTAATAGTGCCAATATCAATGGCGGATAAATTCTCTATATCCAAATCCTCCTGGACAGCTTTGTGGAAGCGGAAAAATAAGGTCAGGTCATATTCATATTCTTTTCTTGTGCGCTGAGACTTTCCTTTGATGGTTGTTAAATAGACAAGAAAATCCTTCATGAATTTTGGTTGTTTTGTTTTTTGCATGCTCATCACCTCTATTTGCTCTATTTTACCATGAAAAAACGTTCCCAAATATAAATTTGGGAACTTTATTGAAAAAAATGCCCTTTTTCGCACGTTAGAACAAATGTTCTGTTCGAAGGTAATAAAAAAACCCCTTTTTAAAAAGAGGATTTTTGTTACAACTATTTTGTGACAGTTATAGGATTTTAGGCATAAAGTTCTCGGTAAATGAATATTAAAATCTAGTAGACTTTATTTGCTGTGTGAGACGCTTCGAAAAAACAATAGATGGGTAACTGTCCATGTCGATTCGTCTCACAACACGCATGGAATTATTTTACAAAAACTGAATAATTCCCATCCTCTTGTTTTGTTAGTGACCAGTTTGTCGATAACATTTGCTGAAGTCTTGTGACTGTTTCCTCATCACACGTTAAATGCTGGATACCTGTTTCTAATAGTTGGTAATCCTTCCCTTCTTCTAATTGAAAGCGTAGCTGCAATAAACGTTGGATGCCTGGTAATGTTACATACTTGATTCGATAATGGCCATGGTATGCATTTAAGAACTGTCGTTCCCCTTCCTGATATAGAGCCATTGTCTCGCTAAATTCATAGTTTGGCACTTGTTCTTGCCAAGCTGATACATCCCCCGAACGCAAAGCTCGTAAAATTTCCTCGTCTGATAAATTTAATTTGGATAGTTTATCTAATTCATATGCTTGCATTAAATTAATGATGGTCATGGTTGTTAGCTCCTTTTATGTATTTATTCACAGTGTAACATGTTTTCACTACTACTTGAATTCGGAGGCGTTCCATATGATGAATTTATATGATTCTAGTCTGTTTTTCGATGAAATGTTTGATGGCAATAAGCCAAAGCCTCATTATCGATCTTTTCATCATAAGCTAACCTTTTTTTCGCGGGAGCAACTTGAAGAAAAATACCGACAAGCGCAGGCGAGCTTTCTCAGACAAGGGATTACTTTTACGGTATATGGTGCACAAGATGGAACAGAACGTACCATGCCTTTTGATTGTGTCCCAATTATTATTCCTCAAACCAAATGGGCCATGATTGAAGCAGGTGTCAAGCAGCGCGTGGAGGCACTCAACAAATTTTTACAGGATGTTTATGGACAGCAAAAGATCTTTCAGGACGGTCTTATTCCGAGGCAGCTTGTTGAAAATAATCCTTATTTCAAACCAACCATGAGAGGACTTCAAGTACCAATTGCGAATCATATATTTTTAGCAGGGATTGATTTAATTCGGGATGAAAAAGGTGATTATCATGTACTCGAAGATAATTTACGCAACCCTTCCGGCATTTCCTATGTCTTTGAAAATCGGGATGTGATGAAGGAAGTATACCCTGAATTTTTCTCCAAGCATACGATTCGACCTCTTGATAAACAAATGGCTTATATGAAAAAAGCACTTCTTGCTCATCGTCCACCTTCCATGCAAGCAGAAAGAGAGCCTAAAGCTGTACTTCTGACAGCAGGCATGTACAATTCTGCGTATTACGATCATGTTTTTTTAGCCCAGCATTTAAACATCCAGCTCGTCGAGGGCCGTGATTTAGTTGTACAGGATTTGAAGGTCTATATGAAAACCATTTATGGCCTACAGCAAATCGATATTATTTATCGGCGGATTGATGATGACTTTCTAGATCCTACTGTCTTTCGTGAGGATTCTTTATTAGGTGTTCCACATTTGATGGCTGCTTATCAAGCAGGCCATGTATCCATCTTGAATGCCGTTGGAAATGGAGTGGCAGATGATAAAGCAATGTATGCCTATGTGCCTGAGATGATTCGCTATTATTTACAGGAAGAACCTATTCTACCGAATGTGAAAACCTATCATCTAGGAGATGACAGTCAGCGTGAATGGGTGCTAGAGCATATACACGAGCTCGTTATTAAAAACGTAGGAGCCTCTGGTGGCTATGACATGTTAATTGGTCCACATGCGAGTAAGGAAGAGATTGCTTTATTTAAGCAAAAAATTGTTGAACAGCCCTATCAATACATTGCACAACCAACGATTAAATTGTCCAGAGCACCTGCCTTCCAGAATGGGCGATTTTATCCTTGCCATGTTGATTTACGTGTCTATGTCATGAAGGGTGAGGATTGCTATGTGTTGCCTGGTGGTTTATCCAGAGTGGCACTACAAGAAGGGTCTCTTGTGGTGAATTCCTCTCAAGGGGGCGGTGCAAAGGATACGTGGATTTTAAAGGAGGAATTGCAGCATGCTAAGTCGAGTAGCCGACGCGTTGTACTGGATGGCACGTTATAGTGAACGTACACAAACAAATGCACATATATTACAGGTACAGCTGTTGAATATGTTGGAGCAATCTGGGCAAGAACATGATTATATTGATCATTGGGAGGCTGTTTTAAATATTTGTGCCTCTAAGGAGGAGTATTTAGCAAATTACACAACGATTCGTGTTAACCCTTTGATTGATTATCTTCTGTTTTCTGAGAAAAATGGTAATGCCCTTCATGCCACATTGCGTGCTATTCGGGAAAATGCACGAGTTACACGTGATAGTATGCCAACGGAACTTTGGGAAATTCAAAATTCCTTTTATTTAACAAAGCAACAGTCCATACTAAAAAGAGAACGACCGATTCCACTCATTGCCCTTCAAGATTTTTTACAGGATGTACGAAAGACTTTATGGATGGAGACAGGGTTAATTGAGGGCTCGATGGATCGCGATCTTCCCTTCTATTTTATGCAGGTCGGCAAATGGCTTGAACGAGCAGAAAAAACCATTCGGATGATCGTGATAATCGTAGAACAACAGAAGCGAACAGGTACGTCACTGTTAGAGGATGATGGTACCTTTTTATTGGATCTTTCCGCAGCAAGAGAATCTTTCATGCGGAAGCATCGCCAGACCAATTTACTAACGATCATTCGGTATTTAGTCCAAGATGCGCATTTCCCATGTTCTGTGATGTTCTGTGTAAAGAAAATAGAAGAAGCCATAACGGCTATTGAACATGATTCTTTATCCCCACGATTTTTAACGCTTCAGTCGGATATTAGTAGCCTTGTTCTTGCAATCGATCATATCGATTTTTGGCAAATGACTATTGAGGAAACCCTAAAAATGATGGAGGAAAGATTGTCTCAATGTATGGCTTTTAGTGATGCCTTTTCGACAATCTATCATTTATATGAACCCAGCGTACAACCTTGAAAGGAATTCACCACAGCTCCCTTTCAACAGGCAAGTCAGTAAGCAGAAGGAAGCGGACACGATGAAATTTGAAATTCAGCATACAAATATTTTTCAATATGAGTCTGAAGTCGATCAAAGCTTGAATACTATTCGTTTAAAGCCGCGTAGCGATGAGCGTCAGCGATTATTATCTTATCGAATTGCCATAACGCCATCCTCCCTAACCCGTGAGCATACGGATATTTGGGGCAATACTGTTGGTTCCTTTTATATACCAGAGCAACATCAAATACTAGAAATTCATACATCTTCAATTGTAAGTATTCAGCGTGCACCATTTATTCATCGTATTCAATATTCGCCCGAAATGCAGACCATCTTTCACTCACAGCTATTCTATGAGCATTATTTACCGTATTTAAAAGCAACACATTTTACATTTATGACAGAGCAGCAGCTAGAGGAAGTTTATCATGCGATCGGTCATGCTGAAAATCCTGTGCTCTTTTCGCTTAATTTAATGCAGTATTTATATTCTAGCTTTGAGTATGACCCGACAGCGACCAATGTAACTACAATAGCAAGTGAGGCATTTGCATTAAAACGGGGTGTTTGTCAGGATTTCACCCATGTCATGCTTGCTGTTTTACGGGCGAAAGGAATACCAGCTCGCTATGTCAGTGGCTATCTATATGTCGATGAAAACTCAGCCCTCATCGGAGATATCGCTACACATGCCTGGGTAGAAGTCATGATTCCAGGTATTGGCTGGATCGGTCTTGATCCCACAAATAATGTGGAAGTATTAGAAAACCATATTATTTTATGTATTGGACGCGATTATAGTGACATTAGCCCTGTGGAAGGGGTATATACAGGAGGCAAGCATGATTTAACAGTCAAAGTAAATGTCAAAGCATTGAATCATTTATAAAAGGCGTGCAGTAATGGTGATAAATCGCGATTACTGCACGCTTTTATTCTAGGCGCTGCTGTCTTTCTGTTAGCACCCATTTCCGTACATAGCCCATTTCTTGTTGAATGTGCTCCAGCGTTTTTTCCTGTTGAAACGCCCGTTGCATCACAGTATAACGCAAGTCAGTGGCTCTTACATTCTTCCCTATATCTTGTGACATCGTTTGAAAAATGCGTTCAACTGTTTTCGTAGTAATCGGCTTCGCTAAACTTGCCTCGCTTACCCAAACCCATTCCCCTATCTCTTGCTCATGTAAATTGGTCGTCTCTTTTTTATACTGTGCGAGCATGTCCATGAGGATCGGTGAACACTTTATTTCTCGACGTCCATTTCGGTTGGCTATAAAAAGAGTCGCTTTTTCTTCATTAAAGTGTGTCCATTTCATGCGAACGAGCTCGGCAGGCTTACAACCTGTTTCCATCAACACTTGAACGATACAGCCATTGCGTCTTGCCAGCCATGCATGCTCCTTTGTCTTAGCATATTGAAAATAGGTGGGCCATACGTTTGCAATTTGCATGATCTGCTTATTTGTCAGTGCTTGCAGTGCTTCTTTTTGTCTTTTTTTCGGCTGTAAAAGATGCTGATAATCAAAAGGCTCCACCCATTCTCGTAAAAAAATAAAGTCTACAAAGCCTCGTAATGTCGCTATCTTATGATTAAAAGTATTGATATTACTGTAAGTTTCCTTTAAATAGTCGCAGTAAAGCTGTAATAAATTTTTCAATTGATGATCTACATACAAGTAGTTTTGCTTATGGGCGAAAGTTAAAAATTGCTGTCCGTCCATATTGTATTGTTTTTTTGTAGCAGCACTTTTTTTCAAAGATTGTAGCAATAAATAGTAGCTATTCCATGCGTCCCTGAGTGTAATCAAATCGTCCCTCCTTGTCTACTTTGCGTGAGTTATTTATATTTTACTATATTTTGGGTGCGTAGGTTCAACTGCATTTTATCATATTGTAATGTCGGATAATCTGTATTTCTATAACATGAACCCGCTTCTACCATTCAAATGCCCCTTACGTAATGAAGAAACATATGTTCCTAAAGTAGTTTCTCATAATTTTTACTTTCTTACAATAGTAAATTCCGCTCCCCTGTTGTAGTACAATAAATGCTTACTATTCCCTACATTCTTGTATAACAACGCAATTTTATGTGAAAATTCGTATCATTTCGTGTTTATCGTTGATTGTGTTATATAATAAAGATAGACACTAACATGTAGGAGGCTTTCCGATATGCAAGTAAAAACGACTCGACTGGAAGCAGAAGATGCGAAAATTATTTATCAAGAAACAGCTGGGCTAGCGATTATTACGATTCATCGACCACAGGCAAAAAATGCATTAACGGCAAACATGTGGGATCAATTAGCCAAGATTGCCCTACAAGTATTAGATAATCCGAAAAATAAAGTACTGATTTTACGAGGCTCTGGCCAAAGCTTTACAGCAGGCTCTGATATTAAAGAGTTCAATGCCATCTCTCTTGAGCAAGCTGAAGAAGCGTTTGTACATATGGAAAAGACCATTTCAACCATTGAGCGCCTACCGATTCCAACGATTGGCGTCATCAACGGTCCGGCAATGGGCGCTGGCTTGGAATTAGCCTTAGCCTGCGATATCCGCATTGGCTCCGACAAGGCCAAGCTCGGCATTCCTGTCGGTAAATTAGGGATTACTTTAAATAACAAATTTGCGCAGCGTTTAGTTCAGCTCGTCGGCCCTGCCACAACCAAGGATTTAGTCTTTACAGGACGAATGTTTAAAGCAGAGGAAGCTTTCAAGCTTGGGCTGCTTAACTACCTAGTAGCTGAAAAGGATTTAAATAAATACATGATTCGAATGGGCAAGCTTGTTGCAGGGATGTCCCCTGAATCCTTACTTGCCGTGAAGCAATCCGTTCAGGAATGTCTCGATAGTGTGCCAACCTTATGGCAAGGCTCTTCGCCATTTGTGGGCAGTGATTTCGCAGAGGGTTGTCGTGCCTTTGTGGAAAAACGCCAGCCTCAATTTACCCGTCAACCAAAATAAAAAACAGGTACTCTTAACGCCAATGTGCGAGCGGAGTACCTGTTTTTTACGCCTTTTTCTTTTGTATAGCTGTTTTAACATGCACATGAATAGCATCTAATTCATAGCCAAAATGTAGATAAAAATCTTCCTGCACGGCTTGTTGTAATGCCAATAAACGGGCTGCTAATGGATAATCGATTGGTAGCTTCACCTGAATAGTGAGGATAGCTTGAACCTGATCCCCTAACACAAATTGTGCCTGCTCCACCTTTTGTACAATCGCCTGTTGGCTACAGCAGTATGTCAGTAGCTGTACATAAACAGGCTTGCTGATTTCTATATATTCCCGCTGAAAATCAGGACGCACAATCGTCGTTTCCCCGATTTTTTCTCGTTTCGATGAAAAAATCTCCATGCCCTTTTGCACCAATCGTTTAAAGAAATTTTGCTCCACTTGTCTATATGGAATCGGCATAACATGCTTGCCCTGTGTTTGACGGATAAAGCGTGCTTTTTGAATTTCTTTCAATGAACGGACATCTTCTACATTATAATAGTGTTCAATCGGACCCAGCTCTAGCTGCTTGGCAATACTATTCGTCATTTTAGTTGATGTACCTATCAGTAAAATAGATTGTACCTGATGATGAGCTAGCGCCTTTTGGACAGCCTCACGATGAGCTGGATCTGTAAAAATGGCACGTCGTACAGCAGTAATTGTATTCTTTTCGAATTTAGCAGAAAGACCTGCCACTCTGACGCCATTCACAATGAGTAATCCATCATCAACAATGGCCTCCACCCCTAATTTATGGGCAAAGGCCAGCGCACTTGTACTTTTGCCTGTGCCGCTTGGTCCACTTAATGAATAAACCTTCAATGCCCTCTTCCCCCTTACAAAATTGTTTTCGCATCTGGTGGTAATGTACGTACATGCTTCAAATAGGCTGACATACGAGCATCATCCTCGTGAGGGTACGAGAACTGGAAGTGATGGGCAACCTCCTTTGCGATGCTTCGAAAGAGTGTACATGCCGCAAACAGGGCATTCCACATGTTAGCATAATCAGCGTCGGCATAGGTTTTTACGTACAATGCCCAATAATTAGCTGGCACATAGTTTTTTAAATACTTTCCCATTTTGCCTGTAGATATCTGAAAATGATGATGCTGACCAATCCACCAATTAAGCATTTGATGTAAGGACTGCCTTGTCGTTTCCTCAAACATTTGCTTGGCATATGGGAGCTCATCTCGCCAAATGCCCTTGGCTATATTTTGTAAGCACCACCAAAAATCATTGGTACAGCTGGCAAATTGCCCAACAGTCGGTGGACTAATATGATAGCCACAATCTGAAGATGGAGAGATAGATGGCAAAAGCTGATCCTTATCGAGTAAAGGGACTGTCAGCTTGTCTTGTCCATATTCATCCAGCATAGCTTGTGTCGATAATAAGCGAAGGTCAATGCGATGCCCATCCTTTAATAACATTAAATATGTATAGCTATAAGAAAAGTCTTTGTCCAAGCCAAGCCCCTTATCCAATCGATCAGGCTCCTGCACCATCAGCTGCTCACCAAATACTTGAATCCATTTATCATCTTGTAAGAAAGAGGCTATATCTGTTACGACATACACAACATCAAAATCCTGAAACATATCCCTTGGTACATTCGGATTTGCTCTTGAGCCATTTAGGTAAACAGCACGAATTCTAGTGTCCTGTTGTGCAGTGGCTAGGATTAAATCATACATTTCTTGCTCTGTTCTCATAAGACTCACCCCACCTGAAAAGCTTTATACTCAGTATAATACACTTTCCTCTTTGAAGGAATTTATAGTAGCTTCTCCCAATGGCAGAAAATCTTTTTTCGCTAGTCTATGCACACATCCTCTCCATTATATAAATATTTTCTTTTTTCAGAATATCTGTCCCTTTCTGCGCTTCAGTATGATAAAATGTGAACTACTATTCTGTTATACAACTACAAGGAGTGTACTAGTTTTGAAAATCGTACCATCTAAAAAAATGTCATTATTTACACCAGCAATTTTCGGAGATTTGAAAAATTTTGCTCGAGAGCAGCAAGCAAAGGGCATGACCTTAATTGACTTAAGCTTAGGCAGCCCTGATCTTCCTCCGCATGCCAAAATACGTGAGCATCTTTCCTATCGTGCAGGTTTAGCCGAATCTTATGGCTATACACTGACTGGCACACAGCGTTTTTATGACGCGGTGAGTCGCTACTATAAGCGTCGTAGTAATGTGGATCTAGATCCCACGACAGAAATTATTCAAACAATTGGTTCGCAAGAAGGCTTAGTGCATTTACCAATTGCCTTTTGTGATCCAGGAGACATCGTCTTATCCACAAACCCAGCTTATGTAGCGTATGACGCAGGGATTCACTTAGCTGGCGCAACACCTTATTACATGCCTCAAACAGCCGACAACGATTATTTACCTGATTTAGACGCTGTACCAGAAGAAATTGCACAGAAAGCAAAGTTATTGATTTTAAACTTGCCAGGAAATCCTGTACCAGCGATGCCGTCATTAGCATACTTTGAAAAAGTCATCGCCTTTGCTAAAAAGTATAATATCATCGTCCTCCATGATGCTGCCTATTCAGAGTTCTATTTTACGGGAGATGGCCCTATTAGCTTCCTAGCTGCACCAGGAGCAAAAGAGGTCGGTATGGAGATTAACTCCCTCTCTAAAAGCTTTAGCCTTGCTGGAACACGTATTGCCTATATCGCAGGAAATGCAGAAATGATCGCTGTTATTAAGCAATTAAAATCAAATTTAGATTTCGGTATTTTCGAGCCTATTCAGGATGCGGCTGTCGTAGCATTGGATAACGCTGAGGAAATTACGGAAAGCTTACGTGCCACTTTCTCTGAGCGCCATAAAACGCTGATGAATGGCTTACAAGCTTTAGGCTGGGAAGCAGCACCCTCTGATGGTGGAATGTTCGTATGGGCTAAATATCCCTATGCTATCGATTGCACAGAATTAGCCTTTCAATTGATTGAACAAGTAGGCGTTGTCACAGTTCCAGGAACCGTATTTGGTACAGCAGGACAAGGCTATTTACGTTTAGCATTAGTTCAACCAAAGGAACTTCTGCAAGAAGCCGTGGATCGCTTAGCAAAAGTACAATTATTAGCAAAGCAATAATTAGTCAATGTAAAAACCCTTCTAACATTTTGTTGGAAGGGTTTTTCTATGATGGTTAAATCCATACATCATTTTCAGCGGTAAGCTCTGATTGCTCCTCACCTGTATTCACGACACCCATTGGCTCTACAAGCAGAATTTTACACTCCGAAGCTGCAAAGGGTTTATGTTCCACATTGCGTGGGACAACAAACATCTCTCCTGCACGCAAGCTTACCTGGCCATCTCGGAATTCGATGATTAATTGCCCCTCAAGGACGATAAATACCTCATCCGTATCCTCATGCTTATGCCAAACAAAATCCCCCTGAACTTTGACGAGTTTGAATTGATAATCATTCATTTCAGCAATGACCTTTGGAGACCAATGCTCTTGAAATTTAGCCAGTTTCTCTTGAAAATTAATCGGTATGTATGCCATTTCCTTTTCCCCCTTGCTTTGACTCTACTACTAGAATAGCATAATGCCGTTTTCTACAGCAAAAACCAGCTACTGCGTTGCTAGCAGTAGCTGGTCGTTTATTAGATATCATATTTTTGATGAACGTCATCTTCGTAGCGATTATAGCGCTGCTTAAAGAGCTTGAATAAATGCGTGACAAGTACCTTAAAGATTGCATAGCCCGGAATCCCTAAAATAACGCCTGGGACACCAAATAACGAGCCTGCCGTTAATAGTACAAAGATAATCGTAATCGGGTGAATACTGAGTGATTTCCCCATAATTTGCGGTGAAATGAACTTTCCTTCGATTAATTGAACGATTGTCCATACAATTGCCAGCTTAATCAGCATCAATGGGGATGTAACAAGAGCGATAATGACTGCTGGTGTGATCGCAATAACGGGTCCTAAATAGGGCACCACACTTGTAATCATGGCAAGGAAGCCGAGCAATAAAGCATACTTCATGCCAATAATTAAGAAGCCAATCGTTACCATTGCCCCAATACACATGGATACTAAAATCTGTCCCTGTATGTACGAACTAATTTGCTTGTCCATGTCATGGAAAATGTCAGTTACCTCTTTACGCATACGTGGTGGGCACACTTTCAGCATAAATTTCGGTAATTTTTCGCCCTCTTTTAGTAAATAAAACAGGATGAATGGCACCGTTACAAGTGATAGCACAATACCTGTTAACGTTGAAAGGAAGCCGGTAATACCAGATGCCACACCCTGTGCTACATTGGTCGCCATATCCTTCACTGTTTTTACCATATCCGTTGTGAAGTTATTCAAAACTTCATCAAAATTAAAACTAATTTTATCTAAGTACTCATTAAAACGTGAATGATTTAGGAATTCTACAATGTTTTGTGTAAATGCCATGAAGTACTCTGGGAATTCCTGTGCTAAATTCGTGAACTGATCGCGTAAAAACGGATAGACTAGCACCACAAGTAACGTAATGACACCAATGACCGCAATATAGAGGATTAAAATACCCCATATTCTTGGAATGCGCCATCGTACTAGAATCGCCAGCAATGGGCGTAATAAATAGTAACCAATGACGGCTAGTACCCCTGGTAAAATGACTACTTCAAATAAAACTTGTAGCGGGGTAAAGATAAAGGAAACTTGATTAAACATAAAAATAACACATGCCACCAGTAATAAAATTACCAGTGTAAATAATAGGTTTCTACCACCTAAAAAACGAATAAACTTGGTTGCTAACAGGCTTGAACGCTCTTTTGGTCTCTCTTTTTCCATATATCCACCCCAATCCAAATGCTCTACCTTTATATTACAGGATAATGCTGGTTTTTGCGAAACATCACTCTAGTGAAATACCTAAAAAATCACTTAAAAAGGCTTTGTTTTGCTCCACATCGATGACAATAGAATCGCCCGCATGGCTAAAGTTTTGGAATTGATAGCTACCCTCGATAGGGATGGTTGCTTTCTCAATGTTTACCTTGCCCTTTGATAGCAATTTAAGTACTTGCTGCATTTCCTCAGTAGATGAATAATCTGTTGTGATATAGCCCTGTGCCGCACCAACAAATTTTGGTAAATGCAACATATTCGTAGGCGTTAATAACTCTGTTTTTAATGCCTCAATCACTTTTTGCTGACGTGCAACACGCCCAAAATCTCCTTCTGCATCATGACGGAAACGCGCATAACCTAGTAGCTCCTGTCCATTTAAACGATGAACACCTTGCTTTAACTCTACCCCAATATTTTCAGACATGTCCTTTTCAACATCCATTTCCACACCATTTGGCGCTAAAATATCCACTAAGGATTCAAAGTTTTTAAAATCAATTAGTGCATAATGATGAATCGGTAGGCCAAACATATTTGTTAATGTATCCTTTAATAGCTGAACACCGTCTAGGTAGTAAGCTGTATTAAGCTTATAGGATTGATAGCCTGGAATATCCGCGTAAATATCGCGCATAAAGGATACGAGTTTAATGTCGTTGTTTGCTTTATTCCAGGATAATACCATCATTGTATCAGTCCGTGATTTTTCCTCTCCACGTGTATCGACCCCTAAAATCAAATAGTTTTCGATATCCCCTTTGATGCTATCACCCGTAAAATCCTCCTGTGCAACTTTGGTGTCGTTGGCTAGCTCAAGCCCGCTGCGATATTGCATGACCGAATAGCCGACAATCACAATGATACACAATAGTAATAGTGTAAAAAATGCTCTCCCTTTACGTAATCGACGCTTTTTAGGACGTTGGGAGCGTCTCGTATAATCTTGCTCTTCCATAACAACTAACTCCTCTATTTTGATATAGTTAATGTAACGATTGATTAGCTAGAAAGTTTCATTATAAAAAGGATCTATTCCATGTTTTTCTATCTAAACGTTATTTTACACCCATTTGCACAGTTTGGCGTAAAACAATGCTATAATATTTTCACAAAAGAAAGGATGATTCAAATGATAGAAAAAGCGACATTTGCTGGCGGCTGTTTTTGGTGTATGGTCAAGCCATTTGTCGAGTGGGACGGTATACATAAAGTCACTTCAGGCTATATGGGTGGCCACTTAGAAAACCCAACCTATGAAGATGTCAAAAAAGGAACGTCAGGTCATTTAGAAGTAGTCGAAATCGAATTCGACCCTGCTATTTTTAGTTATGAGCAGCTCCTTGATATTTATTGGATGCAAATTGACCCGACGGATGCGTATGGACAGTTCCATGACCGTGGCGAATCCTATACTACAGCAATCTTTACCTATACAGATGAGCAAAAGCAAATCGCAGAGGCATCGAAAGAAAAGCTTGCCAATAGCGGACGCTTTGATAAACCTATTGTAACCCAAATTCGCGATGCTGAACGCTTTTATCCAGCAGAGGATTATCACCAGGATTATTATAAAAAAGAGACAGCACACTATCAGCAAGACCGTGCCGTTTCTGGGCGTGATACGTTCATTGCGAAGCATTGGGAAAAATAATATAAAAGAGGTGTCTCCAGCTTGTGGGACACCTCTCTTTTATACAATAGCAACAAATTTATTAAACAGAGGCTTCTAAAAACGATTGTAGTGCGTCAAAGAAGCGTTGACCATACTTCTCAAATTTTACTTCGCCTATACCACTCACCTGTCGTAAATCCTCCAGTACAGTTGGTCTCTTATCACATAATTCACGTAACGTTTTATCAGAAAATACAACAAATGGTGGGACCTTTTCCTCGTCGGCAATCTCTTTGCGTAATACCCGTAAGTGTTCAAATAATGGATCATTATCCACCAGCTTCTTCACTGTGACAGCTTCCTTACGCATGACCTGTCGATTGCCAAGCAGCACTTCCTTGCCTTCAGCAGATACATAAATTGTAGGGAATGTACCGTGCTTCACAGCCAGCAAGCCCTCTGCAATTAAAAATTCGATAAAGTTGGAGACATCCTTTGAGGTATATTGTCCTTTTAAAATGCCATAGGTCGATAAACGGGCAAAGCCAAATTCAGCGATCTTTTGATTTTTAGAGCCAATTAAAACCTGTGCCACCATGGTCTTACCGAATTTTTGTCCCATACGCACAACACAGGCCAGCACCTTTTGCGCATCCTCTGTCACATCTGTCACTGCTCGCCCGTCAATACAGTTACTACAACGCCCACATGGCTCCTCCTCAACTTCTCCAAAATACGCTAAAATCGCATTCTGTAGGCAGCCCTCAGTATGGCAATAATCGACCATTGTTTGTAGTTTAGCTAGCTCCTGTGTAATACGAGCCTCATCCTGTGACTGTTCGATAAGAAAACGCTGTGTTTGAACGTCCCCTGAAGCATACAATAAAATACAAGCACTTGGCAGACCATCTCGGCCAGCACGGCCCGCTTCCTGGTAATAGCTCTCCATATTACGAGGCATTTGATAATGCAACACAAAGCGCACATTACTTTTATCAATACCCATACCAAAAGCATTCGTTGCCACCATGATACGTGCCTCATCTTTTAAAAACCGCTCCTGCTCAGCCATTCGTAAGTTCTCTGATAAACCTGCATGATATTTCGCAACGTCTTCACCAGAGCGACTCAGCACATCATAAATGGCATCCACAGCTTTTCGAGTAGCTGCATAAATGATGCCCACTTCCTGTTTATTTTGTTGTACATAATTTTTTACATAGCGTTCTTTATTTTCACCAATTAACACCGAAAGTGCCAAATTCTCACGTGAAAAGCCTGTCATGACCGTTGCCTGCTCATCAATCGCTAACAATTGACGAATATCATCACAAACCGTTGGCGTTGCAGTAGCTGTCAGTGCTAAAACAGTGGGCTTTTGGGGCCATAGCGTAAAAAGCTTGTGGATCGAACGATAGCTTGGTCTAAAATCATGCCCCCATTGCGATATACAATGAGCCTCGTCAATCGCAAGTAATGGGACAGATAAATACGACAATGCTTGAAGAAACGTCGTACTTTCCAGTCGTTCAGGTGCAATATAGAGGAGCTTTAAATAACCCGCACTAGCAAGCTGCATGGTTTCATCCACTTCCTGTGCCGTCAGCGTACTATTAATATAGGCTGCTGGAATATTTGCTGTACGTAAAGCCTCCACCTGATCTTGCATCAGTGAAATCAGTGGCGAAATCACGATGGTTAACCCCTCAAGCATTAGCGCTGGAATTTGATAGCAAATGGATTTCCCTCCACCTGTTGGCATGACACAAAGACTTGACTGCCCTCGTAATGTTTGTTCAATAATCTGGGCTTGTCCTTGCCGAAAGGTATCATAGCCAAAATGATGCTGTAGCATTTGTCTAGCTTGCTCCATGCAAAATTCACTCCTTGTTTGTGAGACCAAGTAGCTTGTACTCGCCCTGTTCATTTTTTTCTAACTCATACAACATGTTGGAGTAGGCAAGTGCCTCCTGTCCAGCAGCATTCGTCAGGATATATTCCGTTTTAGCCTGTACGATAAGACGCTGTCCCTTTACACGAATTGCCTGAATATCCGTGTCTGAGAAATGAATTTTGGCTTGCTTGGAAGCATAATAGGCAACCATACTAGCCAAGGTTTCCTGTATAGCCTCTGTCCCGACAATCGGTTTCAAAACACTTGCATCCTGGGTTGTCACAGCCCCCTTTAAATACTTGTGAAACGTATCTAAAAATAGCATAATTTCATCGGTATTATACGCAAATATATTTTCTCCATATTGTTCGATTGCTTGCTGTACAGCTTCTTTATCCCCTTGTTCAATATAGGGGTATAAGTTTTTCGATTGGGAAAGTCGTACACTGGCTGTCATGCCCTCCTCAATCCATTCATCGATGGATGCTTGGAATTCCTTTATAGGCAATATGTATGGCTGCGACTGTCCTTGCTGTTGTCGATTAACATATAATCCGACAATGGCTCCGTTTTCAGCCTCCATGACAGGGCTTCCTAAAGGTATCGATTGTTCCGCTTTTATATAATAAGCCGCTACTTTATCTTGGTATTTTTGAATCGTATAGGGTAAGCCATTCACATAAACAGCTAGCTGATTTAGCTCACCTTCATATAAATTAGGCACTTGCACATCCGCTTGATAGGTTACTCGTAGCAGGGCCATATTATAGGCTGTTGACATGACATGAATAGTCGCTGCTACCAGCTTGTCCTGACCAAATTGAACAAGGGCAGTTGGTTTGGAAGCCACTAGTGCGCCATTCGTTAAAATATACAGTTGATCATCCTGCTGCCTGATAATAATGCCTGCTCCAACACCATGCTCTCCAATCACTTTGACCTCTGGGACAATTTTTTCCTGTTGCTTCGTCACAGCTCCTTCTGATTCTACCTCTGCCTTTTTATTTTGAAACCATCCTGTCCCTATTTGTCTGTCGCAGCCTGCTACAAGAAAAGCTGTCGCTCCTAAAATGAGCACTTTTTTATACATACCTTCACCAAAACTTTCTATTCTACATTCTCTCTTCTCTATCATAATCAAGGACTAGTAATGTTTCAAGTTTACATAATATTATTATTGAATAATTGATATTAGAAAAATGCAGCAACTTCCCTAAAGTCATTTCTTTCTACCCATTAATATTGATGGAAGACAAAATTTGCTGTGAGGATGGAAGGATATTATACCCTCAAAATAATTTTCACATAAAAAGACATGTGCAACCTGACACATGTCTCTTACAATCATTTTTTTCTTAATAGTCCAGTCGTTACTAGAATGCCGAGCATTAATAATACAAAGATCAGATACGTCCATGTATGGTTGCCCGTTAGGTCATAGCAAATGCCTATTAGAATGGGGATAATGGCACTTACCATAAAGCCACCTGCCAGCACCATAGATGACCAACTGGTGGCCTCCTGATCATTTTTGGCTTCATCAAGAGGCAGCAATAGTCCGATTGGAAATAGCCCGCTTAGCACAATGCCAATTAATAAAACAGCCAGCCATAGGTAAATACCCGCTGTCAGCCAGAGTAGCATAAATCCAATCATGCCGACAAAGCTAAACACTAGTAGCCAGGCCATTCGACTTGGCCATTTTTCCATGAGAATTGGTACCGCCATATTCCCTATCATTTGTACAATAGACATAATTGTTAGCATAGCACTGGATGCCTCTAATGACAGGCCTTTATCCTGCAATAGCGGCGTAAGCCATGACATGATTGAGAAAAAGAGTGATGTTTGTAAACCAAAGTACAGTAAAATTACCCAGGCACGTCTAGATGTCCACGGATTACGGACTTCTTCTGACGTAGTTACTTGTTGGAGCTGCTCGTTGTGTTTGGATGGAATTGCCGCTAGCCAGATAACGAGAGCAATTATAGCAAGGATTGACCACATACCAAGGGCGATTGTCCAGCTATTACTGAAACTCTGATAAAAAGTCACGGTTAAGGCTGCACTTAAAGTAGCCCCTACGCCTATACCGAATGAATAGATACCGACTACTGTCGTAAAACGTTCTGGAAACTTTTTCTTAATATAAGCATTTAGGATAGGACCAATCATTGCAATCGCTAAGCCTGCCGCAAAGCTTGTCACGATGAGCAAGAGATAGCTTGCTTGGAAAAAGCGTAGCCCATTCGCGATTACAAGGATGGCCACTAAAAGGGTGATAGCTGATTTCGTGCCCATTTTTCGCTGAAGCGGGACAGCCAAAGGTGCGAATAATCCCATACAAAAAACGGGGATAGCTGTGAGAAAGCTCATGCTTGTATTCGAGACTTGTAAGGATGTCATGAGGACATTAAAAAGCGGTCCTATTCCCGTGACAGCTGGCCTCATATTAAGAGCGACAAAAAATATACTAATGACCACGAAGGTGAGTGATAATGTCCAATGTTTTTTAACCAATTGTTTGATCCCCTCTGTTATTACGCAGCCTTCATTTATGAAAAGCTTGCATGGATTCCTCTATCCTTTTATCATGTTTTCGATGGTTGGTCAATGATTGGACAGTTTACCTTTACATGGCTAAGGCTTCTTACATATTTTCAGGTGATTCAATACCTAATAAGGCTAATGACTCTTTTAAAACAATAGCAACACTCTGACATAATGCAAGACGGGATGCTTGCTGTTCATCTTCTACTAATATTTTGTACTGTGCATAATATTTATTAAATAAACGTGCCAGTTGTAAGGCATATTTCGCTATTTGGGACGGATCAGCCTGCTCAAAAGCTATAGCTACCGTTTTAGGAAACTGTTCTAGTAATGAAATAATCGGCCAAGCCTGCTCTCCTAAAGATTTGAAGAGCATATCTTGAGTCGGAGCTTTCTTTTTATCTAAAATAGAGCAAATACGTGCATATGTATACTGTACATATGGCCCTGTTTCGCCT
Organism: Lysinibacillus sp. AR18-8; assembly: GCF_001705465.1. Lineage (NCBI taxonomy): Bacteria > Bacillati > Bacillota > Bacilli > Caryophanales > Bacillaceae > Lysinibacillus > Lysinibacillus sp. AR18-8. The sequence goes on from NZ_MDGU01000006.1 coordinate 192,524, forward strand.
TCAAAATTCATCATTTGCTCGATTGAAAATTCAATATCGTTGAGACGATGGGATTTTAAATCATTAAAAATTACCGCTCCAACCCCCACTTGCTTTGCGACTTGCTCTTTGTTAGGTAGAGAAGGGTTTTTCTGCTCCATATTACGCTTTGCAGTCGTTATAGCTTCTGCTAGTACATCTGCTAATAACACCACTTTGCCTTTACGCGTCGACATTTTTTTGCCATCCTTCAGTATCATGCCAAATGACACATGTTGCAGATTCTTTGCCCAAGGATAGCCCATTTTTTCGATGACCTGAAAAAGTTGTTTAAAGTGGAGGGACTGCTCATTGCCAACAACGTAGAACATCTTATGGGGCTGGTAGTGCTGTTGGCGATACAGGGCTGCTGCTAAATCACGCGTCGCATAAAGCGTGGCTCCATCCGTTTTCGTTATTAAACATGGAGGCATCTCCTCCATCTCCACAACATACGCACCTTCTGATTCCACAAGGAGCCCTTTTTCTTTTAATTCTGTTACAACGGACGGCATTTTGTCATTGTAAAAGGCTTCACCTATAAAGGCATCAAAATGAATTCCTAATAGCTCATATATTGTTTGAAATTCTATGAATGACACATCTCGGAACCATTGCCATAATGCCTGCGCCTCTTCATTACCGTCCTCCAATGCTTTAAAGGCGGCACGAGCCTGTTCATTGAGCGTTGGGTCTTGCTCGGCCTCTTCATGAAACTTCACATAAATCTTTAATAACTCCTCTATCGGGGAAGCCGAAATAGCTTGTTTATCACCCCAAAGCTGATAAGCAACAATAAGCTTGCCAAATTGTGTACCCCAGTCCCCTAAATGATTGATACGAATGGCTTGATAGCCATTTTTTTCTGCAATATTTGCTAAGGCATTGCCGATGACTGTTGAACGTAAATGTCCCATCGAGAAAGGCTTGGCGATATTAGGAGAGGAAAAATCCAAGACGACCGTTCCCATCTTTGTTGGCGTAGTACCATATTGTTGCTTGTCGCGCAGAATCTTGCGTAACACCTGTTGCGTCACCTTTTGTTGATCAAGAAAAATATTGACATAGCCACCAACAGCTTGCACACGCTCGATACTGTCATGATTTAATTGACTTGCTATCTGTGCTGCGATACTTTGCGGTGATTTTTTCAACACTTTTGCTAGAGTAAAGCATGGAAAGGCTACGTCCCCTAGCTCCAAGCTTTTGGGTTTTTCTAATAATGACAATATGTCCTCTCCTATTATTTGCTGCTTTAATGTGACTGCTATACTGTCGGCGATTTGTTGATTCATTTTGCTCCTCCTCCTGTTCAAATAAAAAAGCCCTCGCCTCTATAATTAGAGACGAGAGCATGATAATCCCGTGGTACCACTCTAGTTGCCATGTAACATGACCACTTTCCATTGTTAACGAGGTGACGCCCCGCTATTCTCTACTATTTGTTCGAGAATCTTCTCCAAAGTGCGCTTCATTCATGGTTCCTGCATTAGGCTCCCACCGTCCCTAACTCGCTAGCCAGTCATTCCATCAATTACTCTCTTTTTCATCGAATTTTTTTATGATTTTGACATATATTACAGGACTTTCTAATTGGCGTCAACCCTTTTTTACGTTGCCGTTTCAGCAAAAAACGCTCCTCACAAGGAGGAACGTTTTTTTTCTACATAATGAATCACATCAGCCATAATCGCATACATCTCTTTTAATTTTAATTTCTTATTATCAGAGACTTTCTTCGCTACTTTCTCCGTGACAATTCCTTTTTCTACCAATGTATCCCAACTAGTCGCATTGGATTCACCGATGAGGACGTCAGCCAAATATTGAGCTAACTCATCTCGCTCAATAGCTTCATCGCCTTGATTATAAACTTTATTGATGACAATTTCGAGCTGGTCCTTCATTCCTGCTGCACTTTCTCCACCAGCACGTAGCATGCTCTCTTTTAACATTTTAGCAAACTTTATTTTCGTCGCCTTACTGTCTACTTTTAGGTCATTATCATAGCCGCCCACAACAAGGCCGTAATTAATGAGGGTTTGAATGGCTTCATCATACCATTCTCCTTGATATGGATACTCAATTGAAAATGAATCAACATAGGCACCTTGCTTAGCCAATTGCTTGCGTAATGTAGCGATTAATGGTTTATCCTTACTCATGTCTCTAAAGGTTACATCGTGCTTCTGTGCAAGAGCAGCCGCAGTCCCAGCCGCTTCACCTGTCACCATCCCTGTTGGAACAATACGTGCACTACCAGCTGCAAGTGATGAATAACCAGCAGAGCGTCCGACAACCAGTAAGCCATCAATATCCTTCGGTACTAAAGACCGGAAAGGAATAGCATATTGCTTTGGTGCAGCGATCACATAGCCATAATCATGAGGCGTTTGCGCTTGCACATCGACTGGATAAGAAGCAATGCCAATGCTATCCCACTGATCACTATTTTTCCACAGGTCTGCCATTGGTAATTGATACTCTGCCCAAATATGTCTCGTTTCTCGGACGTAGAGTTCTTCTGGATAGCTGACAATTTCAGCCTTTTCAAACCCTGGGAAGTTTGTTTGTAAATATTTTAGAATGTGTAACGTTTCTTTCTTCCCAGCGACAATCGCCGCTTGTTTTGAGGATTCATTCAAGCCATCAATACCAAAAATCTGTAAGGCATTGATGAAATATTCATCATCTACACGAGCTAAGTTTAACCCTCGTAATCTTGTACCCTCTTGTAATGGCTTGTATTCATCATGTAGCTTTGTAAAGCCCCACATCACCGTATGATTTAAATTAGCACCGCCAAATACACCGGAATTAGCCGCTTTTTTGACTTCATCCCAATTGACATTTTTTAAATGTAGCATTAAAGTCACAGCCATACGCTTATCCTTTATGCCAATATCTTCTCCGCCCACAAAGAAAGGAACGCCCGACAAGGCAGCAAAATCAGCATCCTGTGTAGCATCTATGAATGATTTCCCCGTCACAACATATGTACCGTACTCATTTTTTAATTCCACAGACGTTAATTGTTGTTGTTTGACATTTGCTTTCACAACCTCGGTTTGCACGGATAACGTTAAGTTGGGCTCTTCATCGATTAGCTTTTTAAAGGCTGCCTTAGCACCTACAATGCCAAAAGCGTCATTCCCTCTAACAAGCTCATGCCATTCCTTAAATATTCCCTCACTAATCGAGTTGTTATGGCCATCACGAGGAATGTCGAGGAAATTCAGCATACCATATGTAAATAAACCACCTAACTCTTGTCGTTTTTCGACCAGCAATGTTTTCGCACCATTTCGAGCAGCAGCCACAGCCGCAGCCACTCCCTCTGGCTCACCACCGATGACAATAACATCATATTCTTCCTCTATATGTTCAATTGGTTCTGGCTTTTTATACTCATCTACTAATTTATTGTATGCCATAGAGTTTGTTATTTCTTTAATAAAATAGTAGCTACCAAACCCAACTAAAACTACTATTACACAAGTGGCTGTCCATAATAAGCCCTTACCCATAATATACCTCCAATTGTTAAAATTTCCATCGATGTGTTTATTTAATCATCATTCCCGCCACAAGGGCTGAATGTCCTAGTTGAACGCAGGCATAGCATATCATTACCACAAACGAATAATTCTTTAGCTTACAGCATTCTTATATGAAATTATCATCAAGATAAATGAATGAAATCATTTATGAGGATTGTGATGTTTTTCGTCTAACTTTAGCAACATCTATCTAGTATAAATGAAAGAGCCACGAATAGCTGGCATTCAAAACGGGGATGGGCTTGTGGGCACCAGTGATGATTTACTTGATATATAAACAGTCAGAATCATTTTAGACGAAACCTTTGTGAATAAGCAACTAAAATCCCCGTGGTAAATGATGTCATTTTTCTATTCTTTTTCAAAAATAGTTAATCACACTACAATATAGACGCCTCACTCTCAAAGAAAGTTACACCAAATTTAAATTTTTTATTGTATCTTTATTCAGTTTATGTTTAACAAAAAATGTGGAAAGAACGCCAAACCTTGATTTAATAATGTTTATAGACTATGGAACATATTTCATGCTATACTAGAGCCATTGTGAAAAAAGGAGGAACTTGCATGATTCAAGTTAGTAATGTAGGTCTTCGCTATGGCGATCGTAAACTATTTGAAGACGTAAATATAAAATTCACACCAGGCAATTGCTACGGTTTAATTGGGGCAAATGGTGCTGGTAAATCAACATTTTTAAAAATCCTTTCTGGTGAAATCGAAGCGCAGGAAGGAAATGTATCGATGGGTAAGGACGAACGTTTATCTGTCCTGAAACAAAACCACTTCGAATATGATGAGCATACAGTGCTCGACACAGTTATTATGGGGAATAAACGCCTATATGACGTGAAAACAGAAAAAGACGCTATCTATGCAAAGGAAGATTTCTCAGATGAGGATGGCATGCGTGCTGCAGAGTTAGAAGGTGAATTTGCAGAGCTAAACGGTTGGGAAGCTGATTCAGAAGCGGCTACACTATTAAACGGTTTAGGTATCTCCGATGATCTTCATTACATGCTAATGGGCGATCTTGAAGGTTCTGACAAAGTTAAAGTATTACTGGCACAGGCACTGTTTGGTCAGCCTGATGTACTATTACTCGATGAGCCTACCAACCACCTTGACTTAAAGGCAATTCAGTGGCTGGAAGAGTTCCTGATTAACTTTGAGAATACAGTTATTGTTGTATCCCATGACCGTCACTTCTTAAATAAAGTATGTACACATATTGCGGATTTGGACTTCTCTAAAATCCAATTATATGTAGGGAACTATGATTTCTGGTATGAATCTTCTCAATTAGCGCAAAAAATGGCACAAGACCAAAATGCGAAAAAAGAAGAGAAAATTAAAGAATTACAAGCGTTTATCGCACGTTTCTCTGCCAATGCTTCTAAATCGAAGCAAGCAACATCTCGTAAAAAAATGCTTGATAAAATTGAGCTTGATGATATTAAGCCATCAAGCCGTAAATATCCATTCATCAACTTCCAAATCGGGCGTGAAATTGGGAACGATGTCCTAACAGTAGACGGTCTAACAGCAAGTCATGAAGGCGAAACGCTATTCAAGGACATGCGCTTCTCGATGAACAAAGAAGATAAAATTGTTTTACTTGGTAGCCCAATGGCGAAAACAGCACTTCTTGATATTTTAATGGAAGAAAAAGAAGCGGATGCTGGCACATTTAAATGGGGTGTAACGACATCTCAAAGCTACTTCGAAAACGATCATGACAAGTACTTCGAAGGTTCTGAAAAAACATTAGTAGAATGGTTACGTCAATATTCTCCAGACGATGAAACAGAAAGCTTCCTTCGTGGTTTCCTAGGACGTATGCTGTTCTCTGGTGAAGAAGTGAAGAAATCCCCTGCTGTTCTTTCTGGGGGCGAAAAGGTACGTTGTATGCTATCGAAAATGATGCTTGCGACAGCAAATGTTATTTTATTAGATGAACCTACGAACCACCTTGACCTTGAATCTATTCAAGCATTGAACGAAGGCTTAATTCGTTTCAAAGGCGCAATGATTTTCACATCACATGACCATCAGTTCATCCAAACAATTGCTAACCGTGTCATCGAAATCCGTGAAGACGGCTCTATTTTAGATAAGCAGTTAACATATGATGAATTCCTAGAGTGGAAAGATAGCCAAGGCTTAAGCTAAGCTTTACAAAAATCCTCTACCCATAGTGGGTAGAGGATTTTTTTGTCTTTTGTGTTTATATGGTTTTTAAAGGATTAAAAGGATTTTTATTGAACTATATAGTATAGCATTAATGAGGGGGTAATCTTCGTGAAGAAAATTGCAATTATATCAGATATTCATGGGAATAAAACGGCATTAGAGGCCGTATTAAAAGACATTCGCTTAAGAAAGATTGACAGAATTTTTTGTTTAGGTGATTTAATCGGCAAGGGCCCTCAAGGTTCTGCCTGTATAGAACTTATCCAACAGAATTGTGAACAAGTCGTACGAGGCAATTGGGACGTATTTATTCAATCCCCTACTGACAATGATTTTCTCCAATGGTTTAAAGATCGATTAACAGCAAAAGACTATCAATATCTCGGGTCATTACCCTTCCATATTGATCTTGAATTAAATGAACAGCTCATAAGATTTTTCCATGCGTCTCCAAGAAGTGAATTTGAACGTATCCTACCAAATCATCCACTTGAAAAGCGTTTATCTATGTTTGAGAATACTGCAGTAACCAATTCAAGCCATTACAAGAAACTTCCTGATATTGTGTTCTATGGCGATATCCATACAACTTTTTTACATACATATAAACAAGGAATTCTTTGTAATGTAGGGAGTGTTGGTAATTCACTTGACCTAACTTCTGCTTCCTATGCCATTCTAGATGGAACACAGTCAAACAATGCCATCCAATTTATTAGAGTAGCATATGACCGAGAGGCTGAGCTAATGATCGCAAAAGAGCTGGGTATGCCTCACTTAGATCAGTATTATAATGAAATAATGTTTGCCAACTATCGAAATGCTTAGTACCGTCATAATTAAAAAAGAATCCATTTTCATGCCAACATGGATTCTTTTTTATATTCAACGCTGAAAATACCATTGCAGCGCATTCTTGTAGAGGATTTTATCAGCAGCCTGTTGATCAAATAGCTGTTGAATCAATTCCACATCCCCATAATTAAAAGGTCGTTTAGCTCTTGTAGACGGGCAATCTGTTCCAAACATGAGGGCATCTGGATTAGCATTATAAATCGCTTGTAAAGCATGCTTCACATCCAGCTCCACACGACCAAAGCCAGTCGCCTTGACACGTACTCCCTTATCAACAAGCTTTAATAAATGTGGCAGCCCTTCTTCCGACAACCCTAAATGATCGATGGAGATGGCTGGTAATGCTTCAATTGTCGAGGCTATCTCCGGTATTTCCTTCGCATCGATATATAATTCACTATGCCAGCCCACCAAATCATAAACCCGTCGTGCAAAGGTTTCTAACTGTGATAAATCCTCTGAACCACCTCGTCTACTATGAAAGCGTAATGCCCGTACCCCATTGTTATGTAAATGTATAATTTCATCATCCGTGACCGTATTAGGTAATTGCGTTACCCCACAAAACGTGGGACCAAGTTGTTTCAATGCTTTTAAAAGATAGGCTTGGTCAAATCCTTGAAAAGATCCTGATACAATGGCGCCTCCCGCTATCTGGAGACTCACTGTGTCCTTTTGATAATCCTCTACTACATAGCTTGGTGGCGTATAACCTTGATTTTCGATAATCGGAAAATTAAAGTCAATGATATGAAAGTGTGCATCAAAGATTCGCATCATTTATCCCCCTTTACCTTTGAATTTACCATACTCTAACTATAAGTTATAATACGAATTTCTAGCTATTTCTCATAAGGAAAACTTATTGAATTGCAATAGCTTAAGTTCCCTGTTCTCTTTTCAAGTTGATAAAACAAACGTAAAAAATGGTATGAACAATTAAATTCATACCATTCTTTTTAGCTAAGCTAATGCCTTATTCCTCAAATTTTTTAAATGCTAGCACAGCATTATGACCACCAAAGCCAAACCCATTCGATAGCGCAAAGTTAACGTCTTGATGAAGCGCCTCATTAGGAACATAGTTTAAATCACATTCGGGATCTGGTGTTTCATAATTGATGGTTGGTGGAATAATGCCATCCATTATACTTTTCAATGTAATAATGGCTTCAATTCCACCGGCCGCGCCAAAGAGATGTCCTGTCATCGATTTTGTGGAGCTAACCTTTAGTTGATAGGCATGGTCACCAAAAACGTGTTTTATAGCCTTTGTTTCAGATTTATCTCCCTCTGGAGTACTTGTGCCATGTGCGTTGATATAATCGATAGCTGACCCATCGATAGCACCCATTTTTAATGCCAGCTTCATGGCATTGGCAGCACCCGTAAAATCAGGAGCTGTAATATGATAAGCATCTGTTGTCACACCATAGCCAACAATCTCACCCAGAATCGTAGCACCTCTTTGTTTGGCGTGTTCATACTCCTCTAGGAATACGATGCCAGCTCCTTCAGACATGACAAAGCCATCCCGCTCGCTATCGAATGGTCGACTGGCCTTTGTTGGCTCTTCATTCCTAGTGGACATGGCTTTCATGCGGGAGAATCCTGCAAAGCTAAGTGGATTGATCGGTGCCTCCGCTCCGCCTGCTAAAATGCCATCCGCATAGCCATGTCGAATCGCTAAGAAAGCTTCTCCAATCGCCTGGTTTCCTGTCGCACAGGCAGAAACAGGTGAAAAGCTTGGTCCTTTAAAACCCGTTTTGATTGCTAGTATTCCTGCAGCCATATTGCTAATCATCATCGGCACCATAAATGGTGACACCTTCCTAGGCCCTTGATTGAGCATCGCTTGATGATTTTCTAAAATCGTTTCAATGCCCCCAATGCCAGAGCCAATGTAAACGCCTAAACGCTCCTTATCTACCTGTTCCATATTTAAATTGGCTTGTGTCAGAGCTTGCTGGGCAGCGGCAACAGCATATTGCACAAATAGATCATATTTACTGATTTCTTTTTTATCCATATACAGCGTTGCATCGAAATCCGTACTCGTCCCAGCAATTTGCGTATTAATGCCGCTAAATGCCTCCCCTTGAATTTTTTGAATCCCTGATTCTCCTGCCTTAATATTCTCCCATAAGGCTGATACCGAATTACCTAACGGGGAAACAACACCATATCCAGTAACAACGACTCTTCGTACCATGCACATCGCTCCTTCTCGTTTCATGTCTTACTTTAACAGTTCCTTTAATTGCTCCAGCATCTTTTGAAAGAACGCTTCTCCTACAACACGTTTATATTGTAATGCCCCTTTCGTACTTGAAATAAGTAATACAGCTAGAGCCTCCAAATCATTAGTAGCTTGGAGTGCGCCCTGTTGTTTAGCATCTTTCAATAGCTCAACAAAGACATCGATTTCCATTTGACTAAGCTGCTGAAGCTTTTCTTGCATTGGTTGCGGTAATTCTTGATAATCCGCCTGTAAAGCTGATATAGGGCAAATGCCGTCTTGCTCTAGAAATTTTATTCGCTGCATAATAAAGGCAAATGGCTTTTCCTCAGCTGGCAAAGTGGACTCCTTCATCAATGTAAAAGTTCTCTCTAATCCTTGTTGAATTCTTTCGCAAACAGCAATCCCTAAGTCTCCCTTCTTCTCGAAATGATAGTGAATACTAGCTTTCGTGACGCCAAGCTCCTTTGCTAAATGCTCATAACTAAATGATGTGAATCCTTTTTCCTGAATATTCTTCAATGTTAATTCTATAATTTGCATTTTTCTATTTGTCATGGCTTTATACTAACTTACTAGTAGGTAAGTGTCAATCTAAAAAATGCAGCAGATAAACGATTTATCTGCTGCTCGCGTAATTATTGCATTTCCTTTGTTGGTCCCATCACGCCAGGTACTGGTAAACCTGCTTGACGTAGTAGGACCGTCATTTGTCCACGATGATGTGTTTGATGGTCAATTAATACACGTAATAAAGCCCCTTTTGGCATCGGCGCTTTAAAGCCTGTTACTACCTCTAGTAACTCTTCATTCGAAAGCTTAGCCACTTCCTCTTTAATACCATTTGCTACGCTTTCATAGGCTGTCACGATCTCAGCCGCAGTCGTTGGCACAGGATCTTCTTGACAAATCATTGGTACTTTTAACCCTGCTAGATAGCTAAAATATCCTGCTGCTCCAACTAAATGCCAGCCTAACCAACCAAGTGTACTGTGACCCTCTACAATGCTTTGCTGAAGCTTGTCATCTGTTAAAGCCTGTAATACCTGTAGTGTCCCGTTTGATGCATTTGACCATTCTTGTAAGAAATCATCTACATGTCTATACATGTCTTTGCCCCCCATTTTTTCACTTCATTTCTATCATAGATAATTTTCCATGCTGTTACAAGTTTTCATTTAATAGTTTACATAATAATATTATTTATATAATCTCATATTATTCGTATAACACTCCTCGTTCACGTATAATGAAAGAAAATAGCGAAGGAGTGTGCCCATGAGATACCCTGTTCTAGTACTTTCTGTAGTATTTTTACTGGCTGGCTGTCGTGAAGAAGTTCAGGAAGAGCCTGTGCCAGCTCCAACACCATCTGTGGAAGACAAGCAAGCAGTGGAACAAGATCAAACGTCACTTCTCTCCTATTTTCCACCTGATGGATCTGTTGCTTCTTTTCAAGGGGAAGGAAATGAATTTGCTAGCTTCACACTAAAAACTACCTACCTCGATACACAGCATATCGTACAAATAGAGGATAATGGTGGTGTGACACTATTAAAAATCTACCGCATAACGGATACAAGTATTGATCTTGTCTATCGAGAACCTGTTGACAGTAATCCAAGCATGCCAAGTGCAGCTGAGGCAGCATCTTATCCTGTACTGGAAACCGTACTTCAAAAGCCTTTACAAGTCGGGACAAGCTTTCAAGGTTGGACCATTGAATCAACGACCGCTACTGTTGATACTGGTACAACGGTCTATCAAGATGTCATCCAGCTAAGTCGCTCTGAAGATCAAATGACCACAACCAAATATTTTGCAAAGGACATTGGTCTAATTCGCAAAGAGGATACGATGGAAACAGAGCAAGATGAGCCATTTGTTGTGACATCAACCTTGCAAAAAATAGAATAATTGAAAGAAAACAGGCGTCCTGCTTGGGCGTCTGTTTTTTAGCAAAGGAGGCCAATCAATGAGTGATATACATAATGCAACACCAAAGCAAGATGAATTAACGGAAGAAGAATTTATTGAACTTGTACTCGAGGAACAGCAAAAAGCATTAGCACAGGCGCGAGAAGAACGCATTTATGGAAAAAAGCCAAAAAAACAAAAGCCTCTTGTACGCTGGATCGTGTGGGGTATGGCACTAGTGCTGTTTTTCAATACATTTGCCCTCATTTTTCAAATCTACTCCATACCTGCGCTTGAATTTATCAAGGTTTCAACGCGGCTCTCTGCACAAGAAGATATACAAACCTATAAAAAGGCAGTCGTTGAAATTTCAACAGGCTCCAGTAAAGGCACTGGTTTTGCCATCTCACCAGATGGTCTGATTGTCACCAACGCCCATGTTGTCGAACATGCCACAACATTATCAGTTGTCTTTCCTGATGAGGGACTGATGGAAGCAACATTAATCGAGAGCTATCCAGCCGTAGATTTAGCCTTTGTACAGGTGCAAGCTGAGCAACTTCCCTATCTACCTCTTGCAGAAGATCCACCTTACACTGTTAATGAACATGTCTATTTTATTGGAAATCCACTTGCTTTCACCGGCATCGCTAATGAAGGAACATTGCTAGAAGCCATTCAATTAGAAGATTGGCAGGAGCCAGTTAGGATGCTAAAAGCCCCTGTTTATCGGGGCAATAGTGGTAGCCCTGTAATCGATCAACATGGTGAGGTCATTGGGGTTATCTTTGCCACGATGAAATATGAGCCCATTGGAAATGTTGGCCTATTTGTACCTGTACAACTACTCCGAAATTTATTAGAAGAGCAATAAAAAATGAACCTGTAGTAAGCAGGTTCATTTTTATAGGGTGTCTTAGGTTTACATAATATTATTATTTATCTTTACTTTCTTGCTTGACGAACTGAGCAATTGGCGATTTTACAGGAATTTTACTGACAACCTCATCACTCACTTCTGCAACCTTTTGTAGCACATGTAAAAGCTTGTCATCCCCTGTCCAATGCTTTTCCACTACATCTGGACCTAACTTATTAATAATGGTATTTACCACAAAAGTTGCTAGTACAACATCATCTAAATAGCCACCAAAGCCTAGCAGTCCTTCTGGCATTAAATCCATCGGTAATACAAAATACGCAATGGATGCCCCAATTAATGCACGACTCTTTTTATCTACACCCGCATCGGTTACTGTTTTAATTAACAAATGAAATAAATCAGGCACAAACATTAAATACGGAGTAAACTTGTTACTTTTTCCCTTTTTCGACCCAAGGAAAGCTACTAATTTTGTACGTAGTTTCTGATAAAAATCCTGTTGCTCCTGTTCTTCAGGCAATTTTTCTTCATTATTCACATTCATCTGCCTCCTTCTTTACAGCGATGCGCTATTTTGGCGGGGCTACCCTCCATTTTATGGGGTTATCCGCTACTTTTGTGCAGCTATCCTCCAGTTTCACATGGCTATCCGCTGCTTTTATAGCGCTATCCTTTACTTTTGCATGGCTATCCGCCACTACTATATATTTAACCTAAAATAGGATTTGTAATCCTTAAACTTGCAAATGATACAAAAAAGACATCCTATTTGCATAGGATGTCTTGGGTTTAACGAAAGTAATTTTAATTACTGAGAATTAAAGTTTAGTTACGTTAGCAGCTTGTGGTCCGCGGTTGCCATCTACAACTTCGAATTCCACTTTTTGACCTTCGTCAAGAGTTTTGAAACCTTCGCCTTGGATAGCTGAGAAGTGTACGAATACGTCGTTTTCACCTTCAACTTCGATGAATCCAAAACCTTTTTCTGAGTTAAACCATTTTACTGTACCTTGTTTCATTTAAGAAAACCTCCAAAAAATAAAAGTGAACAATATGTAATTTCTTCAGCGATTGAAAAAAATTCACATATTACAAAGAGTACCGAACTAACGCGATCACTTTTTGTAATATGTGAATTCATGTTTCCGGTGAAGCAATTAAATTGTTAAGTTAAGTATAACTGCCATCCATAATTTTGTCAAATAAAGAAAAAATCTTTTTTACTTTTTTTCAAAATTTTTTTACTTCTCTTCTATTTTACACGCAATTATTCCATGATATACTTGTGCATCATCATCGCAAGCCTCACAGTAAAAGCTCTCATCCTCAGACCAAAAAGCCCAATACTGCTCCTCTTTCGTTGCCTCATTATCGTAAGAGGAACGAAAATGCGCTAATTTTTGCTGTAATGCACGTTCAAAGAGCTCCTTCGTGTCAAATGTATCTTCAGTTTGAATATAAGCTTCCCAGCCTTCAAATTTCCACCAAGGCTCATAGTCCGCTTTCATGTAAATAATTGTATACATATTTGCCCATTCCTTGCTGTCATAAGATAGTTTCATTTTAGCAAACACAACTGAAATGTCTATTAAAACCACCTGAATTATGCTATTATTACCTTATTATACATACTTTTTGGAGGTATTTTTATGTTTTCAAGTATTCGACCTAAAGCAGAGCTAGAAGAACTACTCAAACGTGGTACAGATTTACATGCAACAGGCCGATTTTACCAAACACTGGCATTCAATCATTTCACTTCACAAGATGAGGAGCACTTAAAGGCACTCTATCAAAAGCTCAAAGACATTACCCCTTCCATGAATGCCATTTTTCATCATTATTTAAGCGAGATATCCCCTACCTCTCAATTAATCATTAGTGAAGAAAATATTAATCAATACTTAACACAGTTTTTCTTAGCAACTCGTGATGATCATTATGTAGATGAAACTGTCAAATTTTTCAATCTATTCCGCAAGCATCAATACGAGCCTGGTAAATTAATTGTTGTCTTCAACCAATTTGCCTTCTATATTACTACATATATTTTATACAATTTTGGTATCAAGCCAAATAAAGCATTTCAATATATGAAATCCTTCCAATCCGCTGTCAATGTCGATCAAGAATTATTAGTGGAAGTGTTAACTGAACGCATTATTGAAAATGTGGTAGGAGAAGTATCTTCTTTAATGGATGTCAATGCCAAAATTATGTACATGAAAGATTTAGTTTTTAGCCTAGATAAACAAAATGAAGAGATTCAATCCTCTACTGCTGCAACAGAACAGATTGCAGCTTCTATCAATGAGGTTGCACGCATGTCTTCTCATATATCAGAGAAAACAACTGAATCTGTTGACCATGCTACAAAAGGTAAAAACGCTATTGAGCATGCCCTATCGGAGATTTTTAAAACAGAGGAGACCTTTACATCCATTGTTGACTCATTTTCAGAATTACAAAAAAGGGTAAATGATATTGAACAGGTTGTCACATTAATCAATCAAATCGCCGATCAAACGAATCTACTCGCACTTAATGCCTCCATTGAAGCAGCGCGTGCAGGTGAACATGGGAAAGGCTTTGCGGTCGTTGCACAGGAAGTACGAAAGCTTGCTGAAAACACGGTAGCTGCGCTAAGTGAAGTATCCGCAAATGTTCATCATTTAAAGAGTTATTCGAATGATGTTTCTAACTCGATTACCGATACGACAGCTATTATTAAAGAAGCAACCGTTGAAGCAAAAGATTCGTTACCATTATTAAATGCCATTGTTCAAGCGATTGAGGGTATTAATTTAGATGTGACAAATACGGCTGCCATTTCCCAGGAACAAGCAGCCGCGATTGATGAAGTTTCAGCAAGAATGATCGAAATTTCAAGCTTGCAGGAAGATATTCGTGATTATAGTCATAATACATCCAGCGATATTCATTTATTAGGGAAAGAAATTAACCGTTTCCGTAATGATCTTATTGCTAACAATAATGTACAGCTTTCATCTATTGCCCTACTACAATTATCGAAGGCGGATCATATTTTATGGAAATGGCGCATTTATAACATGTTCCTTGGCCTAGAAAACGTTGATCCAAGCGATGTTTCTTCTCATAGAGACTGTCGACTTGGCAAATGGTACACTGCGCCTCGTACAGTCGAACGTTTCGGTCATTTACAGGACTATCATGAATTAGATGGCTATCATTTACGCGTCCATGAATCAGCGAAGCTTGCGGCTGAAGCCCATAAAGCGGGTCATATCGAACAAGCTGATATTCATCTAAAAGAAGTCGATGAGGCATCTAAGCATGTACTTTATCACATTAATAACTTAATTGCCTATTTAGAAAAAGAACGTGTCATGCAATAAAAGGAGAGGTTCGCCCCTCTCCTCTATTAAGTAGGAGGTATTCCCTTGAACAAACGAGCAAGTATAAAATTTTTTGGTGATGTCTATGGCACAGGCTACCGATTCTTCATCAAGCAAAAAGCTATTGAATTAGGGTTAAAAGGATACTGTCGATTGAATGACGCAGAGCAAATTGAAGTGGAAGTGGAGGGCTCAGAAAAGGCACTCAATGAATTTCTCCTTTTTGTCCAAAAAGGCGTTAGTCCCCAAGCCGATTCCAATTCATTTTCTTTAGAATTATACGATGATTTAAAAGGCTATATACGTATGGAGTCAGACATTGTTTAATGTCTGGCTTTTTTGTAGTGTTGTTTTAGAGAGGGGTTCAACAAATTTTAAACTAACACGGCGTTTTGTTGTCACATAGGAAGTAATACAATTTACTTGTCCTTGTTGCGGATATAATGCATGAAAAACTACTAAATACTTACCAGATATGTGCAATTTGTATATTAGATTGGGTGCCAAACGAAAAAGACGAAAAAGATTCAAATTGGAAGCCGTTTTTCAAGAGAGCTGACACTGGGCTATGGGTTCTTTGAATGATGCCTCCTCTCCTAGTTATTGAAAGCAAAAAAGTCATGCTCTTAAGAACATGACCTATCATCATTTTTTGATTTTTATTTTTTGAATGGCAGCAACTAATATCGATTCATCAGTGATTTTCACATATTGATTTTTAGATTCCTTCATATAGCCTTCTTTGTTTAAATAGGCTTTTAATTTTGATTTTTTCTCAAAGACTTTTTCTTTCACTTTCTGTTCACTTACTGGTTCATCCATATTTTTTGTAATAGACACCAGAAAAATTTTCGTCATCCTATATCCCCCTTTGTATCAGTTACGAATTCATTTGGAAAAATTTCATACAAGACTCATTCATTTTGGATGAAGATGCTCTTCTTAGAGAATAAACCGCTCCTTTTCGAGTTGGAGCCGCTCATGGATCTCACTTAACCGCTCGCTTTGAGGCAGAAGCCGCTCTTGAATCAAATTACGCTCCTCTATTCAGGGACCGAGATGCAAAAAATCGTCATTCCCATGTCAGAATGGCTCCTAAGGATAACAAAACCGACTTATTCATCGAAACAACTCACTTATTCTATGTATTATCATTGAGAAAGTTCACAAATAGCAGTAAAATTTATGTAAGGGATTAATTTTCAATGAAACTTTATGTCGATTATTTCGTATAAGAAGATAGACATATTGAAAAGCAAGGAGGATGAAACAATGCTTAGTGTCGGACAGTTTTTCTCTAGACATAGTGCCAGCTTTCTTATTTCGCTCACAACTGTTTCTATTGCAGCAATTGCGGCAAATCCTGGATTCTTCCTTGGTGGTTTACTGTTTGCGGGTTCCTATGCGACGAGTACAGCGTTGCTGAAACATAGACAAAAAAAGAAAGTCATGCAAATAGCAGGCATCACAAAAGAAGAATTCAAACACATTGAAACACAAGTATTAACAGCTAATAAGCATATTCAAACATTGAGTCAAAACTATTTACGTGTACGTTCTGTTTCAGCGTTTAAACAACTACTTGAAATGACGCGTATCTCTAAAAATATCGTCAAAATCGTCAAGACAGACCCACGTAAATTTTATAATGTGGAACCATTTTTCTATGCACACTTACCTTCTGCTGTAGAATTAACGGATAAATATACAATGCTTTCCAAGCAGCCAGTGAAGGATAAGGAAATTCAATTAACTTTATCCAAAACACGTGAAACCCTAACTGATTTGAATGACACAATTCAAATTGATTTAAAGGATGCACTTGCAAATGATATCGATCATCTGCAAATGGA
The DNA here is from genome assembly GCF_001705465.1 of Lysinibacillus sp. AR18-8. NCBI lineage: Bacteria > Bacillati > Bacillota > Bacilli > Caryophanales > Bacillaceae > Lysinibacillus > Lysinibacillus sp. AR18-8. The sequence continues at coordinate 209,419 of NZ_MDGU01000006.1, forward strand.
GATTGAATTCGCAAATCGTTCCAATCTTAGACGTAGAGAACAATTGGACTGGCGAGGCGATGATAAATGACAGCAAACGAACACGCATTTCAACTAAATACCATACCAGGGCTTTCTCCACTAGTCCAATCCTATTTAGAAACAACTCCGCAAAACGAGGCGATGGCGACTTATGAAACGCTATCGCCTCTTGCACAAAGTCGTGCATTACTGTATGCCAGTCAAATCGATTTGACTGATTTTGAATCATTGCTGTCCCTTGGGCAAGATTCACAGCGAGCTCTGTCTCAATTTGCCGACCGCATGCTTGCTCAAGTAAAGCAAAAGGATGTCACTAAAATTGGTCAAATGCTGGATTCTTTAATGCAGACGTTAGATCGAGTAGATCCAACTGCTTTGGAACCAAAAAAGCAAACCTTTTTCAAAAAAATCTTTGGCAAAACCGAGCCTAATGTGAAGCAAACACTCACAGAATTTGAACGTATTAGTATACAGGTGGAACGCATTGGCGTTCAGCTAGAACGTGCACAGCTTCAGCTGATAAAAGATGTTGAAAACTTAGAGGCGCTTTATGCCCATAATCGAGGATTTTTTGAGGAATTGGCAACGGCGATTGCCGCAGGACAAATGAAAAAGCAGCAAGCCATTGAGGTAGAGCTACCTGCACAAATAACGAGTGTCCAAGCTACCAAACAGCCACTTGCGATCCAGCAATTAAATGACTTTGCTGCTCAAATCGAAAGACTCGATCAACGTATTTATGATTTACAAGTATCACAGCAAGTCGCTCTGCAAACAGCTCCTCAAATTCGTATGATTCAGCAGGCCAATCAAACATTAGCTGAAAAAATTGAGTTTTCTATCGTTACCTTGATTCCGCTCTGGAAAAACCAACTGGCGATGATGCTATCGATGCATATGGATCATCATTATGCACGTTTAGAGGAGCGATTATCAAGGGCTCATGATCGCTTCTCAAGTCCCACGTTTGAACAGCAAGTTTCGAAGTTTAAAGAAACACAGCAAGAGCTGCAAACAGCAATTAAAGATGTCTTTGCCCTGCATACCGCAACTGAACAAGAGAAACAACAGCTACAGGATGTGGCGGGTGCTAGCAGCTATCAGCGAGATTAACAAAAAAATGGGTGGCTCAGCAAATGTTCTGAACCACCCTGTTTGTTTTTATTCAAAATAATCTTTATAGTAGCCACCGACATTACCTGTGTTGTCGATGATAAAAACGAACTCTTCTGTTTCATTTTTCACTTCATACTCTTTTCCTACTGTCAATACGTTTGATACTAAGTATTTCGATGCATTTGTATGTTTGCAAGTAACCGTTCGTAATGTTGGCGCATCTTTCCATTTTAAATGTAACATATTCTCTCTACCTCTCTTTACTAGCAAAAGCTAATGTCTATTGCTTATTTTATAATATTTTTGGTCTTTTGTGGAGAAAAAAGAAATACTATACCTATTCTATCCAAAAAAAATGAATATTTGAGGTGTTATGATGAGTTTTGGTGGTGTACCGCAATGGTTTTTTATCATTGCTGTAGCATTCGCAATCTGCTTTGTACTTTATGCAGAATGGAATTCTAGAAAATAAGTGAGTCCAACAGGTTGGACTCACTTTTTTGTGCTTATTTTAATGTACGCTTTAAAAATTCCTTCGTACGTTCATGTTGTGGATTGACTAATACTTGTGCTGGAGGGCCTTCTTCCACAATTACACCTTTATCCATAAAGACAACACGATCTGCTACTTCTTTGGCAAATTCCATCTCATGTGTCACGATGAGCATCGTATTACCCTCGTTTGCTAGCTGACGCATTACCTTTAATACCTCACCCACCATTTCTGGGTCTAATGCGGATGTTGGCTCATCGAATAGCATTACATCAGGATTCATTGATAAGGCACGAGCGATGGCCACACGCTGCTTTTGTCCGCCTGAGAGTTGACGGGGCTTGGCATTCACATATTGATCCATGCCAACGATTTTCAAGTATTTAAGCGCCGTTTCTTCTGCTTCTTTTTTCGAACGTTTTAACACTTTGATTTGGCCCACCGTGCAATTACTTATGACATTGTGGTTGTTAAATAAATTGAACTGCTGGAACACCATGCCTAAATGTGTGCGATATTCTTGAATATTGTGCTTTTCATCTAGGATGTCTTCCCCTTTATAAATAATTTGACCGCCACTTGGCGTTTCTAATAAATTTATGCAACGAAGCAATGTGGATTTACCAGAGCCAGAGGAGCCAATTAAACAAACTACCTCCCCTTTTTCCACTTGGAAATTCACATCTTTTAACACTTGGTTACGTCCAAATGATTTACTTAAATGCTCGATTTTAATGACTGCCATTTGTGCGTCCCCCTATACGGCTTCTTTTTGTTCTTTTTGATAGGCATCAGGACCATCTAGACGTTTTTCAACATACAGAAGGATGCGAGATGCGGTAAATGTCATGATGAAATAAAGAACACATGCAACGAAGAATGATTCGAAATAACGGAAGTTGTTACCCGAAATTGATTTTGTTTGGAAGAATAATTCCGTTACTCCAATGACATTTAATACGGCTGTATCTTTAATATTCATGATTAATTGGTTACCTGTCGCTGGTAAAACATTACGCGCTACTTGTGGTAAGACAACATGAAGCATAATTTGGAAGTGATTCATGCCAATTGCTGATGCTGCCTCGTATTGACCATTATCAATGGATACAATACCGCCACGAACAATTTCTGCCATATATGCCCCAGTATTGAGGGAAACGACTAAAATACCTGCTGTAATAAAGTGCATATCGATACCGAATGCGATATCTAATCCGTAGTAGACAACCATAGCTTGTACAATCATTGGTGTACCACGGAAAAATTCAACATAGCATGTTAGTATAAAATTAATGAGCTTTAAGCTATAAAATTTCACACCTTTTTTACGAACTGGAATCGTATGCATAATTCCGATGAAAAATCCGATAAATGCACCAATAATTGTACTAATACTCGAAATCAGTAACGTATAATACGCACCTCGTAAAAACATTTGCCAGTTGTTTTCAATAATTGAAAGTATCCATTCAAGACTCATGATGTTCCTCCTAACAATGTCATCTTGCTCGCTTATTTCTTTTGTGTCCTAGCTCTTTCTACTATTCTATGATTTGTCACGCTAGGACATTATCATTATGTAGAGAGGTTCTCATTTTGATAATGATGAAATGATCATGCACGGACTAATTGCTAGTCCGTGCCATGTCATTATTGTGCTGCGGGTTGTTGAGAAATAGCTTCTTCCATAATCGCTTGACGATCATCTTCTGAAATGCCTTTTAGGATTTCATTGATTTTTTCACGATTTGCGTCATCTTTACGTAAGCCTACAGCAATTGAAGTATTTGATAGGTCTGTATCAAAGCCTTCTTCAAATGCTACATATGTGAATTTATCGTTGGCAGCAGAAGCGGAAATGCCCTCTGGACGTTCAGCTACATAGCCATCAATTTTACCTGCTTCTAACGCCACACGCATTGCTGGGAAGCTCTCCATTGCTGTTTGCTTTTCTACGCCTTTAATTTGATCGATAACTGTGTAGTTTGATGTATTTAATTGTGATGTAATTTTAGCACCTGAGAAGTCTTGAATCGATTTTGCGCCTTCATATTTGCTACCTTTTTTAATAACCATAACAAAATCAGAAGTATAATAGTTTTCTGTAAAATCAATTGTTTTCTTGCGTTCTTCTGTTGGTGACATACCTGCAATAATTGCATCAATTTTGTTTGATTGTAGCGCTGGAACTAAACCGTCCCACTCCATTTTAACAATGACTAACTCTTTGCCTAGACCTTCAGCGATTTTCTTTGCCATTTGTACATCATAGCCACCTGCATACTCTGCATTATCCGCAATTTTCACTGCGCCATTTGCATCGTCTTGCTGTGTCCAGTTGAACGGTGGGTAGCCAGCCTCCATTCCAATTCGGAATTCACCGCCACCTTCTTCTTTGTCAGTTCCAGCATCACTTGAACCGCCCTCTTTTTTGTCACTTGTGCCACATGCAGCTAGCACAATTGCCGTCATGATAGAGATCATTACTAACAACCATTTTCTTTTCATGAAAAACTCCCCTTTTCTGTAAAAAAATAAGACAACTGTACTAAAAAAGACCTAAGTTTATTGAACTTAGGTCTTACCTTTTATGACAGTTGCCCAAATCCTCACTATAATTTCCATGTTTCCGAGATAGCACAACCTAGTAAATCTGGAAATCCATTTACTAGGACAGTCCTGCACTTATTCACTGCAGACCCAGTATAAAAGTACGAGCTCCTTTTATACTTCGGCGATATTTCCTTCTTCATTGCGTCTTCGCTTGCTTTTACTCAACAATGAACTAATAAATACCGCGCCTCTACCTCACTGGTAACAATTCGTGAGGTTTGTTTATTTAATTGATATTTAGATACTACTATAAAACTAATATGTTCGTCAAGACGATTTTAACATTTTTCTGACTAATGACAATATTAGGATATTGTGCGTTCTGCTTCCACTTTAAATCGTTGAACTTTTGTTGATATTTCTGAAAATTACAACAAATATTTATTATAGAGTATGTTCTATATGTGAGAAAAGTTGCGTTTTTTTCTTTCTTTGCTCCTCTAAACGATGTAACATTCGTACTCTTTCAAGCATAGAATCGGTCAATACCTTTCGTCATACAAAAAACCCTGCTGAACATTGTTCGCAGGGTTTAATGGAATTATGAATTTAATAATAAATCTTCAGGATTTTCGATTAATTCTTTAACTGTTTTTAAGAATCCTACAGAATCTTTACCATCGATGATACGGTGATCGTATGAAAGTGCTACATACATCATTGGACGGATTTGAACTTCACCATTTACTGCAACTGGACGGTTTACAATTGAGTGCATACCTAAAATACCAGCTTGCGTACCGTTCATAATTGGTGTTGACATTAATGAACCGAATACACCACCATTTGTGATTGTGAATGATCCACCAGCCATGTCATTTAAGCCTAATTTTTTATCACGAGCTTTTGTCGCTAAGTTAGCAATATCTTTTTCGATTTCTGCAAAGTTTTTGCTATTTGCATCGCGTACAACTGGTACGACTAAACCTTCTTCAGTCGATACAGCAATACCGATATCAAAGAAGTTATTTAAATGAATTTCATCGCCAGAGATTTGAGCATTTACGTATGGGTATTTTTTCAGTGCTGCAACAACAGCTTTAGTGAAGAATGACATGAAACCAAGTTTGATGTCGTTTGCTTTTACAAACTCTTCTTGTTTACGTTTACGAAGTGCCATGATGTTTGTCATGTCAATTTCGTTGAATGTTGTTAACATTGCTGTTGATTGTTTAACTTCTAATAAACGTTTTGCAATTGTTTGGCGACGACGGCTCATTTTTTCAATTGTTACACGGTCAGAATTAGCTGCTGGTGTGAATACTACTGGGCCTCCTGAAGTTGCTACGGATGTAGGTGCTGCTGCTGGTGCTGTACCATGAGCTGCTACATCTTGTACACGTACACGTCCTTGTGGATCTACTGGAGATACCGCTGCAAGGTCAATACCTTTTTCACGTGCAAGACGACGTGCTGCTGGAGATGCAACTACACGCTCACCAGAAGTTTCTTCTACTACTGGAGCTGCTGCAACTGGTGCAGGTGCTGCTTGTGGCGCTGCTGGTGCAGGTGCTGCCTCAGTTGGTGCTGCCGCTGCTGGAGCTGCTGCTGCGCCTTCGCCTGCTTCTACTACTGCGATAACTTGACCAACTAGTACAGTATCGCCTTCTTCAGCTAAAATTTGTGTTAATACACCTGCTTCTTCAGAAATGATCTCAGCGTTTACTTTATCTGTTTCAAGTTCAACGATGAATTCACCTTTTTCAACGCGATCGCCCACTTTTTTTACCCACTGTGCGATACTACCTTCTGTAATCGATTCTGCTAATTCAGGGACTTTAATTTCAGCCACTTTCATTTCCTCCTTTGATTAACGTGCATGACGCACATAGAAGGGCTACTGCTTAAGGGCAAGTAGCCCGGTTTCAAAAATTGATATATGTTATTTAACCTTTACTGGCTCAGCAACCGCTTCTTCAATAAGAGCTGCTTGTGCTGCTTTATGAGAATCTGCATCCCCTTCAGAAGTTGAGCTCATTGCAGGACGGCCTACATAGCGAAGTTTTTTACCTTCTGAAAGTTCATATAATGTTTCTAATGCATAATTCCATGAGCCTTGGTTTTTAGGTTCTTCTTGTACCCAAACAATCTCTTTTGCATTAGGATACTTAGCAATGATACCAGCTACTTGCTCTTTTGGGAATGGGTAAAGTTGTTCTACACGAATAATGTGTAGGTGATCGAAGCCTTCGCCGTCTTTCACGCGCTCTGCTAAGTCGATCATCACTTTACCTGTACCTAAAACGATACGCTCTACAGCTTCTGGTTTAGCCCCTAAGCCTGGTTGTTCAATCACTTCTTGGAATGAACCATTTGCTAATTGCTCAGCATTCGCCGCAGCTAATGGGTGACGTAATAATGATTTTGGTGATACGACTACAAGTGGACGTACCCCTTCTGTACCTAATAATGCTGCTTGACGGCGTAATAAGTGGTAGTAGTTTCCTGCATTTGAACAGTTCGCTACAAACCAGTTATTTTCAGCTGACATTTGTAAATAGCGTTCCATACGACTTGAAGAGTGCTCTGGACCTTGACCTTCATAACCATGAGGTAAAAGGATAACTAAACCAGATTTTTGACCCCATTTTGAGCGTGCCCCTGAAATAAAGTTATCAAACATCACTTGTGCCATATTCGCAAAGTCACCGAATTGCGCTTCCCATACTGTTAGTACATGGCTATTTTCTAGGTTGTAACCATACTCAAAGCCTACCACCCCAGCTTCAGTCAGTGGAGAGTTGTGTACTGTAAAGGATGCGTTCGCACCAGAAATATGGTGTAGTGGTGTGAAGACATTGCCATTGTTTTTATCATGCAGTACTAAGTGACGTTGAGAGAATGTACCACGTTGTGCATCTTGACCTGTAAAGCGTACTGGTGTGCCATCTTGAATAATCGTTGCATACGCTAGAGTTTCAGCATGACCCCAGTCCACTTTTGCAGACGCATAAGCATCACGGCGTTTTTCTAAGATTTTACCAAGCTTTTTCTGTGGTTCAAAGTTTTCTTCAAACACTAAAAGCTCTTCATTGATTTTTTCTAAACGTTCCGCACCTACTGCTGTATCAATTTGTGGGAACTCTACTTTTAATTCTTCTGGCATTTCTAAATGATGATGATCATCTTTTTCTGCCATTTCTTTGACGTGGTCATAGGCTGCTTGCATTTCTGCATAGATAGCTGTATCTAGTGCAGCTACATCATCAGCAGTTACAAGACCTTCTGCCACTAATTGTGCACCATATAATGCACGCACTGTTTCATGTTTAGACACTAATTTGTATGTTTCTGGGTTTGTCACTGTTGGGTCATCTGTTTCATTATGACCATGGCGACGGTAACCTACTAAGTCCACAATAATGTCTTTGCCAAATGTTTGACGGTAGTTTGCCGCAAAACGTCCAACTTGCACTACTGCCTCTGGGCTATCTGCGTTGACATGGATTACTGGTACTTCATAGCCTTTTGCAGGGTCAGAAGAATACACAGAAGAACGAGAATCATAATGTTCTGTTGTGAATCCAATCATATTGTTTGCGATAATATGGATTGTTCCACCTGTTGTAAAGCCTTCTGTTTTAGCGAAGTTTAACACTTCTGTTACAATCCCTTGACCTGGGAATGCAGCATCACCGTGTACAAGAATGCCTAAGCCCTTTGTACGGTCAAAAATAGGTTGCCCTGGTTTAGATGTATCATCTTGTGTTGCACGAGTAGCACCAAGTACTACTGGATTGCCCACTTCTAAGTGAGATGGGTTGTAAGCCAATTTCACATTCATACCGGATTCACGGTTGTAAGAAGCACCCATGTGGTATTTCACATCACCTGTCCAACCTTTTGTAATTTCAAGGCGGCCATGCTCTGGCATAAATAAATCATTGGAAACATGTGCAAAATCAGAGAACATCATGTCATAAGGTTTATTTAAAATGTGTGTTAAAACGTTTAAGCGACCACGGTGTGCCATACCAATACGTACGTTTTCCACATTTTTTGCTTCTGCCGTTTTAATAATTTCATCAAATAGAACGATTTGCGTATCTAAGCCCTCACCAGAGAAACGCTTTTGTCCTACAAAAGTTTTATGAATAAATTTCTCGAAATTTTCAACGCGAGTTAAACGATCTAATAAGGCTTTCTTCTCATCCGCAGATAATGCTTGTTTGAATGAGCCTGATTCGATTTGCGCTTGAATCCAATCACGTTCTTCAGTAGCTACTACGTGACCATATTCAAATGCTACTTTATCTGTATAAATAGCTTTTAAATAGTCGATTGCATCCTTACCATTTTTCACGTTTGCTGGCACATCTTTGAAGAAGATTGCTGCAGGAATTTCAGCTAAATCTGCAGCGCTTAAGTTGAACGCGCTTTCTTCAATTTGAGCTGTTTGTAGTTCACGGTTTTTCAGAGGATAGATATCTGCTGCTAAATGACCGCGTGAACGAATTGCATCTGCTAGTTTTACAGCGGCTAACACTTTTTTGTAATCGCCAGCAGGAGCCGCTGCTGTATGACTAGCTACAGCTACTTCACCTTCTACTACTACTGGTGCACCAAATTGTTGGAATAAAGAAACTAACTCCGGTTCTACTTCTTCAGGAGACTGTAAGAATAAGTCGTATTGCTCCATCACATATCCTAGGTTAGGACCAGAGAAAGCTGACCATGGAGAACTTACAGTTGTAACGTTGTTCGACATGAAAAATGACCTCCAAATTTTGCCTTTCGGCAGTTCCATTAATTAAATTGCAATTAATTATATAATATTTAGCCGTTCTTTAAAAGAATGTTTCTCACTACTTTTCCATATTTTAAAGAACGTTTTTTCCATCTCAATCTTACTACTCTTCACAAAAAATACAACTCTTTTTAGCAAATTAAGCAATTTTTTTCGCAAAGGATAGAATAATGAAATAAAGCGTGTATTTTTCTTAATATTTTAGCGGGATTTTCAGCGAGAAAACGGTTCCAATATTAACCTCACTCTTGACTTCTACTGTGGCATTGTATTTTTCAAGTAACATCTTCGAAATACTAAGCCCTAAGCCTGTTCCACCAATTTGGCGATTTCTTGCTTCATCCACTCGATAAAAACGATCAAAGATAAACGGAATATTGTCTTGTGCTATTCCTATACCATTATCAGTAATTTCTAAACATGCATAATTTCCAGCAACAGAAATAGAAATTTGTATCTCAGGAATTTTTTCACAATAACGAATGGCATTCTCTATTATATTACGAACGATTTGACTTAGTGCATTTTCGGTGATAAATAACGGACCAATTTCACCATGTTTCGACAGCGATATTCGCGCTTGTGGATGAACAAGCTTTACCTCATCCATCACTGCTTCGATGACCACTAATGCATTGGCCTCACTTGTTTCATCTTTTTCCTCACGCCGTGCAAGTTCTAATAATTCCTCAATCATTTTGCGCATACGAGCAATTTCTGTTAAGGAGGTATCAATGGATTCCTCTAATATGGCAGGATCATGTTTGCCCCATCTTTTTAAAAGAGAAAGATGCCCTTCAATTGCTTGAATCGGTGTACGCAGCTCATGAGAAGCATCGGCGACAAATTGCTGCTGCTGGGTAAATGAGATTTGCAGCTCGTTCATCATGGCATTATACATCTTTAGTAAATCACCAATTTCGTCATGTGATGTATAGGTTAGCTGTATAGGCTCCTTAAATCCTTGATCCATCACAGTTTTCATGGATGCACGCAATTCGTGTAGTGGCTTCATTAAATAGTTCGCTAGATAATAGCCAATAGAGCCAGATAACACTAAGGCTCCTAACCCTGCAATCAGCATGGCTGTCAAAAGATAATGCATGAGAGATTGAAAACTAGTTAACGGATGAATCACCTGAATATAGCCTTGGAAAAAGCCCATCCGAATCGGTTCATTGATGACCAGCACATCCTGCTTATCAATGGTCATCTCAAAAATTTCTTGCAACGAATTAAGTGGTGCAGCAGCAGAGGTATCATTGATTCGTAAAATATCCACCCCATCAGCATTAAATATTCGGACCGTCTCATCACGATCCGCAATCGATTTGAGCAAGCCTGTATTTTGCTGAATTTGCTGAATGGTAATTGTAGGACCTTGGGACTCTAAAAAAGAGATGATATCCTTACTTGTCCGATTGACCTTACTCTCCTCATCATTTAATAACCATGTATGCAGAGAAAGATAGACGACTACACAAATAATCGTAAAGCTAATAAAGATGACACTGCTTGAGGTCAGCATCCATTTTTTTTGCAGGGACTGCTGACGTAAATAATTTCTTAACTTATTCATTCTCGCATCACATACCCAACACCACGAACGGTTTCAATATAATCATTCATCGCCCCAGGGAGCTTTGTACGTAAATGTCTGATATAAACATCTACCACGTTGGTCTCGATATCCGTATCATAGCCCCAAACGGATGTTAAAATATGCTCTCGTGTACATACTCTATTTTTGTGCTCAATTAATAGTTTCAATAAGTCATATTCTGTCTTTGTTAGATCAAGTTTATTCCCCTGAACGAAAACTTCATAGGCAGCTACATCTATTTCAATATCCCGTAGGCATAAAGATTCACTGCTTGTCTGCTCTGGGGTGACACGACGTAAAATCGTCCGTATCCTAGCCAGCAGCTCTTCAATCGCAAAAGGTTTGACGATATAGTCATCAGCCCCTGCATCGAGTCCTGCTACACGATCCATCACAGCATCTCGTGCCGTTAATAAAATGATCGGTACTTGTGATTGTGTTCGGATGCGACGGCAAATCTCAATCCCATTAATACTTGGTAACATCACATCCAGTAAAAGTACATCAAAATTTTCCGATGTTGCCAAAGCCAATCCTTCTCGACCATCAAAGGCAGTTTTTACTTCATAGCCTTCGTGTTGTAATTCAAGTTCGACAAAGCGAGCGATATGCTTTTCATCTTCTACCAACAATATCTTCTTAGGCATCATATCACCTTCTATTCCAAAATAACGATGTAGGATTTTTATCCCTATACTGTTATAGCATAACATCAAATAAAAAGTCTGTCTCACAAGGAAAACCTTGTGGACAGACTTTTTAGTGTATATCTGAAATGGAGAGGTTGTTTTTCCCCGACTCTTTTGATTTATATAATGCTTGGTCAGCTAAATCCATTAGCTCATCCAATGTTCGAGCATGGTCTGGGTAATAGGAAATGCCAATTGAAGCAGTTGGTGTAAAAAGATGGTCCTCTATCATCCAGCCTTCTGCTAATTCATCGCGAATCCGTCGAATAATATGCATAATTTGATGATGTCTTTTTTCCTGATCTCTTGTTAAGCCAGTTAAGATGACAATAAATTCATCGCCACCTATTCGAATAACCATATCATGGCTTCGAACTGTTTTGTTCAAGGAACTGCCGAATCGCTGAATAAACGCATCGCCCGTCTCATGGCCAAAGCGATCATTTACTTCTTTAAAATCATCACCATCTATATAGAGCATCGCCACACAGGTTTGATTTTCATTTGCTTCTGCTAGGATTTTAGGAAACTCCTTTTCTAAAAAACGCCGATTAGGTAGCTGTGTTAAAGCGTCGTGATAGGCTAAATACAGCAAATCATTTTCCCTTTCTTTGCGATGTGTAATTTCACGAGACACCATCATAATTTGAGAAACTTTTTCACGTTCAGGGTCGTGCACAACCGTGACATTTCCTTCTGTCCAAATCGGCGTTCCATCTTTCGCCTTCAGTAAAAGCTCAAACTGTGAATCTGTTTGCCCTGTATAATTATTCAAGAATGTTTGCCATTCGCCTTTACTTTCTCGATCAATAATGTCACTGTAAAACTGTCCTTGTAGCTCTACATTTTCATAACCTAAATAAATACCATAGGACGGGGAAGCATAGATAATGATGCCATCCTCATTTGTAATCACAATTAAATCATTTGTATTTTCTGTGATGAGTCTGAAAGTACGTTCAATATTTTTTAATTCTGTGAACATTCTTTTCTTATCCGTAATATCATAGTTAATGGTTAAAATTTGTTCGATTTGACCAAACTCATCTTTTAATGGAACGATGGTAGTTTCTACCCAGTAATCTGCATGATATTTCGTTCGATAGCAAAGTTCTCCACGCCACATTCCCATCGTGTCCAGCTTATCTTCAATTATTTGAAAAAGGTCTTGCCCACGGAATCGTGGTTCAATCAATGCGTAGGGCTGACCGATTAACTCCTCCGCCGTGTAGCCAGAAGCCTGTAAAAACATCTCACTCACTTCGGTAATGTTACAATTATGATCTAATACAGCAATGGCTGTAGCTGAATTTAGTGCAGATTTAAATACTTCTAGCCCGTGAGACTTCGAGCGTAATTCTGCTTTTTGTAAAGTAAATTGTGTAAAATCTTGCATGATAAGAAATATGGCAAAGGAATTATCACCCTGCATCACTGGTGATAGTGACAGTAAATACATGCGTTCCTGTTGGTCCAATGTATGCAATTTAATAAACTTCTCGCCAACGTTTTCCCCTCTTGCAGCTTTTTGCAAACAAATTTTTATTTGTTCAACTTCTTCCTTTGGAATAATCGGTAAATCCACAAACATTTTCTGTTTGACGGTTTCATTATCTAATTGAAAATCTTCCATAAAGCTTGAATTCACTTCGTATATCATTCCTTCAGCCGATAAAATGACTGTTGAGAAAAAGGCATGGTCAAACATGGACCGCATAAATAAAAATTTATCTTCAATACTGCGGTCATAAAGTATTTCTTTCGTGATGGCTAAAATATAGTCTTCGTTCTTATATTTCAACGGTCTGACGGATGTTTCATATTTACGAACCTCCGACTGAACATATGCATAATCTACATAGTCAACCTGTTTATGTTCTCTAATGGCCTCATGGTAATTTTTCTGAATGATCAAAAAATTACGCTTTGAGGTAACGGTCGAAATCATTTTGCCAATCGCCTCATTCGATAACAGATCCTGAGCTGCTTGATTTAAGCGAATATATTGATAATCGTCCCCTACTTTTTTCACGAGAAAAACAAAATCCTTGCCAATAAATAATGAGTTAAAGAAATCTTCGCTTAAAATATACTCCATGCTGTCACCTCCAGAAAAGCCATTGCCATCATGATAGAAATGTTCGTATGTATGTGTTGTTAGATTAAAAATAATACTACTATTATAACATAAAAATAAAAAATTACCTTTCTAGAATCGTAAAAATTATATCCTTTTAAGGATAATATTTGATATATTACCTATTATAACAAGACAACAATCCTACTAAAGATGTAGATAAATGATTAATATTAGTTAAAATTGATAGGTTAGTCTTAATGCTAAAAAACAACAATATTATGGATAATCACATTTCATTTATCAGAATTTACTGACTATTAAACTCAAATTTTGTTTTTTTACGAGCAAAATGATTGCATCAAGCAGTTTATATGTTATATTATATTTAAAAAACTAGCCTTTTTTCGGTATGGTCGAAATCAGTAAGACAGCGGGAGATTATGGAATATCATAGTTATAACGTCTAGTTCTTTGGGTTTTAATTCCAGTACGAATTTTAGTTTTCTTCTTTATGCTTCAACGGAATTGTTTTAACTACCCTAGTAAAGGAGGCGTTTCGTATGCTTAAACATCGAGACCTGCATGAATGTACAGAGCTTTATGAGCTATTATCACACCCTTCTGTATTCCCTTTTGTCCGTCAAAAAGCCACATCCGCTGATGAATATTGGTTTATGACAAAACAACTGATTGAAGAGGAAGCGAGAGGACTCGCTATCTCGAGGACCATAACTGATGATTGGGGTCAACCAATCGGCACCATTAGTATTCACGATGTGGAGGACGGTGCAGGCTTTCTAGGAACGTGGATTGGACTCCCTTACCAAGGTAAAGGTTATAATCAAAAAGCAAAAATGTTATTTTTGAACGAGTTATTTTTTGACTATAATTTTCATACGGTCTTTCTCCGTATACGTGTTGAAAATTTAAAATCACAGCGTGCTGCTTTAAAGCTTCCCTATGTGGTGAGTGCCAATGAAAGTCATCCAACATTATTAGCGCAGGTTAATAGCGGTGAGGCACAATTTAATTTATTTAAAATTCCAAAAGATTTATTCTACCTAACAACGGCACATCAAATGCAAGAAGGCGAAGAGCAAGCAATGTAGTGTGTATATATAAAAGAGAAGCTATAAGGTTTTGTCATTTCGACCTACCTCATAGCTTCTTTTCTTTTTTCAAATAGCACTTATTTCTTGTACCGTAAAATTAATGACGCCATTTCATCTGGTGTTTTTGGTTTTTGCGTTTTTGCCATTGTCTCCACCATTTCCACTTTACGCTCTGTTAGTGTATGAACAGACTTCATAAAAGATTCCTTTGTCAACTCGTCTTCCTGTAACACTTCTGCGTAACCTTGTTTTTTAAACAAGTTGGCATTTAAAATTTGATCTCCACGACTTTTTTGCGCTGAGAGAGGTACTAATAGCATCGGCTTGTGAAGCGCTAAAAATTCAAAAATGGAGTTAGAGCCTGCTCGTGACACAATAAAGTCTGCAGCATGCAATAAATCAGGTAACTCTGTTGTCACATACTCAAATTGCTTGTAGCCTGGCATTGCCTCCAGTGCTTCATCATAATTCCCCTTCCCACATAAATGAATGATGTGAAATTGCTTGAGGAGCTCTGGTAAGTTTTTACGTAGTGCCTCATTTAAGACAACAGAGCCTAAACTCCCTCCCATAACAAGTAAAACAGGCTTTAAAGTAGAAAAGCCGCAGAAAGCTAGCCCCCTTGCTCTTTCTCCCTCAAATAACTCAGGACGAATAATGGAGCCTGTGCAAGTAGCCTTCTCTTGAGGTAAATGCTTCAGAGTTTCTTCAAAAATTGTGAATACATGTGAAGCAAAAGGTAAGGCTATTTTATTAGCAAGACCAGGTGTTACATCAGATTCATGGATGACGACTGGCACACCTGCTAATTTCGCTGCCATCACAACGGGTACAGAGACAAACCCTCCCTTTGAAAAGACAACCTGTGGCTTCACTTTTTTAATAATACGAAAAGCCTGCATCATTCCAGCAAGCACTTTAAATGGATCTGTAAAATTTTTCATGGAGAAATAACGACGCAATTTACCACTCGCAATGCCATAAAATGGAACATCGGGGAACGCCTCGCCAATTAATTCTTTTTCAATACCTTGCTCTGAGCCAATATAGTGGACATCATAACCAAGTTCTAGTAAAGACGGGAGTATCGCCTGATTTAACGATACATGGCCAGCTGTCCCACCACCGGTTAAAATGATTGTTTGTTGTTTCACACAAATTCTCCTATTCCTTAAAAACCATTGTAGTTAGCACTACTTTTTGTTTACAGTGTTCTATTTTACTATATGCTGACGAAAAGATATAGATGAAGCATGAAAATTTCAGCTTTTCTCTCTTTACATATGCTATACTTGTTCATTATGTTCATGAAGGAAGTAGAAAATATGTATCAAACATCCACAATTAAGGAAAAATACGTGCTACTCTTAAAAATGATTGTCCCTATTTTAGTGACACAGGTAGCTATTTATCTTATTTCATTTTTTGATATTTTAATGTCCAGTCGTTACGGGACGGTTGATTTAGCAGGTGTTTCGATTGGTTCCTCTATCTGGATGCCGATTTATACTGGACTTTCAGGTATACTCCTAGCTATTACGCCAATTGTCTCACAGCTTGTGGGAGCGAAAAAAGAGATGGATGCAAAAAAGGCAGTCCAGCAAGGCATTTATGTCGCCATATTGCTGGCGATCCTTATTTTTACAGGACTCTTCTTTGGCATTGATTGGATACTTAGTAAGATGAACTTAGAGTCTGCTGTACATAGCATTGCAAAAGGCTACATCTATGCGATGTGTGCGGGTCTTTTGCCACTTTTCTTATTTTTTGTAATGCGTTGCTTTATTGATGCCCTTGGTCAGACACGGGTCACGATGATCATTACCTTAATGACAACACCCATTAATATCGTGCTGAACTATATCTTTATTTTCGGCAAATTTGGTGCGCCTGAGCTTGGCGGCATCGGAGCTGGTGTAGCGACAGCAATAACGTACTGGCTAATATTCATGATTACAGTATGGATCATCGCTAAACGAGTACCGTTCGAACGATTCCGTCTGTTTCATGATTGGCCTAAGCTTGAATGGCTTCGATGGAAGGAAATTTTATTGATTGGGGTACCGATCGGTATTTCCCTATTTGCAGAAACAAGTATTTTTTCTGCTGTGACCATGATGATGAGTAATTTTAGCACAGAAATCATCGCAGCCCATCAGATTGCCATCAATTTCACTTCTCTGTTATACATGGTTCCGCTCAGTATTTCTATGGGTGTCACAATATTAGTTGGTTTTGAGATCGGCGCTGGTCGCATGCGAGATGCTCGTATGTATAGTTATCTATGTGTCGGCACAGCCATTTTATTTAGCTTTATATCAGCTTGCATCTTGTTTATTTTACGTGAACCTGTAGCACATATGTATACCACAGATCAGATGGTACTTGAGTATGCCGTACAATTTTTAGTCTACGCAGCCATTTTCCAGCTATCTGATGCAATACAAGCACCAGTACAAGGCGCATTGAGAGGCTATAAAGATGTTATGATCACGTTTATCATGGCCATTATATCTTATTGGGTAATTGGCTTGCCAGTTGGGTATACTCTTGCCACACATACGGATTTCGGTCCATTTGGCTATTGGATTGGCCTTGTGGCAGGTTTAACAATGGGCGCAATTACTCTTTTAATTCGTCTATTGGTTGTTCAAAAAAGAGTCACTGTTTAACAACAAAAAATCGCTTTTCTCTAACTTGAGAAAGGCGATTTTTTTAGCGTAAAACACCTGTGCGAATGATTTTCACTTGAACAGACGGCACTAGCTGTAAGGATGCATAGACAGCAGGCCAATCCTTCTGAAACATTTTGGGGTGATAAGCACGAATATATCGACCAATCCCCAACGTATCCGATTGCTGACCTTGAAGAATCCGCAAAACCTCCTCAAACTCTGCCTGCACATGATCTTGAATCAACTGCTGAACCTCCTTGAAAACGGGGTCTTTATATAAATGGTCATGTGCAAATTCCTCAATTTCTACCTCTATGAGATAATCCATGTCTATTCTTTTTAATTCCTCATTCACCGTCCATTGACGCTTGATATGAATAACATCAGCCGTGATTGGCATCGATTTTCCATCATGCTTCCACATATAGCTCATCCGCGCTTGTTTGCTAGGTTGATTCATTAAGAGAAGCATCGTGAGAGATTGTTTTGGTGTTAATATTGTACCCGTAAACGTTTGACCTGAGAACAAAGCGACACCTGCCGCAACAGCATGCTTTTTATCCTCACTTAACTGAATATACGGTAGTGCTATATCAATTGTCTGTTCAAATAGCATGGAGCCAACCGTCTGTAAATCTAATTTCGGAAAAATTGTATTTTCCTCTGTGCTTTCCATAAAACGTTCATAATAGCCTCCTGCCCCCCCTGCTAAATCCTTTGTTAGCTCTATAAATGGCTTGACATCCCCTTCTGTTACAGCAATTTTTATCGAAATCGGGTTTTGGGGATCACGAAAATAAATATCCAAAATATCATAAAGAGGCTCTCTTACCGTTTGATCCGATACAAGGATGGTCGATAGCTCAGATAAATCAAGTGTTTGTTCTACTTTTAAATTGGCTTGATTCCGTACATCTCTTGGTGAAATGCCGTCCGCTTCAATCACTTCATTTTGCTGAGCTGCTGTATTCGGATAGGCATAATATCCCTTGTACGCCCCTATATATCCGTCCACCCCAACGAGCGTCACAACGGAAGCGTTTTTATAAAGTCGTTCATCCCAACAGCCAGCTAAAAGTAACATAGACAAGAGGAGCATAATCCCTTTACGATACACGTTTTCCCCTCCATTTATTCCAACAAATTATCATCATTGGTAGTAGAATCGTAAACACAATGAGTACGTAGTGTATAGAATTTTTGATAAACTCAATGCGCTGAAATTGCATGACAAATAGCGGCAGGATGGCTAAGAGAAGATGAAAAAAAACAATACTTCGTTTCGGATGCTTCCGTTTTTTTGACAAATAAAGCACACGAAAGGACAAACCGTAGATCATGACCGTAACAATGGACCAAGAAAGCCAAATATAGATGAAAAAAATATCCAGCCGTTTTACAAAATTCACTTCCTGTGATTTTAAAATATATATAATAGGCTCTGGTATTAGTTGAACCTCCTCCAAAGCAAAGAACATTTGTGTAAAGACAACCGAAATAAAATAAAAGATAAAAATGACGAGTTGATAAATCAATAAGGGCTTTCCCTTCACCTGTAAATCCTGTTTGAGAAATGGACGATAAAGGAGGTACATTTCAATCCCAAAAAAGGCATACATGCTATGAATCATGCCCGCCATGATTTGCCTAGTATTGTTCCACTCAACTGGAAAAAGATTACTCCACGTTAAATCTGGAATAGCCAGCATTAAAAAAATGACAAAGAGGAAAATGATAGGAATTAGCATGACACCAATATTGATGATGGTTTCTGGTCTAACTAAATTGGCATACAAAGATAGCCCTACAATCATCATGACAACAATCCATTCAGGTGTTCGGGGCAAGACCCATGAGGCCAGAACATACCCCATATAGGCAATTAATACAGCTGTTATTAATATCCAATAGATCAGATAGACCCAGCGAAAGAACCCATTTAAAAAGAAAAATTGATAATAGCGTTCAAAAAATAACAGCAAGCCGTAATGGAAGATGCTAGCAAGGAAGAAGACATACCATGCACTATGTTGACTGTATATGATTAACGGTGTTTGAAAGGCAATGTAGACAACACCTGTCTGAATGATAAAGAGTAGTAAAAAAAATTGTGCCTTTGATAGAGAAAAATTCATGGTGTATCCTCATTTTTTCCCTTTTCATCCTTCGGTGGTTGAAAGGAAGTAACTTGGACTGTCGGTCTAATAAATGGCCAGCGTAAAAAAATTTTATAAACAGCTTTCGGTTGAAATGGTACGATAGGTGAAAAATACGGCTGTTTCAATGACGTTAAACTAATTAAATGAATTAATAGGATGACAACTCCTACCACAATGCCTAAAAACCCAAATAATGAGGCAAGTAGCATAAACGGAAAACGGATCATGCGTATCGTGCTATTCAATTCAACGGACGGGACAACATAGCTTGAAATGGCCGTTAAGGCGACAACAATGACCATTAAGTTCGACACGAGTCCCGCACTTACAATGGCATCTCCTATCACTAATCCCCCTACGATCCCAATCGTTTGCCCTACTGATTGTGGTAAACGAATACTTGATTCTCGAATGAGCTCCATAATAATCTCAAGTATCAGTGCTTCAATTAACGGTCGATAAGGTATATCATTAACATCATTTTTTACTTGATTACTTAATTCTAAGGGTAATACCTCAAAGTGAAAGCTAATTACAGCAATATAAAATGCTGGTAAAAAAACCGCCGTTACAAACGACAGTAAACGCACTATTTTATAAAAAGAGCCAACCACTACCCGACTATTATAGTCATCAGGTGTTTGATAGAAAGAGAAAAATGTCACAGGGCCAATCAAGGCAGACGGCGAAATATTGGTCATGACCACAACTTTCCCCTCCACTAAGTGGGCTACCACACGATCTGGATGCTCTGTATTTAACAATTGTGGAAATGGCGATAACACGGAATCCTCTAGTGCATCACTTAACTGGCCAATGCTATAAAAATAGTCGATTTTAATGTCTGCAATCCGCTTTTCCATCTCTTGTAAGGTTTCAGGCTGTATAACCCCATCCATATAGAGATAATAAGCTTTAGTGTTAGTTTGTTGTCCAATTGTAAAAGATTTGACCACAAGAGCGGGATTATTCACTCGCTTTCGTATCAATGTTAAATTGGTATCCGCCCGCTCCACAAGACCTTCATGGGAGCCTCGCAGAATATGTTCATTGTTTGGCTCCTCAAGATTACGACGAACTTCATTGGTAATCGCTAACGTCAGCATTTTTCCCGTATCAGGCAAAATCACGAGCGTTTCACCTTGGCAAACCCGTTCAATCGCTTGCGGTAGCGCAAAATTATCGAGTGTTGTAAGTAGGGTTTCACTCCAAAAAGGTTTTTCTGTATCTAAACGTGCATAAATGGTATCCAGTATTTTTTGGACTTCCTTCGCATCAACAAGAGAAGCGTAAAAGCATAAAATAGCCGTGTCCCCTTCATGCCAATCTATTTGTCTGACGGTCAAATCCGAGGAATGGTAGAATGCTTTTTGTAGGCTTTTGATCATATACTCCACTTTATCCATAAAACGCCTCCTCTACTGGAGAGTATAAGCATTTTTCGTGTATTTCAAACGCTTAGTTCGTGTGATTCCACGCCATGAAAAAAAGATGCCCTCTAGAACATTTGGGCATCTTCATGATCAGCTATTTTTTAAAATAAGCTTCAATATCCTCATACATAAAGGGCGTTCCCTCTATTTTTTCATGGTGATTATGCAAGGCTGTCATTCGATTGATGATTGGGGCTAATTTTCCTTCATCCTCCTGCGTCAAATTGAAGGCGACGCCATAAGAATAGATTTGGTATTTTTCTTCTAAGGTCCATCTAAAAGTACCCTCTAGGTTAAATGATTGATTCATTAAAATAAAGCTAAATTTAAATTTCATCGTTTGATTAACGGGTAGCTTCAAAGAAGAGCGAATCTTCATGCCGCCTAAGCTAATATTTTCAATGATGATCGGGGTATGACCGATATTAATTTTTTGCTCATTCATTTCGATAATCGTCATAAAGCCCTTCACATAGGCCGGGAATTGAAAACGATAATATTTGCGTCGCTCCACCACAGGTTTTTTATGAATAATCGCTTTTTGTGGTGTTAAAATGCCTTGTGCCAGCATTTTTTCAAAGGCTTTCGCGGGAACAGCCTTCGTATAAATACTACCTTGCAAATAATCACATTCTTGCTGCTTTAAAAAGATAAATTGCTCGTAACTTTCAACTCCTTTTGCCACAACCTGAATACCAAGCATTTTGGCTAAATAAATCGTTGCTGAAATGAGTCCATTTTCAATCGGACGATCATGACGGATTTCACGGATAAACGCTTCATAGATATGGAGTGTCGTTGGTTGGAATGTTCGCAATGATTCTAAGGAAGAGTAGCCTGTTCCAAAATCACCAATAGCAATTTTAACACCGATGTCTTGTAATTCTTTGAGAACGGTCATCACACTTGTACTATTTTTTAAGATGGTACTTTCGCTAATCTCGAATTGTATATAATGAGCGTCAATCGAATTTACCTGTAATCGCTCTTGGACAAACTGAATAAAGCCCTTTTTCAACAGACGGATTGGCGATATCTTAATACTAATTGTTCGCAGCACATGCCCTTGCTGCTTCCAGTGCTGTAACAACGCACATGCTTTTTTAATCACCCAATCTGTAATGATGTGAATCATATGGTTTTCTTCCGCTAATGGAATAAATTCACCAGGTGACACAAGGCCCCATTCTTTATGATGCCAACGAATTAACGCTTCTGCACCATTGATAACCCCCTTTTGCGGCTCTACCATTGGTTGGAAATATAATTCGAATTCCTCATTTAACATGGCTTGTCGCATATCTCGGTCTAACACATACTGCTTATAGGAAGTAATATCCTCTGTAAAGGCATAAATATGAAAACGATTCCTTCCCTGCTGTTGCGCATAGCATAAAGCGGAATATGCATTTTCTAATAAAATGTTTCTCGTTAAGCCCTCCTCTGGATAAAAAGCAATACCAATGCTAGCAGATAGGTGCAAGCGATAGTCTTTTATCGAAAAAGGTGTATCAAAGGTTTTCAGTACACGGCTAGCCAGCGCGTAAATATGTTGCTTGCTCACATATTTTTTCATGACAATGATAAAATGCTGATTGTCTAAACGTGCCATGTAACTGTGATCATCTGTTAGTGTTGAAAAGTAGTTGGTCACCGTGCGCAGAAGCTCATCACCGATTTTCGTACCTAGCGCATTATTTAAGATATGAAAGCGGTTAATCGAAATATATAATAGTGCGAAGGGTTCGCCAGCTAAGCATAGGGTATCAACTTTATCATGTAAGCTCAAGCGATTTGGTAAACCTGTCAATTCATCATAATACACTAAATAATTAAGCTTCTTTTCTCGCTCAATCTCCTTTGTAATATCAGTTACTAAGCCGAAAATATGGTTGACCTCCCCTTGCTGATCTAGTCTCGGCACAATTTGCTCCAGCAACCACTTTGTCTGATTCTCCCCCGTTCGGATACGATAAATCACTTGATAGCTTTTGCCTGAAGCGAGATGATCAGTATACGCTAATACCTCCTCACGATGTGCAGGATGAATCATATTAATCCAGACTTCTGAGTCATCATAAAGCTTAGCTAATGGAATACCAAGAATTCCTTCCAATCCTTTAGAGGCGAACAGCATATTGCCACGAATGGAATCTCGCATCCAAATCCCTGCATCTAAATTGTCAAAGATAGAATGATAGTTGGCTAATGTATCATTTAGTGTTTTCTCAAGTAGTTTGAAAGCCGTTTCGTCTTTGACAACCCCAATCATCTTAAAGGGCTTGTCATCCTTCCATATGACTTCGGCGGCTGCCTGTAGAAAACGCAGCTCATTGGTTTTACCGTGATAAATTCGGAAGTCACTGTCAAAATTAGTCCCTTTTCGAGCATGATTAAATGCATCATATGTCCTTTCATAATCATCTGGATGAATGAACTGGAAAACGTGATCAATACCATCGTTATCTGAACGTGCAAAGCCAAAAATATGATAAAAGTTATCTGAGCAAAACAGTTTGTCATGCTGAATAAAGTACTCCCAGCTCCCAACTGCCGCAATATGCTGGGCGTAATTTAAATGCTTCTCATGTAGCATTAACTGATGCTTCATGGCTGAATACGTGGACATATCTTCAATGATTAAATAGAGCCCCTCGGCCTGATTGTCGTCATTTTTGATTGGTATAAACGTCAGTACGAGGCTTAGGTTTTGTCCTTGATGCTGTAGTCTTTCAATATCAATCTTGACCGACTTTCCTCGTAATGTTCGATTGAACGCTCTTTTTAATCGTTTATAATCTACATCAGTCAGAATTTTCTTGAAATCTTCTGCATGACTAGGTCGATATTGTAATAGTTCATAGAGTGCTTCTTGATTGACGTAAATAATTTCGCCATCTGCCGAAAACACAATCATCATATCGGGGTGATACTTGGCAAAGGACATGGCATATGAAAATAAACGATGATCTTGAGCTGTTGCCAGCGCAAACGTATGCGGTCTTTCTTCTTTTGTAAAAAACTGCTTTAATAGATTCGGCTTTTTCATCCATCTCACCTCTCCCTACTTTTTACCCACTACTTATTTATCAATTCCCCCAAAATACAGTTTAAAAACTACTATTTATAAAAGAGAAAGAAAAGTTTCATCGACCGTTTTTCGCTGGAGAAGCGCTCTTTTTTATTAGGTGATGCCCCTATCCAAAGAAATAGTTCATATGTTTTTCTTAAGGTACTACGATTAATTCCATATCCAATAGCCAGCGATCAATGGCTTGCTTTGGATAATAGACTTTGTCCCCTACCTTTACATGAGGGATTTCGCTTATGTAACTATTTGATCCATCTGGCACTTCTGTTAATTTTAGCACTTCCACTACACTGATTCCTAAATAATCAGCTGCCTCTTGTTGTGACAATAGCTGGTGTTGCACGGATTCCTTTGGCTGCTCTTTTAAACTGGTGGCGATGAGCCAGCTTCCTATTAAAAACGACATGGCTAATGAGAAAATCGCCATTGCTATGCTATATTGTTTCAATTCTATCCTCCCTTACTCATCAAATTTTACCATTAATTCAATAAAAAAAGATGCTCTATAAGCCTTTATAGACTTATAGAGCATCTTTCTATTAATAAATGATTATTTTTGGATAAATTGTTGTGTCCAGTAGTTACCTGATTTCACATAACCTACACCGATGTGTGTAAATTTACCGTTTAAAATGTTCGCACGGTGTCCTGGTGAGTCCATCCACGCTTGTACTACTTCTTGTGGTGAACGTTGACCTTGAGCAATGTTTTCACCTGCAGCTTTATAAGCGATACCTAAAGCTTTCATACGATCAAATGGTGAACCAAATGTTGGGCTCGTATGTGAGAAATATTTATTTGTTTGCATATCTTGTGATTTTTCACGAGCTGCAGCCATTAATTTCGCATCTGTTTGAAGTGGTGATAAACCAGCTTTTGTACGCTCAGCGTTTGTTAATTTTACTACTTCTTGTTCAAATGCGTCCACATCTGAAGTTGTTGTTGATGGTGTTGAAGTAGTTGGTGGTGTTGCTGGCTTTTCATTTTGTGATGATTGATTATTATTTGGCTTTGTTGGTGTTGTATTATTTGTTGTTGGCGTCTCATTAGATGGTGTAGATGCCTGTGGAAGTTTAATCGTCCACTTATGATTATTGTTTGACCATTTATAATAATAAACATTACAGTTTGTTGATTGCTGTACGGAATTCCCCTCTGTTGTATTTGCAGCAGCAGAAGCTATTTGAATTGGAGCTGCTAAAAGAAATGTTGCACAAATTGCAGTTAGTGTTTTTTTCATGTTTGCAATTCCTCCTTCTCTGCCACTAATCGTAAGGGATGATTTTCATTAAAATCTTACCAACATCTGCTAACTACGCCAACGAAGAAGAAAATGCGCGAAAAATCACGTTTTTTTCGCGTTATTTTTTAGCAGGTTTCACCAATCTATGAAATACTTACGTTTGAAAGAGGGTTGACACCCCTCCTAAACTCGTAAATATTTTAGAAAATAAACAGCTGATATGAATAAAAAATGTATGTTTTATACACTCATTTTTTAATCGCCTTTCTTCATTACTTTCTTTGCATCACCCTAGAGACGGCTAGTGTCGTAGCCTCATGTTAGCCTAATATTACAATTGTGTTACAAGATCGTTACATTTCATTTACATAAAAATAAAACAACCTGTGTAAAGCTACACAGGTTGTTCACGTGCAGAAATTCACTGGTTGCTTTATTCTTCAATTCTCCCCAATAACAGGTAAAGCACTAACATTCTCTCCAATAATAACAAGTTTTGCTGGCATTTTCAGATATTCTGGGAGCCATTGCACCATTCCATAAGCATATTGGAACAACATTGGGTTTTTGATGCCCTTAATTGGTACATAGCCTTTCATACGATAAATCGTTTCAGGTAATGCACGCACCCAATCTTCAAACTGCTCCTGTGTAAATTCCTGATCTGTAAAATCTACTAAGCGAGAGCCCAGCTGCATTGAGGCTATTGGCGCTTTAACTATATCTGCTTTATCGACCTGTGTTGTTGCCTTCAGCCCCTCTAATAAGCTGAGTGGTAAGCGTCCATTTGTCGTTTGCAATATAAAGGCATGAGGGTTCAAGCCCTGTAGTTCATAGACGACCTGACCTTGCTCTGCCTCTGTTAATAAGTCTGTTTTATTTGCTAACAATAGATGTGCATGGCGAATTTGCTCCAGAAATAAAGAGCGCACTTGTGGTGTTAATGTATCACGGTGTAGCCAGAGCTTAGAATCCGCCACCGTGATAATGCCTTTCACATTGAGCTGATCTGCAAAAAGCGGTGAAAAAACGGCATCCAAAGCTTCTACAGGATGTGCTGCACCTGTTGTTTCGATAATGAGCACATCAAAATCACTATCTAATAGAAGAGATTGAATTTGTGCCTCTGTTTTTTCAGCACCCGAACAGCAAATACAGCCCTCTAGCATCTCCTTTAGCGGGATATCCTTTTCCACTGCCTGCGAGTCAAATGGCAGCTTCCCGAGCTCATTCATAATAACAGCAGGCTTTAATTTCTTTTCTTTTAGCTGGCGAATGACATCTGTCAGCATGGATGTTTTGCCACTCCCTAAAAAGCCACTAAATAGGTACACATCTTTCATATTAGTTCCTCCCATAAAAAAAGCTGTCGCAGATGCCGTGAAAGACAACTGTTGCGACAGCTACATTGTTAGTTTGTTGTTTCCTCTGTTTTTTCGGCTGTTCCTACAAGAAGCTCTTTCGCTTTTAGTAACTGAGGATCATCGGCTTTCATTTTTGCACGTAACGCATCCATTAAAGCATACGTTGTATTACCTGTTAGAATGCCTGTTTCTTCAAGGTTGTTCGCTGCTTGTAGTTTTTCTACTGCCTGTGCGGTATTGTCATCAAAGATCCCATCTACTTCACCAGGCTCATACCCTAGCACCTGAAGCATCTCCTCTGCTGCTTTCACAGAGTCAGATTGTAGGCCTGTCTTCATTTCTAAAGAGGCATTCAAGTATGGTAAAGAGGCATAGGATGGATACGCAACTTTGACATCAGGCTCAATTCCTTTTTCATTAATCCAGTTGCCCTTCGGTGTTAACCATTTACCTGTCGTAAATTTCAAATTAGAGCCGTCTTTTAATGGTGTAACATTTTGGACAGTTCCTTTACCGAATGATGTTTCACCAACAACTTTAGCACCAACTGACTCTTTTAATGCTCCTGCCAAAATCTCAGAGGCTGAAGCACTGCCACTATCAACTAGTACCGTAATCGGTAGGTTATATTTTTTACCTGCTATGGCATTTGTAATTTGAGGCTCCGCATCTTTTTCTTGTACCTGCACAATCGCCTTTCCTTCTGGTACAAAGAAATTAGAGATATCGACTGCAGCCTTTAGGTAGCCACCAGGATTTTGACGTAAATCTAATACAATGCCCTTCATTCCTTTGCCTTCATACTCAGTAAGGATTTTTTCAAGCTCTTGGGCAGTTTGTTCACTAAATGATGTAACTTGAATATGGGCAATATTGCCATCCAGCATTTCACCATAAACGGTTTCGACTGGGATGTCATCACGAACAATCGTCATTTGAATAGGTTCCGTATTTTCGCCACGTTTTACCGTTAATTTTACGGGTGTTCCTTTTTCGCCACGAATCAGTGCAACTGCCTCTGTTGCACTTAAGCCCTGAATACTTTTCCCATCAACTGTTAAGATAATATCTTTTGGTAATAAGCCTGCCTTTTCAGCAGGAGAATTTTTGATAGGTGACACAACTGTAATATAACCATTACGTTCTTGGATTTCTGCACCAATTCCTTGGAAGCTTGAAGATAAGCCAGAATTAAATTGATCCGCTTCTTCCTTTACCATGAAATCGGAATAAGGATCGCCTAATGCATCAAACATACCATCGATCGCACCATCGACCACTTTTTCATCATCAATATCTTGGTAATAGTTATTTTTCAGTAAATCAAATGCTTCATATAATTTTGTAAATTCCTCTCGTTCAATCGGAACTTTCACTTCTACTACTTTCTTATCACCAAAGGTTAACGCAAATATTGTTAAACCTGCCGTAATAAGAATTGTAAAGAACATTAGCATGATAAATTTAAACGGTTTCAGTTGTATAAATTGTCCTGCCGGCTTTATTTCAGCTGGAGTCGGCTCCTGCTGCTGTTCTGTACTTTCTTTTTTCTGTTCATCCATCTTGATTGTCACCACTCTCATTTACACTAACTTGTTGTCACACTACTACCATCTTAACAGGTTATCCAGAAGACGAAAAGAAAAAGACTGTCAAAATTTCATGACAGACCTTGTCCGATCATGCTTCATTCTAACTAGCATTCCAGCACCTATTCAGCCATCATACTACTAAGTTTAGGCATATTATGGTACTGCCTTTTAATTTTACTCATTTCCTAGTAGCAGTCAACAAAAAACTCAAAGAATCATAGAAATGCTATAAGAATATAACGTGCCAGTGTCCAAAAAAGTTGCATCCTATCAGGAATTATTCATGAGTTTTTGCAGTTTTTTATATACGGAATGCACGGTTAATCGATGAAAGGCAATCAATTGTCCTTTATAAACCACTGAAAAAATACCATATGGTGTCGGTGATTTCTCCATCAGCTCTTCTCTCGTTTGAAGATCCACCAGCACTGGCTGCAATCCTAATTTTTCGGCAGCTAATTGAATATTTTCCGTGGCGACGTCTACATATGGACATTGAAAGGAACGTAAAATCGTTAAATGAGGAAATCTCGTTAATCGTTCCTGCCAATTATCAGGAAAGTATGGCCGTTCAACGCTTTCATGAAATGGAAAGGCCCATAATTCAAAATCATTGAGTGCTGTTGCCATATGCTGAAACTGGTGCTGTAAAAATAAATCCTTGTTTGGCGTCCAGGAAGTTTGGTCATTTGTAATGACCACCACTCCCTTTTTCCCACGTTCCTTGGCATCCTTTAAGCACCTCTTCAGTAATTGTGTACCATAGCCCTTCCCCACTGCACTTACCCATAAACAGTGAATCACCACATAGCCATCTGCATGTACAACTCTTGAAGAGTATTCCGCATCTGTATATTCTATAAAACCTACTTGTTTTTGATTTTCAAGTACTTGTATGTAATGTAAGCCCTTTTCAAATTGTTGATTAAGCCATTTGTTTTTCTTCTGATAGCCCTCTGTTTTTTTCTTGCTTCGTAAACAAAAGCTGCCCTTCCCCTCTAACAGCTCACTATTCATTTCAATCAGCTCTATATGTTGTGTCAATGCTAGTCCCCCCATCCGTTAATTGTACTAATTTTACCATTTTTAGTGAATCATTCAACGATCATCGGAATCGCCTTTTCACTTGTTGTCGCATATGATGCAAGTAATGACAAATGTAAGGAGGAAAAACAATGGGGAGAAATAATAAACCGAGCCAAGGCAATGAATCCATAGAAATTTATGCGGCTAAGCTATCCTATATTGGCACAGCCATTTCAACATTAGGGGATGGTTTACAAACCATTGCAGCAGGACTCGCATTAGAAGCGCTCCAAAACGCGAACAATGATTCTTCTCAAACGAATAATGGCAATGGAAATGGGCATCAAACAGTTAAAATAGATAATATGCAGAAACAAATTGATTATTTAATTGCTGAGCTTAAACACATCAAAAAAATGTTTAAATAACCTTTACATAAAGAAAAGTGTTGAAGACGTTTCTGCTTCAACACTACTGTTTTTTTTCCATTTTCTTATGTGTCCTTTGGATTTCCAATAATTCAGAAACCGTCACAAACTGATAGCCCTGTTTTTCAAGCTCCGGTATGATTTGTTCCATTGCCTGAACCGTTTGTGCTCGATTTCCCCCACCGTCATGAAATAGGACAATATTGCCTGCTTTCACACCTTTTAAAACGGTATTCACGATGCGATGAACACCTGGGCTTTTCCAGTCGAGCGTATCTAAATGCCAAGACCACATAACAACCTTATAGCCTTTTTTTGAAATTGCATCAATCATCGCATCGGTATATTGTCCTTCAACTGGTCTAAATAATGTTGGCTGATAGCCTGTAATCCCTGCAATCACTTCATCTGTTTGCTGTATTTCTTTCATTAAATTGGTAACATTTGTTCTTAAAGGGTGTGTATAGGTATGATTGGCCAATTCATGTCCTTCTTCGTACATTCTTGTAATCAGCTCAGGATTTTTTTCTGCATTTTGACCGACAATAAAAAAGGTTGCTTTTGCATTATATTTTTCCAATACATCAAGGATATCCGCTGTATATTTGCGATGTGGCCCATCATCAAATGTTAAGGCAATGATTTTTTCATCTGTCTGAATTTCCCAAAGAATTTGACCTGCTTCCTCATAATACTTTCTTCCTTTATTTTCAGAAGAACTCACTTTTACATAAAAAAGCGACACCGTGATTAGACTAAGTGGTAGTAAAAGCAATAAAAACTTTTTCACATTTTCACGTCCCCAAATAATTATTTTCGTACTTTATTATTTGAGGATTTCCTAAAAAAATGCTTATGTTTCGCATTCATTCATTAAAATTTGATGGTGGATATGATGTGCCAGATGTTGCATATACTCCTCTATCAACCATCCCAATGTCCTTTGTTGTTGATTCATCATACATGGCTGGGCCAATGTCTCTTCATCAAGGTGGTCCAGTACATACATGATTTTTTTGTTGATGCTTGTCCACAACATTAAAATATCTTCTATTGGTAAATCCTGATAGCCCTGTAACGCGACCCATTGTACTTGGTCGTATGTAGTCACTACATAGGGTGAAGCTTCATTCTGAATTTGAAGTAATCGTTCAAGATTGACAATAGCCGAATCACACAAATGACCGATTACTTCTTTTTTGGACCATTTTTTTGGAGCAGGTCGTTGTGTTATTTCCGCTTCTGTCATCACACGAAATACTTCTGGTACTTTTATAAGCCAATAATGTAATTGTTCAACTGTCTTTTGCACGAAGGTCACTCCCTTTTGAAACAATTGTTACGTAATAATCTAATAATGCAATCACTTCCTGCACCCGCTTATGTTCGATTTCAATTTTAAAGGAAATCCATATAATGGCGACATTAAAACTCAAGACGGCTAATGCAACGATTTGGACAAGCGACATGCCTATCATGAGCTTGCTATTCATGGTTGTAGCAAGCAATGTAAACATGGATAAAATAACACCACTCATGGTAATAAACATGGGCTTCATGCGTATTATCTCATTTGCCTGTACCTTTAACAGATGGACAATAAATCGCAGCTCTTGCCTTGTATATTGTTGCTGAAGGATAACAAAATAGGACTGATACACATCCTCATCAAGCTTTTTATGCAATATATTTTTATGCATCTTTTGCACAAATTGATCACAGAAATCGTTCGCCAACGCTTGCTCTGGCTGTAGCTGTTCTTCTTTATGTTCTATAAAAGCGACCCTCAAACCTCCTCACCCTCTCATATTAAAACTTTCACTCAATTTACTATATGAAGGAAAGAGAGCCGTGTAGTACGAATTGAAGCAAAGTCGTTTATTTTTGAGTGTCTTTTTGCCGCGCTCTACTTAATCCAAAAATAGCTGTTGCGAAAACAAAAACTACCGTACAAAGCCACATTGTCACCCCATTCCAAGCGCCTTTAGCAATCGTAATATTCGCTAATAGCGCTATTTGCATGATACAAACGGCGATATAAAGCATAAATGTGTAATTCAACCGAGAACCTCCATTTTCTAAGATCCAAAAGCGAAAACAAGATCCGTCTCGCAAACTATTTCTCCATCTACCATTGCAATCCCTCTGCCTTTCCCAACAGCGCCCTTCACACGCGTAATCTCCACTTCTAGATGTAGCTGATCACCAGGCTTTACTTGCTTTTTAAAGCGACAATGATCGATTCCTGCCAATAAACCTAATCTTCCCTCATTCCCAGCCTTTGTCAGCATAATCACTGCACTAACCTGTGCTAATGCTTCAACAATTAGCACACCTGGCATCACAGGATACTGTGGAAAATGACCTTTAAAAAACTCTTCATTAATCGTTACATTTTTCAACCCCACTGCGCGCTTGCCCTCTTCTAACTCCACAATACGGTCTACCAAAAGAAATGGATATCGGTGTGGCAAAATAGCTTGTAATTGTTGACTTGTTAACATATGAATTCCTCCAACGTATTTTTATAGTCTTATTCTAACACTAAATATTAGTACTAGGTAATAAAATTTCATTAGTATTATTCATTAGTTTTCAGAATTATTTTTCATTATTTTTTCAATATTTCTTTATCGACAGCCACACAATAGCTAGAATATAATATTCCATGCATTCACCCTAGAATGATTAGTTTATTAGAATAGGATGGTTTCGCATGTTATCTTTTATCGCAATAGTTCTTTTATTATTTTTAATTCCAGGTCCTGCAGTAATTATTACCATTACACAAACATTAAAAAGCGGAAAAAAGAATGGTATTTATACAGCTTTAGGTATCGGTCTTGGTGACTTGGTTCATACATTAGCGGCTGTTTTAGGTCTCTCTGCTATTTTAATGAAATCAGCCACTGCCTTTGAAGTGGTGAAATATATTGGTGTGGCATACCTTGTTTACTTAGGCATTCAGATGCTCCTCACAAAGCCAAAGAAAATTGAGCAACCGACTGTCGAACAAAGTCCTGCTAGTACTTCATTCCGTCAAGGCTTTTTAGCAGAAATCCTCAATCCAAAGACGGCACTGTTTTTCCTAGCCTTCCTACCGCAATTTGTTCAGCATAACGAGCAATCTGTCACAAGCCAATTGCTAACACTCGGTATAACATTTGTCGTGATGAGTGCTTTATATACAATCCTACTCGCAGTAATTACAAGCTTCATTGGCGAAAAAATCTTTACAAAAACAAGCGGTAGCTCACGCTGGCTCGAAAAGACAGTTGGCTTCGTTTATATCGGTCTCGGTGTCCGTTTAGCATTACAGACACAAAGTAGATAAATTGGAGAAGAACACAAAAAGTGTTCTTCTTTTTTTTGCAGGAAAATGGAGTTTTAATAGCCAATAATATTAAAAAGGAGGGTTACATTTGAATCAACGTCAAGAAAATCTATTTCAGCAGCTAACCAATTATCGTGGCGAGCTGCTTCACTTACTCGAGCATGTATCAGAAGAAAAAGCGAACATCATCCCAGCTGGATTTCATAATAATATTCGCTGGAATATGGGTCATGTTTATCTCGATCAATATTTATGGATAGAGGCATTAACAAAGGAAAAGGATACAGAATTAGAAGTTCTCAAGAAATGGTTTGGCTTTGGTACATCGCCAAAGCATTTTGACGACGAAACGCCATCCTTCGAGGAATTAAAGAAGTATTTAGCTCAGCAGCCTGAACAATTAAAGGAACAGTATGGCCATCGATTGTCAGAGGAATTCCCTCCTATTGATATGGGTATGCAAACTATTGAACAAGTACTGTTACGCACCATCTTTCATGAAGGTATGCATTTACAAGCGATTTTAACCATTTATCGATGCCTAAACGAAGCAACAGACCTAGTTTGATACTGGGTCTGTTGCTTACTTGTTTATTGATAGTTTTCGAGATAGTTTCCTTTCTCAAAAATTTCTTTCGGACTTAAAGCAGTCCACTCCTCTATCGATACATTGGGATGCAAATCCAGATAGGATTTTACCATTTTATAGCCCTCACTGTAGCCATATTCATAGGGTAGACCATTTCCACCTAAATTGATTTCAGATGCACGATTCAAGTCCCTCTTTTCGAGATCTCCTACAATTTTTGACCAATAAAAGTCTTTGGAATTGAAATCAATTTTCCTTAAATCCATTTCGGGATTGACTAATTTTTCAAACATAACTGCTTTTCCTTCAAACACCATATGGTCCAATACGGTTCCTTCAGTTCTTGGGCGGTTTTCAGTCAAAACACTATGATGATATTCATGAGGTATTGTATATCTTATATATTCATCATTATAATATTTATTGTATAGAACAGTTATTTTACCTGACCCTATAGCCACCATGCCAATCCCTACATCTGTAGCAGGAAAAACACATACGGTTGTTTCATTTTTTGTAGGAAGAAAATCAGAAGCTTTGAAAAGAGCTTCTTTAATGCTCCTTTCCGTTGCTTCCCTTTCAATATTTTCACTTAATAATTGATTATCTTTTATTTGTTTAGGCGTTATGTTTAGCACCAACTCAGCCAAGTTTATATATTCACCATTCTCAAAACAAGCACTATAAACTGGATCAACGACCTCTTCTCGATAGACATCCAATGGTGAACGATCTGGGTCACTTTCTACCTTTTCTGTATAGTTTTGAAAAAGCTCATAAGCATGAATAATTTTAAATGGTTGCTTTGTTTCAGGATGTTCGAATGAAACCGTGATATTTTCTACATCTGGTTTCTCATGAGAAGGCTTTTCTGTTTGTGCACAGGCACTAAGTATGAAGCATAACATCATTAATACGATAAAACCCTTTACACAATTCATCCTTTTCATCCGTCCTTTTCATCAGGAAATAATTTAACCATGCTAACGTTCATTAACGATATGCCCTGTCGCTCGACTGTTTGTGTTTGCATGATTTGGTATCCTTTCCGTTCAAAAAATGGTCTCGCTGTAAGACTAGCATCCGTGTAAATATGGGTAAGACCAAGTTTTCTTGCGTCTGCTTCTAGTAAATCTACGATGGCTGATGCAATCCCCTGTCCTTGAAAATCCTTATGGACATAAAGTCGATTTAAATAGCCCTCCATTGTCATATCCACAAAGCCAACAATTTGATGATGCTTCCGTGCGACATAGGTCTTATTATGTCTTAAAGTCTTTTGCCAAGTGGCTACTTTAACTGGCTGTATGGCTAACGGTGCCCAAGCCTCCAATTGGGCCTGTGAATAATCTTTTGCGTTTACACTATGTACGGTTTCGTAAAATAATTGCAGAATTTCTTCTAAATCATCGTCATGATAGTTTGTAAAATGAAGCATCTATACACCCCCTTTTCTCGCAATCTATTATACCAATGATAGGATATTTATGTAAAATTATAGCAAGCTTATAGATCAAAGTAATCTATAAGCTTTTGTTCTACTGTTTCGGTGTATTGGCTGTCAGCGGATTTGCATTGGCTACTAATTGTACAGGCGTAGTTGTTTGTTGAAAGCTATCCTTTTGTCCTTGATTCGATTTTCCGTAGCCTTTCATCACAGCAAATAATGCTGCACCAACAATGCCCCATGTCAAAAACTTCATTTAAAAAACCTCCTTTCAGCATTAGTATTCGAGAACAAATACAGATTATACGCTGTCAAAAAGTTGCTAATAGCGGTGGTGATTTTGTGTTATTTTATTTCAACTTCTTTACTTTGATATCTAGCAACACGATGGTTTTAATCTAAATGACACACTGCGAAATCAAGTCCAAAATATTGATGATGATACACAACCTTTTCCAGCCAAAAGAAAAAATAGTAAAGTTTTTATTATATACATAAGAATATTATGGTAAAATTTCCGATGGTGGTAAGTGTTAAAGTATAAGGAGGTTATATACCATGAAAAAATTTTTTACAGGGCTATTTTTAACATCTACATTATTTGTAGCAACACCTGCTGATGCCGCAACGACACAAATCAAAATCGACGATGTTGTGGTAAAATCTGATACAGCACCCGAGCAAAAAAACAATCGAACAATGGTGCCATTACGAGTGATCAGTGAAAATCTTGGTGCGCAAGTTCATTGGCAGGATTCACAAATCACCCTTTCAATGGATCAAACAACTATTAAATTGAATCTTAATAACCGAACAGTCATTAAAAATGGTCAAAAAGAACAATTGGATGTACAACCATACATGAAAAACAATCGCACCTATGTACCAATTCGCTTTATTGCTGAAACATTCGGCAGTCAAGTGCATTATAATGATGGCACAGTAAATATTACGACTGAACCATTGCTAATTGAAGATGAAAAAATCAAGGTACTACGCTATGAATACCATATGACAATGGGTGGTGTCATTCAGGACATCAAGGGCAATGCCTATCACCAAGCACTTTTCAAAATTTTCCAAGAAAAGAAAGGCGACAAAGTAGAGGCTCCGAAAGATTATTATTGGCACCTCAATCTAGAAACTCCTGGATCTTATTACAAGCTTGGTCAATTTGATTTTATGAGCCATGATCAAAACAGTGTTCGACAATATGATATCTATACATTAAATCAACCTTTCCCAGAGGAATTATTACAAGGCTATCCTGAGTATTTACTCCATGATTTCGATGGCGATAACTGGTATATTTTCTCTGAGCAAGCAGTGAAGTCAATACAGCAGCTGATTAATAGTGCATATAATAATGGCTTTAGCAAAATAATTAGTAATACAGTCGCTTAAAAAAATTTTTAATGGCAGCTATACACAACATATTCTGTAAAAAGATGTGCAAAATATTCATATCAACGATTGATTGATGGAGGTTTGCCTCATGCAGAAATTCCTATCATTAAGTATAGCGCTACTATTCCTTTTATCTGCTTGTTCGTCGGAAGAAGCTCCGCCCAGCGAGGAAGCAGAAGCCAAAGAACAGACCGTAAATGCGCAGCCAAAAGAAAATCTAAACGTTTTGAACGATGATAAAGGTTGGGTAATGGCTGAGTAATGAGAAAAGCGTGTTTTGATATTTTTTATCAAACACGCTTTTCTACACTATTTTTGTATAATCTGAATAAGGTTGCCACATGTATCATTAAAAACTGCTATTGTGACTTCTCCCGCTTTTGTCGGCTTAAGTGTAAATTCAACGCCTTTCTCCAGTAAACGGCTATACTCCTTTTCTAAATCAGCAACTCCAAACATTGTTGCTGGAATGCCTTCAGCGAAAATCCTCCTTTGATAGTCCTTTGCTGCAGGATGCTCATCTGGCTCAAGTAATAGCTCAGTGCCCTCTAAATCATCAGGCGACACAAGCGTTAGCCATCTATGTTTTCCTACTGGGACATCCTCCTTTTTTACAAACCCTAGCTTTTCCGTATAAAATGCCAGTGCCTTTTCCTGATCTTGTACAAAGATACTGTTGACAATAATATTCAATTGCTTTTCCTCCTTTTAAGTCGTTTAAGAAGCATCCTTCACACGTAAACTTTACTCTACCCATCCTTTCAGTAAATCTTTAAGTGGTTCCTTATTGAAAAGAATGACTCGATATTTTCCCTTCCGCTGTGATAGGACGAGTCCAGCACTCTCCAAGACAGACAGATGCTTAGCAATCCCCTGCCTCGAAATGGAAAGTTCATGTTTCATTAGAAGACGCACCGTCAATTCATACAACGTCATCTCATCACACTCAGCCAGTTCATCTAAGATAAGTCTCCGAGTCGAGTCCCCTAGTGCTTTAAAAATAGCGTCTTTATCCCAATTCATAGCTTGATTATAGGCAACTCTATGGTTGCATGTCAACTATAAGCAACTTGTCGGTTGTATGATTTTTGCACATGTGATCTCTTTATTTGGAGCTGGGATAATCCCTCGTGAGCGGAGTGCTACTCATTTAGAGCGGCTGCTTACCTTTCATCAGTAAAAAAAAGCAAGCCTGAGTTAGCTTACTCAGGCTTGCTGTTTTCTTCGATCGGTAACACTGTAGAATATTTAATTTCTCGTAAGGATAAATTCGTTTGAATTCTAGAAACGCCAAGCTTATTTAATTTTCGAATAAATTGATCTAAGTCTTGGCGGTCTCGAATTACGACCTTTAACAAATAATCATAGGCACCTGTTAAGCAATGACATTCCAAAATTTCGGTCATTGTTTTCAAGCTGTTTTCTAACTCCTCTATTTCCTTCTCCTGATGAATATTTGTGCTCATAAATATATAGCACAATAAATCAAACCCTAGTTTCTCCTGATTTAAAATTGCGACTTGTTGATCAATATAGCCTTCATTTTCTAGACGTTTCACCCTTGTATGGGTTGCTGGTGGGGACAAATTCACCCGTCTAGCTAATTCCGCATTGCTAATCTGAACCTCTCGCTGCAAAATCGCTAATATTTGCAGATCGACATTATCTAATCCTTTATTTTTTATATCCTCCATTGTTTTCTCCTATTTTGATTATTTTTAGACAAGGAAGTTTTTAATGCGATTTCAAAATATTATTTTGATATTCATTAAATAACTTTCGATTATTTTGATTTTATTCAATTCTACAAAATATTATACTGATAAATCACTAATAGTGCTATGATTCTTATTATACATAAAAGCAAAAGGAGTGTACCTATACTGTGGTTAAATTTTATATGGGCTTAATGCTTGTCACGAGCTTACTATGGGGAGGCAATTTTGTTGTGGCTAAGACGCTAGTGGCTCATGCCTCTCCAATGACCTTAACGTTGGTCAGATGGCTGATCGCAGTGATCGTCCTGCTACCGTTAGTTTGGTGGAAAGAGAAGAGATTGGTTCCTGCTAAAGCCGCTCTTGTGCCATTATTCCTGATGGGCATTACAGGTGTTGCCTTATTTAATATATTTCAATTTTTAGCGTTGGAACGAACAACATCCACGAATGCTGGTCTTATTTCTACAATGAATACCATGTCCATCGCCCTTTTTTCCTTCGCCTTTCTGAAAGAAAAAATAAATGGCTTGCAACTTCTGGCGATGGTACTCTCTTTAATTGGTGTTTTTCTTGTCCTTTCGAAAGGAGATTGGCAGCTGTTATGGCACTTCCAATTGAATACAGGAGATTTATGGATGGTGGCAGCCGTTTGCGTATGGGGACTTTATTCTGTATGTAGTAAGTGGGCTATGCAAACAACCTCTCCGTTAATGGCGACATTGTATGCAGGTTTGTTTGGGGTGCTCATCCTAGTCCCATTCACGATTACGGATTTTACCTTCTCCGAAATCGACTCCTCTTTCATCCTTTCGCTACTTTATACAGGGGTCATCTCTACAGTAGTTTGTATGGTATTTTGGAATATTGGCGTTCAACAATTAGGTGCCACAACCTCTGGTATTTTTCTAAACTTTAATCCTATTTTTACAGCATTGCTCGCCTTTTTATTTATCGGTGAACAACTAAGCTGGCTGCAAGGCATTGGGGGAATCATCGTGATTTTGGGATGCTACTTATTCACACATTTTAAAACGAAGACGCCTCAGGCTGTGCTCTAAATTTCTATTTTTCAAACTTGCAAATAATAAAAGATGCATTCCCCCTCTTAAAACTCATCGAGAGGCAATGCATCTAATGATGTAAATGTTTTTTTGCTACTACCACAAATGAATCCGCCGTTCCTTCGTGAAGCTTGCTTGTCATGCGTAGACCTTGGCTTAATGGTGTTGCAATCTGATGGATAAAAGTTCTTTAGGCTGTAGTAGTTTTGCCAATTGCTCTTCATCCATTTCAACGCATTATCCGCTACGGTGATTTCGAGATGGGTATCAAAATTGATAATACGAATATGTATCGTTCCCCCGTCAGAACGCTTTAACATTCCATGCTTTAATGCATTTTCAATTAATGGCTGGTTAGTCAGTGATGGGATGAGGACAGTTGTCTCCGACTTTAGTTGCCATACAACCTGAATACGCTTGCCAAAACGCTCCTACTGTATATAGAGGTAGACTTGAACCAACCTAAGTTCATTTTCTAGTAGAACAAGTGCTTCCACATTTTGAAAATTACTGGACTCTCTTAAAAAATCTCAATGCCTCTACTAATTTACTTGTCCGCTCACTATTTAATTCACTAAACCCGACAGGAAGTGGGTCTTTTTAATGACGGTACTTTTTTAGTGGATGGCTGAAAAAGCAAACCAGTACTCATGTCTATCCACACATCTACAAAATCTGAACAATCAAAAAACTGGTGAGATTAACCCTAGACTACAGGTATAATGAAAGAAAAACCAAAATTGATTGGAGATGCCATGAAAATTCGATTAGAAACATTAACACAGGGTGATTTTGAAAACTTATATGCATTTGAGGTTAAAAATAGGGCCTATTTTGAAAAAACAGTCCCAAGTCGAGGGGATGACTATTACGAATTACCAAATTTCATAAGAAAAAATGACATGCTTTTAGAGGAACAAGCACAACAGCTATCCTCTTTCTATCTAATAAAAAATGAACTTGAAGAAATTATAGGAAGAATCAATGTAATCGATATTGATAAGGATCAACGATTAGGCCATATCGGTTATAGAGTAGGACAAGAATTTAGTGGGAAAGGGGTTGCCCATACAGCCTTAGAATTAGTATTAGACCTTATGCGCCAGCAAGACATGCTCATCATTGAGGCACAAACAACAACGAACAATATAGCCTCTCAAAAAGTATTAGAAAAAAACGGTTTTAAACCATTGGATAGAAGCGGAGAATCATTTGAAATGAATGGTCAAAACCTCACTTT
The DNA here is from genome assembly GCF_001705465.1 of Lysinibacillus sp. AR18-8. Taxonomy (NCBI): domain Bacteria; kingdom Bacillati; phylum Bacillota; class Bacilli; order Caryophanales; family Bacillaceae; genus Lysinibacillus; species Lysinibacillus sp. AR18-8. Next base: position 249,703 of record NZ_MDGU01000006.1, read on the forward strand.
TACTTATTACCGGTGGATTAATTCCTAGGATGATCTGACAAACCGTATTGTCAGATCATCCAATAAAGAATGTGCCTAATCTAATGAGACCCCTTTAATCGCTGTTTTCAATTCCTCTAAACTCTTAATCATTTGCAGTAAAGAATGATATTCAGCTGCATTCAAGTGATCACCATGCACTGTTATGTATCTTTTTATGCTACTTTCCATTGTTTGAATTTCTAGCATAGCATTATACTGAACGTCAGGTTCTTGAGGTCTACTCTTCTCTCTATTTTGTTGGTTTCGATTTTGGGGCACTCGGTTTGATAACTCCTTTAACATATTGTATACCTCCATAGATATACATATTTTGCATGACAAATTACTAATAACAAAGGGTAATTATAGTATAATAGTTACCTTTTTATTCCTTTATAATTGTAAAAATACAATTATCGAAGCCTATTTTATAATATAGCACTCTACAAATTCTATACAACGCAAAAAAATCAAAATGAGCACCTAGCCATCTTGATTTTTTGGAAGGTGGAAGCCAATAACTTTCACACCTTTTGTGGTGGAATAATGCCTGTTACAAGTAAAATAAAGAATACCAATCCAATAAGGAAAAATATCAGTGACGCTATAAATACGGGCCCAAGTTTAACCTTGAACCGTTCTCGCTCATGAATGATCCCTGTTTGTGCACTCACTTGAGATGTATAAAGTCTTGACATCGCTCCACCGCTACTCGAAAAGTAAAACGTTCCTAAGGTAAAGGCAATGCCCGTGAAAAACATCACTTCGATAAATCGCACAGAGAATATTGTGGCAACCCAGTACGTCAACGATATTTCTACAATCCATGCAATGATGATAATAATCATGTGTTTCCGTGGCACTAAAGGAGCCCCTTCCTTTTTTCTTTAGCTACTTCTACGCATCTTTTTAGAAAAAGTTTCATTTTTCTAAATATATTGTCTATAAGACTTATTTTGTTCTTAGAGATCATCAATCAATTGTATTAATTGTTGTTGAGTGAGTTCGCCTTTCACGCTGTGCTGTAATTTTCCTTCTTTATCAAAGATAAAGGTACTAGGATAATTCACCACTTCAAACGTTTTCTGTAGTACTCCCTCTTCGTCTAGGAAGATAGGAAATGATAAAGCATAAGTATCCTTAAATGCTGCCGCCTTCTTATAGCTATCATAGGCTGTGGCATTGATGGCTAGCAGCTCGACATCCTTTGATTTTTGTTGATAGAATGCCTCTAGTTCAGGTGCTTCCTGTTGACAAGGCCCACACCAGGACGCCCAAAAATTCACTACTACTATTTTGCCTTTATATGCTTCAAACGTTGTGGAGGATTGATCTAGCTTTGTTAAAGCAGTTTCATAATTAATTTGTTTGGTGCCATCCTCCAAAACAGTCATAGATGGTGTAAGAGATGCTTGGAAAAAAACATTTTTTAATGCCACACCAATAAAGATTGCTATGATAAGTGCAGAGATAATGAAACTAATTTTTTTACGATTCATACTAACTCTCCTTTTAAAATATACAAATATTTGTATATTTTACCATACTATCAACTAACAGGATATGAACTTTTTATAAAAAATAGCCCCTACTCAAAAAGTAAGGGCTACTCTTTCTTACGTGAAAGATGTTTTATTTTTATAGGCAATTACACTTACGAGAAGTAGCATACTAGCTGAAAGGAAAAAAACAACTCGTATCCCATACCATTCTGACAACATGCCCATCATTAAAGATGAAAGGCCGAATACCCCTGTCACAATGACATTCAACGATGTATACACCGTTGGTAATTTCTCCTTTGAGACACTTGTTTGAATGATGGTTTGCTGTGGAATGTTTTTTAATTGCCCACATAAGCCAATCAGCAAAGAACAGAGTAAAGCCATCAATGGTGTGATACTAACCGCAAAGAATAATGTAAAAATAGCGGACAACAGCGCACCTCCACTTATGAACATAGCTTTCTTACGCTCAATAAATTTGGTCCATTTTAAACAAATCATACTCCCTATAATCATGCCAATAAAAAAAATGCCGTTGAGATAACCCCACCATTGAGAAGAAGCCTGCAATGCTTCTTCTACAAAAACAAGTAAAATCGCTGCGACCCACACTGCACCTGCCATCGATTCCAGTAAATCCATTCGTGCAGCTACCTTTAGTACAGGTGTTTGATGGATGGATTGCCACCCTTGCATAAATAACATCCATTTCTTTTTTTGTGGACGTTCCATACGTGCCACATCTGGTAAAAGCTTTAAAAGCAATGTTGCCATGAAAAAAAGGACGACAACGCCCCATATAAGCTGTGATGGTGTAAAGAGAAGCAGCAAGGAACTGCCAACAAACCAAGAACCCACCTGAATGGATTGGATAACCGTTTCTGCAATACTATTTGCCCGCAATAAATCCTTTTCTTCCACATAATGAGGCAGCAAGGATTGACGAATAGGATTGGCACAACCATCCAAAAACGCAACCATCGCAATCAATAAAAACACAAAGCCTATCATCGGCTGGTCGCCTACCCATTGTACATACAAGGCAAGGCCCAAAATGACAGCGGTTTTAAAGCCTTGAGAAATAGTTAGCAATTGATTCAACGACACTTTTGTCGTAATAAGAGGTGTTAGCAGACTGGAAATCAACATACAAGTAGTAATAATAAACGGTACGAAGGAAGTAGCAATCGCCGAGTTGGTGAAACGATAAATTATACTAATCACGCTTACTATATAGAGAATATCACCAATATCCGCTAAAGATTGACCTGTCAATAAAAGTGAAAAAGATCGGTTTTTAAACACGTTTTATCCCCCAAAATTAAGATTTTATTTTTTCTTGGGAGATTTTTAAATTGGACGAACCTGCATGTCTGAACTCCTTTTTACGCCTAGTTGAAAAAACGATGGGGGATTTCATTTTTTCAAATTTCTATGCGTGATTTTGATTAAATTTCATGAAAATTCTAAAGTATTTATCTTATTTTAGCATTACTTCCACTTTGTTGCCAGCACGCAAAAAGACCAGGTGTTCTCAAAAAATTTGAGCCCTGGTCTTTTTGTGAAAAGTGAAACCTACTAGTTTGCTTTAGTGTTTTGTATTCTACTAGTATAGTAGTCGTGCCAGCTTGGCAAAGGTTACACATTTTTGAAGAAAAATTCACGAAACTTATTTTTCTAGTTTTAAGTTGTTCGCCTTCAAAAATGAATTGATAGAGATTCGGTTAATGCCTAGTTGAATGGGGCAACTTTCGACATACGCTTTGGCTTCACCTATTATAGTTTTTATGAATTTAAGCTACTGCTCACATTTTCCTTACAATATAATGCTACGGACAATGAATCAAGCTATCCTATTATTTCACAAACAGTTTTGATATTTCTTCAGGTGGATATGGTTTGGTTAAGTATTTTTTAATTTGAAATTGGTCCACCATTTCTTTTACCTCATCTAATGCTGAGGATATAATAATCGGTATCTCTTTTGTATGCTCTCTTTCCCTTAGTGCACGGACTAAATCCCAGCCGCTCATTTCTTCGCCCAGCATTATGTCAATCACAACACCAAGTAAAGGCGTATTGAGTGTATCTTCAAAAGCTTTTTTTGGGTCATGATGATGAATCACGGTAAAGCCCTTGCTTTTTAGCTCTTCAGACAACAATAGAGCTAAGCTTAAGTCATCCTCAACAAGCATAATGTTTAAGCCATTGCTATCCCCCATTACATCCTCTTCATCGAAGGTGATAGTGTTATTTGCAAGTGGTAAAGTAAAGTACACAGTAGTACCTTGTCCCTCTTCTGACTCTATCCATATTTCTCCCTCATGCTTTAAGATGATTTCTCTACAAATGGAAAGACCCAGTCCAGTTCCTCCTATTTTACGTCTTAAACTATTATCGATTCGTTTGAATTTTTGGAACAACTGAGCAATATCCTGTTTAGATATGCCAATGCCCTCATCTTTTATACTCACTTGGATGCTATTATTTTTGTTTTCTAACAAAATCTCCACATCCCCACCTTGTGGAGAAAATTTAATCGCATTTCCTATTAAATTAATAAATAATTGGACGAGTCTATCTTGATCTGCATTGACATAGACCTCTCTTGCCTTATCAATTAGATGGACATTATGCTTTTGCTCATGTCGGAAGCGATTGACAATTTCAAAGGCTATTTCATTTAATTGTAGTGTCTCCATGTTATATTGCTGCTTGCCTGACTCCATTCGCTGTAAATCCAAGAAGTCATTTATAAGATTGGTTAGTCGTACCGCTTCTCTATGAATTGTATCGATATATTTATTTTGTCGTTCGGGTTTTATATTTTTCGTTAACAGAAGCTCTGTAAAGCCAAGTACGCTCGATAAAGGCGTTCGCAGTTCATGACTTACCGTACTCACTAATTCGGATTTCATTTGATCTACTTCATATTCTCTTGTAATATCACGATGCACAAAAATTGTGCCTACTTTTTCCTGTCCATCAAAAAGACAAGTTGCATACACCTCGACAAAGATTTCATGTTCAGCTGTCATACAATAGCGGCATTTTCGTGTCTCCTCAAAGCTCTCCATAATAGATGCCTCTAAAAATTCAATTAATTCATCAGGTTGGGCACTACATTTTTGAAAATGCTGTAGCCAATCCTTTTTAGGGATACTTGTTTCTGTTGTCAAGTTAAGGAGGTTGACAATACCACATAGCGCTCTATTGATAAGAACGGTATCGCCTGTAGCAGAAACTAATTGGATTCCTTCGTTGACATTATCAATAATCGTTTGATTTAACGTCCTCGATTTTTCTACCTCTTCATACATAAGAATACGTTCAAATGCGATGGACACACGATTTAATAGTCCGTTTAAACTATCTATATCCCGATCATTATGGGGATGCCCCTCTCGTGTCGCCATTAAAATAGCGACTAGCTCTCGTTTAGAATTAAACACGGAAGAATACAAGTCATAGGCATAATAAGACTCTTGTGCAATTCCTTTTTCATTTGCTGTCAATTGACGTGTAATAACAAAGGATTTTTCCTGCTTTAATCGTGATTGTTTATCCATGTCAAAATTTTCAACTAGGGCTGCAGCAGATTGGTGTGATAAACCTTTTGTCGCATAAACATTGCCCTCCATCCAATACAGCACACTCGTATCATATTGATAAATGTCGTTTAAATAATTATGGAGATTATCGATTAGTTTCTGTTTATTTAACGTAAAGGTTAGTACATGATTTAATTGATTATACTTTTCTAAATAATTTAATGAATTTTGTAATTGTAGCTGATTTTCTTGAAGCTCGTCCTGCTGCGCTAAAAGCTCCTCATTTTGAGTGGTCAGTACCTCTTCCTTATCCTGAATGGAGAGTATCATTTTAAGAAATGAGTTCGCTAGAATGCCTAACTCATCCTCCTTTTGTACAAGATTACCTAAATCAATGGATTTCCCTGACGCCAAAGCGTTTGTCGCAAGTGTTAATTGTTCAATTGGTCGAATCATATTATTCAGCACTCTTCGTAAAATGACCCCAACAAATAGTAAAATGAGACCGCTAATCATGAGCGAAATAAAAGTAAATAATTGCCCCTGCTCCACTGTCTTGCTAAAAATTTGGTTTAAGGAGTGGTCTGTTTTTTTCTTATAGGATTTTGTATAGGCAATAAATTTATTGACAAGGTCATTTGCGCCACTATTCGAAAGCTCTCGCAAAGCCTCATAATCCCCCATCTTCGCAAAGCTTAACCCTTTTGGGAGAGTAACTGTTTTATAATTATAATGAAAGTCAACTAGCTCATTATAGAGCCCTCGTTCTTCTTCCGTTAAATCCAGTTGCGAAAACTGCTGTAATAGAACTTCGAACTTCTCCAAATTTTCATACAATAGCTTTAATTCCTGCTCATTTTGAAAGGCATAGTAGCCCCTTGCTCGAAAAAATATGCCATTAAAATTTTCTTCCAATTCATCCACAAGCATTGATTTTTCATACATTTGCTCTCTCTTCTGCTGTAAGGCATTTTGACTTGCATTGACTACGACAAGAAAAGCAGCAATGATGATTAAAAAACTAACAACTAGAAAAAGCAGCATTTTAAAGAATTGGCTGCGTATACTTTTATTCAGCAAGGGTGTCGACTTAATCATTTAAGATGTCCTCCACCAGGTTCATTAGCTTAATGGGACTAAACGGTTTGGACATAAAGTAATCTACCCCTAAGTCAAATACCTTTTGACGATCACTTTCCTGTGATTTTGCTGTCAGCATGAGAATAGGCATCGACATTTTAATCTCTTGTGGGAGAAGCTCGATCACCTCAATTCCTGTTAAATTCGGCATCATATAGTCGAGTATCATTAAATCATAGGAGCTTTCCATCATTTTTTTTAGGGCTTCTTCGCCATCCTCTGCCTCATCAATATCAAATTCTAAATCTTCTAATGTTTCACGTATTAACATGCGTAATATTTCTTCATCATCTACTACTAAAATTCTAGCCATCCTGTCTTTTTCTCCCTTTCCCATTAAAGAAACATTTGATGAATTAAACGAACAATACGTTCCGATACTTCAGCCACATTAAACGGCTTCACAATATAATCATCCGCCCCATTAATGAAAGCCTTCATGACGTATTCTTCCCCCACACGTGAAGTTAGCATGGAGACGATTACATTACTTGAAGCATGCTGCTCTCTTATCTTACTCAGCACCTCGATGCCGTCCATTTGCGGCAATATCCAATCTAATAAGATAATGTATTTGCATGCAGGGTCATACCAATTGGATTCCAGAAAACTAATGCCATCAGGAAATGATAATGTTTCAATCCTATAATCGTCATTTTCCTCCAAATGCTTAAAATGATTGGTAATCAGATCACGAATAATATACACATCATCAATGACAACGATCTTAATTTTCACCTTTCTTTTCTCCACAGCAGCTACGTTATCAAAGATGATCGTTTGATTTCTCCCTAATTGCTTGGCCGTATAAAGTGCTTGATCTGCCTCTTCTAGCATCTTTTTAGGATGTAAATTGGTAGAAGTGGCTTCCGCAATTCCACTCGAAAATGTAACATGGAAGCTAGTTCCATTTGCTGTAAATGTCTTTTTCTCCATGGAGGTACGAAGTTTTTCAATAAAAATAAATGCCTCTTTTTTAGTTGTACGAGGCATTAAAATTACAAATTCTTCTCCACCATAGCGACAAGCAATTTCTTCAGCTCCTTTTAGCTCCTTCACCAATGAAGCGAAACCCTTAAGCACCTCATCCCCCACTAGGTGACCATATGTATCATTTACTTTTTTAAAATAATCTAAATCGATAATCGCAATTGAAAAATGTTCTTTGTTTTGCTGATGGTGTTTAATGAAAAGCTTCATTTGCGATTCCATAAATTTACGATTATAAATTTGGGTTAATTCGTCAATGACGATAGCCTGTTCTAATTCTCTTTTATAGGCTAAGCGATTGGAAACATAAGCGATTAATAGCTCTTCATCAATGGGCTTTGCCATAAAATCCATAGCACCCATTTCCAATGTGCGAATACGATTTTCTTTACAATCATTACTACTAATCACTGTCACAAACATGAGCTCTTTTTTCGTCTTTTTAATATTGTCTAAAATAGAAAAGCCATTAGAATCTGGAAGCATGATATCTAGAAATACGATGGATGGTTGCAATTCATAAATTAACGCTAATCCTCGTTTACCATTATGAGCTGCAATGACAGAGTAGCCCTTTTTCTCTAAAACATTTTTTAAATAGGAAATAAATACAACATCATCATCTATTATCAGAATAAAATCTTGTTTTGCTGGATTTTTAATGATGGTTGTAGGATGTTCCATATGTTGTGTCATTGAATCATTTTCTTTATAAAAATGAACGCTTTCAATAAATGGAGCAAGAAACTTTTTCCATTCTGATTGGGTCCATTGCTTGTTACTATCTTCATTCAAAAGCTCTAGCTTTTCACGAGCAATCGATGTTAATTCATGTAAACCGATTGATCCAGCGGTGCCTTTTAACGTATGTAAAAATGAATAGAGCTCGTCTTCTCTAACAAAGTCACTATTATCCCATTTTTGTAAATTTTCACATATACGTGTATAAACCATTCGGTGATATTTAGCTGTTTCCATCCTATTTCTCTCCAATCAATCATACTTCTATAAATTATAACTTACTATTTTGTAAAAACCACGGCAGATTTTGAACGTTTATTGTAATGAATCCCTTACTCTAAGCCCATCTTTAGCTGGTCTTAAAAGAAAGGGTTCAAACTTTGCTCTTTTGGATTGACTTATAGAAACGTTTAATGTTAAATTTACTAAAGCAGTAATTTACTAAATTACTAAATTCGAAATGATAAGGAGTACGGATACATGAAAATTCCAACACATTTAAAACATAAACCTGTCATCGTGGCAGAAAATTATGCCAATATTGATGGGCGCACGGCTTATCAAACAGATGCACAAGGGCTTTCCCTTGGTCTGGCACAATGGAATGATCGAGGAAAGGTTGATATTTCTGCGAAGGTTTGGCGGCATACAGGTGGCAAGTGGTCTCGCCAATCAGAAGAACTTCCCCTACACCGAGTACTTGATCTCGCTATTTTAGTGTGTGAAACGGAACTTTATTTTAAGGAGGCTTATCGTCATGAGCATTTATATGATGAAGAAAACCCTGTAATTAATCGTGTAGGCTTACAGGGAGATGCCATGACAGTGGAAGTTTGCACAGAAAATGAACAGATTAAAGAGGATATTCAGCTTTTTCAGCAAGCACTTAATAATGATGGTGAGCTAATTGGTGAACGCCTACGCACACTTTCAAGAATCTTAAAAGAAATGGGTTATTAAAACTCAAGAGGAACTTATTGATGAACGAACAAATGTTACAGGATGATCAACAGCTACGCAAAGCTTTTTTAAATTTCTTAATTCCCGTGATGCTAGCGAATGTGCTGCAATCTGTTGGCCAAGTTTTTGCTATGTTTATCGTCGGACGCAATTTAGGGGTCGATGCCCTAGCAGCCATTTCGGCATTTTTTCCATTTTTCTTCTTTTTAATGGCCTTTGCAATTGGCATTGGTTCAGGAAGCTCTATTTTAGTCGGGCAAACATTTGGGGCTGGTAATCATGCCAAAATGAAAGAGGTTGTTGGTGTAACACTCGCCTTTACAACTATTTTATCCATCGCTGTCGCGATTTTTGGTGGCTTTTTCATCGAATGGATTTTACGTTTTATGCAGACACCTGCGAATATTTTAGACATGAGTATTAGTTATGCCCAAATACTTTTCTTCACGTTACCAATTATGTTTTGGTATTTGGTGTATACAACCTTTATGCGAGGAGTCGGCGATTCCAAAACACCTTTTCTATTCTTAGTAATTAGTGTTGTGTTAAATATCGCCTTCCTCCCCCCTTTAGTATTCGGATGGTTGGGGTTGCCTGCGTTCGGCTTAAATGGGGCTGCCTATGCTTCTGTGTTATCAAACCTGGTGACAATGATTCTGTTGTTGGCCTATTTGCATAAGACAAAGCATTTACTACGTTTTGATAAAACAATCTTACAGCATTTTAAATTAAAGAAAGATATTTTAACGTCCTTATTAAAGCTAGCCATTCCATCCAGTATTAGCATGGTTGCCATTTCAGTAGCCGAAATTGCCGTTATTGGCTTTGTGAATGGCTATGGTTCGGATGCTACTGCCGCTTATGGCGTTGTCAATCAGGTAGCTAGCTATGCACAAGTCCCAGCAATGAGTATTGCCATTGCAACATCTGTCTTTGTAGCACAGGCGTTAGGGGCTAATTCTACAGAGATGATTAAAAAAATCCGTCAAATGGGTGTGCGCATTAATTATCTTCTAGGTGGCGCGATCATACTCATTATGTATCTGTTTGCAGAGCCTATTTTGGCTTTCTTTATCGATTCACATGAGACTGTGCTTATTGCCAAGAATTATTTATATATCGCCTTTTGGAGCTATTTAATTTTCGGACACACACAAACTGTTTCTGCTACAATGCGTGCCACTGGTGTCGTATTATGGCCAACTATCTTCTTAGTCATTACGATTTGGGTTGTACAGGTACCATTGGCGTTCCTATTATCTCACCATACGTCACTAGAACTAAATGGCGTTTGGTTAGCCTATCCAATCACCTTCTGCGTCCACTTCATTATGCAATATGCATACTTCAAGCTAGGCTGGCAAAAACGAACATTAAAAGCTATGCTGAGCGAATAAAATGGAAGAGGGCATGCCATATGTGTGTGCCCTCTTTTTATTATGGCAACAAAATAACCAGGCACTCAAAATTGAGCCCTGGTCATTTTGTGAAAAGTGAATGTTACTACTTGCTTTAGTTCTTTTGTATTCTACTAATAGAGTAGTCGTTTAACATTGAAAAAGGTTACAACCAATTTCAATTTTTTTCTCGCTTTTTAGCAGTTACCAAAATAAGGCGAAATATAGAAAACGAACTGTATACTTTGTCTCCTTCTAAACCGTATCTAGATGTTTAATTCTCCTTGCAATGCTGTAACTGCTGCGCCTGCAATCAATACCTTGTTGTGATGAGGGGCCACATAGATTACACCTCCACGTTTAGAAAGCTGCTTGCTGACAAGTTGTTGTTTCAATAATTTCTCACACCAATAAGGGCCTAGTGCGCCATGACTTGATCCATTTACCTGATCCTCATCAATGCCTTGTGCTGGAGAAAAAAAGCGAGATACGATATCGATGTCTTCTTCCTTCGATTGACTAGTTAGGCATATACCTCGAACAGGAAACTGCTTCATCGCAGAAAAGTCAGGTTCAAACTGTACAATTAGGTCTTCATTGCCTACTTCCACGATATAATCCAATTCGGTCCTCCCTACAAAGATGGGCTTACATCCTAACCAGTCCTCCAATGCTGAAGGACATTCCATTTCAGCAATTGGATACGTTTTGATGGCGATTTCCACTCGTTCATGTTGCCACTTGGCATGTAAAGGACCACTTGCTGTATGAAATGTAATTGTGTGCTCCTTTGGCACAATTCCTTGCTGCCAAAGGACAAAGGCACTAGCAAGAGTGCCGTGACCACAAATGGGTATTTGCCTATTTGGCGTAAACCATTTCAGCGTAAATTCAACCTGTTTTTTTTCAATAAAGGCTGTTGTCGGGACAGGTATCTCCTGTGCAATTTTTTGCATGGTCTCCTCAGAAACTTCTTCATCTAATAGACATATTGCTGCAGGATTCCCTTTATATAGCTCATTCGTAAATGTATTAATTAGCCAATATGAAATACTAGTCACCGTTCTCCCCTCCTTGCCTCATCATACCTGAAAATTGTTTCATTGGATATAATTTTCCAAATCTCATTTCCTCAGCTAGCACTTTATAAAAAAGCCATCTTTTGTCTAAGCTAACACTATAAAATACAACTGAAGAGCAATTCGAGTGGAGAAACCATGAAAACTTATTTCAAATTTTTATTGATCATCGGATTGACGACATTACTCGCAGGATGCTGGGATATTACGGAGCCGCAAAGAATGTACTATATAAATGCAGTAGGTGTAGACTACGAAAACGACGAGTATATTGTCTATTTACAAGTGATTAATTTCGCTGATGTCGCGAAATCTATACAACCTAGCGCAACGGTGGCGCCGGCTGAAGTAGGACGTGCCACTGGTAAAACAATAGAAGAGGCAATTTACAAATTATATCGCTCCTCGGATCAAGAAATTTTTTGGGGGCATATGCGATATATGATTTTTTCAGAGCAGGCTATGGAAAATGAACACATTATTCCTGTCATCGATACATTCATACGCTTTCGTGATACTAGGTATCAAATCTGGGTGTATTGTACAAAAAACCCAGTTGAAGACATATTGCTTGTCACACCAATCTTAAGAAATTCGTTATCCTCATCAAAATTAAGTAACCCAATCAACCCAACAGAACAAGAAACATTTATCGAACCAAAAGACTTAAGAGATGTTGTCATTGGCTTAAATGAGCCAAGTTATGAAGTAACAATTCCTTATGTGTCCATTAAAGACGATTGGGAAACAGATGAGGAGCAAGTTGAGGAAACCTATTTTTCAGGGGTTGGTGTCCTATCGAAAGATGGCTTTAAGGGGTTCGTGCAAGACACTGCGGCTCGCGGCAGTCAATGGATGCATAACTATACAAATCGTGGGGAGATTACCTTTCAATTAAACACAAGTGACCAGGAAGAACTAACGGTCAGTATTGAGAAAATACATGTCAATGTGGAACCACTTGTCAAACAAGAGGCTGTTACATTTGAAGTCAAATTGAGAATCAATGCGACCATCAATGGTTTTAAAGGAAAAGTAACCGAACAGGAGCTGAAAGAGCTTATTGTAAAAGAAGTGAAAAAGGAAATTCAGGAAACCTATAAAGAAGGTCTAAAATTAGATGTGGATATCTATCGATTGTCAGAATATCTCTACCGCGATAACGTCAAGGCTTGGAAAAAGCTTGAGAAAGATGGAAAAATCCCATTATCAGAGGATTCAATTAGTAAAATTGATGTGGATGTAGCCAAAATCAATCCAGGTCGAAAAACTTTTACAGAAACAATAAAAAAATGACCAGATGTCCTCATAGGAATCTGGTCTCCCGATTATTTTATAAGTGAGTATATATAAGTATCATGGGGTACATTATGTTGATGCATATATTTTTTTAATAATCCTTCTTGTTCGAAGCCTATTTTTTGCAATAGTAGATTGGAAGCTTCATTTTCTTTAAATACAATGGCTCCAATTCGAACTAAATCCATTTCTTCAAAACCATAGGAAATAGCTCGTTTAACAGCTTCCTGAGCATAGCCATTTCCCCAATATTCAGGAAAAAGGGCATAGCTGATTTCCGCTCTTCGATGCTCTATTGACCACTCTTGAAAGCCGATTGTACCAATAATTCCTTCTTGTTCCTTTAATGCAATGCCCCATTTAATACCACGTTTTTCGGCAAAATTGTTGGCAAAATTTTGAATGATTTGCTGCACTTGAACTAAGCTGGTTAAAGGTTGTTGGCCATAATGGCGCAAAACTTCAGGATTCGAAAAGCACGCAAGAAGAGCTTGTCCATCAGAACTCGTCAATTCCCTTAACACTAATCGTTCAGTATGTAAAATTGGAAACATCATATACCTCTTTTATTGTAGATTTATTAATCAAATTTTACATTTGTCAACTAGCTATTGCAATCCCTATTTCCATTTGATGCCACTTTGTTAAAAGGACAAGGCTAGTTGCCCTGTGCTTTTTGTGCGTGTTAGTTTGCTTGTGCATCCCGACAGAGTAAGTTTATCAGGGAGCATTCTCTCTATAAATCCCCAATGATTGCACACTACACTACTGTATAAAACTTCCCTATATGTTCACAATAAGTTCTAAATAGTCAATGAGAGGTGAACTTGAATGGAACACTTTCCACTCATACATACAAATTTTTGGGATGCCGTCGTTGCAGTCCCTGTAGTTATGATGATTACCCAACTCATTAAGAAAATGTGTCATATAAAGCCTTTTTGGGTTCCAACCATTGCACTAGTTGTCGGCTTATTCATTTCTATATTCATCAGCCACCGACATAATCTTCTTGCAGGACTATTCATGGGCTGGTTTTATGGCTATGCAGCAATTGGAAGTTATGCCTCCTTAAAAACTTCTTATCTTACCTATAAGCAAAAGAAGAGAAGAAAACAGAAGTATACTGCTCCTTAATGGTGACTATTACACCTCCATGTACAAAAGCTTATACTAAATTTCAACAAAAATACTTTATAAATTTCATACTTGTTACATTACCTTTTGACAATTAGATATACTAAATATGACGGCAGCAATCACTCTTGAACTAGCAAAAGAACAAAAGCTGAAACACCGAATGAACAAATAATCTAACCGTTAAAACAATTGCTAGAAAATTATGCTACTTACACTGTCTCTATTCATGATAATTCAGCCGACAGCATTTTCTATTCTTTTTACCCAAAGATAAAAAATTTATTTACAAATATCAACGACATTCAATTTCTAATAATTGGCTCATAAATGTACACGCTAGAAAACGGAGGAAAATCAACGTGTCTAAACTCATTACGTTTACCTTTAATACGAAATATACCGATCAAATTCAGGAAACATTTTCGTTTGAACAATTAGGGATTAATGAGCAATTACCTAGCGATGAAATAAAAAAACAAATTGATCATCTATTTAAAAATTGGGTATGTGATCGTCTCAACCTATCCTATAGCATCGTTGTAGAAGAGAATGAATGACCGTTGTATCACCTTTTACTTTTGAATTTCTTTACTTGTTCTCGCAAAGTGGTAATGAAGACTCGGATTTGTTCCATCGTCACAATAATACATAATGCAGGCCCACATTCTCTTGCACCATGATGATTCTTCTCATAAGCATCTAGTACAAACACTAATTTATAACGTTGCTCTGCTTCCTCCCTCTCCTCTTCAGGAATTTGAAAGATACCGTATCCAGGAAAAAAATATTCACCATAATGAGGGATATGATAGATGCATAGGCCAGGATCATGCGGCTCCAGCATACTTAAATAAGCAGGCTCCAATTGTGTTATGTCTTCTAATAATTGAAGGAAATCTCTTTTTAAACAATAAATCTCAGTATTTATCGCTGGGAAAGCTGGCCCAAAGCGAAATTCAATACGAAACTTTACACTTTCCTCGTTCACCATTAAAATATCTAGCTCTACCTCACAACTCGGATGACTCGAATCATCTTTTAAAATTGCCACTATACCGCCCCTTACACTTGCTTAATCGTTGTTCTCTCTACAATATACTACGAAATTATCATTTTACCAAAAAAAACGAAATTATACATATTTATGTATGGTATAATAGTTTTTATTCATTTTTGGGAGGTGAAGGTGTTGAAAAGATATTTGGTGACAAGCATTGTAGTAGGAGCCATCTTCCTAACAGGCTGTGAAAAGGATGACAAAGCAGCCTCACCACTATCTACATCAGTAGATAAACAAATAATAGCAATGGAATCTGTCATGGCACCTGTTCCATTAGTTTTAACGCTACCACAGAAAGAATACTACTATAAAGAATATTCGGCTATTGTCAATAAACTAAATGAAGAGTATGGTACAGGCTTTAAGCTAGATCCCATTACAACATTTTCAGCAAATTATTGGCTTGAATTAAAAGATTTTGAAGACATGTTAAAAGGCAGAATAGACACTTCTTATGTCGTGGTCGATAATAAGGAAGTTTTTTCTCCAGTTAAAGTACCAAAATTCGTTGAATTACATATGGAGGCACATCGAACAATCATTCGTGTTGATGGTTCATTTGACACCCAACTAAGCATGGACATTCCTGGTGGAAGACAGTTATTTTCGGTTATGCATTCCTTGTCTTCTAAAATTGAACAGGGTAAAGGCTACTGGACGCAAACGGGGTATGACCCTTCCATTAAAGATCATGGCAGTGCTTACAATATTGCAATCGGTGGCTACTATTCATATAATGGTGTATCCTCACCTCATATTATTGAGATCGAGTATTATTGTAATATACATGGTGGCATTACTTAATAACTAGCAATAGGCTTGCCTGTAATCTTTTTCACAGACAAGCCTTATTCTTTTATAGGATAGCCTCTATTCCTTTTATCATATCAAAAGCGCCCTTAGATTTATTGGAACATACGACAACTTTGATGGAAGAAGCAGGATAATAGGCTGAATGAAAGCACACGCCAGGATCATACCCCATCACATGGTATTTTAATATTGCTTGTTCACTATTCTTCTTAATCCATACACCATAGCCATAACTATCATTTTCATTCAGTTCGACATGAGGCATTAGCAGTTGATTCGTTAACTCTTCATTTAAAAGTTCGAAATTCATAAGTGCACTCCAGAACTTTGCCATATCCTCCCCTGTTACGAATGCCCCCCCATCAGAACCCCCTTTTACAGGTAAAGAATAGATATTTGTTTTCCAAGTTCCATCTGGGTTGTCTATGTACCCTAATGCTGTATTAGCTGGCAAAGAATCTAACGAAAAATAGCCTGATTCCGTCATATTCACCCGATCGAAAAGATGTTGTTGAATGTAAGCGGAAAAATCCATACCAGTTGCATGCTCTACAATTAACCCTAATACAATATATCCTGCATTATTATAGTGAAATCGCTCACCAACTTTATACTTCATTGGACGATTCTGAAATAATGGTAAAAAATCTCGCAATGTTCGAAGCTGGTACATCGGATTTTCAACCCATAACGCTTCAAAATTCTCCATTTCTTCCTCATCAAAATAATCTGGTATTCCTGACGTATGTGTTAGCAGATGAGCGATGGTTACTTGCTCATCGAAGTGCTTAAATAGTTGAGGCAGACAATCGCATAATTTCGTATCAAATGCTAGCTTCCCTTTTTCAATAAGCTGACAAATAGCGACTGCAGTAAAAATTTTACAGCCAGAGGCAATGCCAAAACGAGTTTTGGCATGATTGTCGATTTGTTCTGAGCGATTCGCATAGCCAAAACTTTGGCTGACTAAGGCAACCTTCTCCTGATTTTCCACTAGCACCGTTCCTGAAAAATTAACCTTCTCTTGTATGTCGATAAGAATATTTTGTAATTTTGTTTGCATAGATATTCTCCTGATTTTCTTAAAATTACTAAATAATAGCTTTTTTATTTTAACAATATCGTTTTGAACATATTTTTACAAGTCTATTTCGTTTCACTCCTGAAGATCCGCATAATCATGTAACGGAAGGAAACAATAAGAAAAAAGAGGATGTGTCGCTGTGGAATTTTTTCATAGTCAAGAATCACTTACTGCTATTCAATGGATTCTCCGAGCCATTGTCGCTTTTTTCTTCCTACTTTTCGCAACAAAAATTATGGGACAGCGCTCTATTTCTCAGTTAAGAATGCTGGATTTTGCAATGGCTATCACACTTGGGAATATTATCGCACATCCCTTATCTGATGAAGGTTAGGAATGAAGGGTTCCATGATTACCATGGCCGTTTTAGTTGCGCTCTACCTCATCGGTGTTTTTTTGAGCCTAAAATGGGTTGCCTTTCGTCATTTGATAGACTCCCCGCCGATTCCCCTGATTAAAAATGGGCAAATTATTAGCGCCAACTTACAAAAGGCTAGAATATCTGTTGATTTACTTTTATCAGAGTTAAGAAAAGAAAAAGTTGAAGAAGTTCAAAATGTAGCACTCGCGTTATGGGAACCAGACGGATCGATCTCTAGTTTTTTGCATACACCCTACCAAACACCAACACGAGCAGATATAAATGTACAAGCTAATCCTTTTTTTCTTCCCACGGTTCTTATTAAAGAGGGAAAAATTGATTACCATGAGTTAAACAAAACCAAGCATACTGAGCAATGGTTGATGGGTCAACTGAAAACAACTTATAAGCTAGAAATAAAAGATGTCCTTCTTGCCACAATGGACCAAAAGAACAATTTGCATGTATTTAGATACTAATTAAAATTATTGCCAACGTAAAAAGCATTAGGCTCTATTTAATCCCAATGCTCGAAGGAGGCATTCAAGTCAAGTCGTTTTTGTTACATGTCGATTGTCTATAAATGCATGCAGCTTACGCTGGATATACCATTCCATCACGATTAAATTGGGTACCCAGCATAGCCAAGCGATAGAGGCATAACTAGATTCAAAATTTTCAAAGCCAAATACTACCGTAAACAAAGGGAGCCAAATTCGCAATGTGACAGCTGCGAAGGTTAAAGCATAATTTCTTAGCATCCATTTCTGATGGCCTTGGATATTTCTTTTTTTAATATGGACCAGCGCTTGAAACATGGTGAAGAGCCACCCTATGGCTAATAAAGCAAAGCCTAGCTGTGCTACCCATCCCCCTGTTGCGTTCAGCGCTAAATAAAGTCCTGCCAAGCCACCAAACAAAATACTAACCATATAGATATTGCCTAGTAGTCTATGGCGTTTCACATTTTTCTCTCGTAACTTTGATGACAACGTAAAAGGACCGATGACGAGGGCTAATATACCGAATACAATATGTATATAGAGCATGATATACCAAAATGAATGCAATGTTGCACTAAGCATAAGCTTTAATTGAACAAATCCCGCCTGCCGTGCATCGAATAGTAAATATTGAACAACCGAATAGCCTGCTATGAACAATGCCAAGCCACATACAATCCACCACAATTTTTGTTTCATTTTTATAGCTCCTTTCTATGTTAGCCTACCATTCAAATCTCCGATCTTTTAACACAGACAAATAACAGGGCGTAAAAAGCATATAAGTGGACGTTTATCGACAGCACAACGAATTTAATCCCTATGTAGTGCAGGTTAATAGACAGCCAAAACGCTCCACTCCAGGGTATTTTTCTCCTAAACTTGTAATATGAAAGCCGATATTTTTATAAAAGAGTACGGCTTCTTGATCTGTTTCTGCATAAATGGAAGAAAAAGCATGATGGTCTTCTACATACCGAATCATCTCACGTCCAATGCCTTTTCCACGATAAGCAGGCGATACGGCTATATGTATAATTTCACATTGATTTGCCTCTCTTTTAACAATCCCTATACAACCGATAGTGTCTTGTGCAAAGGTATAGCCATACAATACTCTTTCTGGACATGCAATGTACAATGAGTATTCCTTCTCCACTTTCTTTTCGGATGTGGCATAGGATAATAATGTTTTCACTTCGGGATGTATCTTGCTTGAATGGATCATTTTCATGGACTTCTACCTTTCTGGACATCGTCTCGACTTACTAATAATACCTTTAAATTACTATAATTGTAAATAATGTATTCGTATTATCACTAGATACTTCCATAATATACTAAAATATTTTCTTTTATGTTATGATGGCTTTAAAATTGAGGAGGGTGTACCTTGCTGGTGAAAGGCTATAAATTTAGTTTACCTCGCTTTTATTGGCTACTTTTCATCCCTTTCTTTGTGGGGACGAGTTACAAAGCATTGTTTTTTGATTGGCACATACAAACATATACTTTTCATGAGTTAGAAGATTTCGGTCGTTATGTAATAATACTAGCAACAAGCTTTATTGAGGCCTTTTTCTATCTACTTATATTTCGATTGATTGTCTATTTGCTTCATCTCGTTTTTCAAAAGTTTACTAGGAACAATAGCTAATGAGCTGGAGAAAGAAGGCGTGTTTGCTCCATTGAAAGAATCCTTTTATGATTAATTATGAAGGTTTAATAAGTTTTCCAGAAGAGGGATGTATTATTTTTCCACCGCTATTCAATTTGCAACAAAAAAGGGTAGCCAGCTACTCAGCAAACCCTTTTTCTTTTCCCACCTCAATTAGTATTCATGCTAGGATTATGTGGATTCCATGAAATAATTTTCGCCTCGTCTACGTTGACCTTGCCTAAGCTGAAGAGATGCGGAATATACGCAAAAAGCCCAAAGTTCTTCCCTTTTTCTTTCTCCGTTTGGAAATAGTCTACAGTTGCTGATGGTAGCTGTTCTAGTTCTCTATAATCAGGTAACGACAGTAGTTTTATATCCTCTGCAGCAATTGCCCCTGCTGGCCCTTTATAGTGTTCCTTGGAATACAGGTACATCGCATTACGATTAACCGCTAGTTTTTGGATTGGAATTTGATAAAACATTAGGCTTTCTCTCGTTTCAATACCAAGCTCTGTTAAAGCCTTATATAGATGACTAGGATGGATTGGTAGGAAATGAACAACATCATTCCACAAGCAATTTAAGTGAGGAATTTCTTTCATGAATAATTTCGGTCTCTCAGGATGATCAAAATATTTTTTCGAATATCGTTCATATAAATGTGGAAATAATGCCCCTAACCTATTTAGTGGCATGAGCTCATGACCCACCATTTCCCTTGGAACCATATGATAAACATATCTCTGCATGACAAGCACCTCCACCTAACTAATTCTTCGAACATTTAGAAATTCCTGTTACAATCATTGTATAAATAGAAAGTAGGTGCACAATGGAATTATTAGTTATCATTCTTATTTTTGCGGGGATTTTTGCTATATATGATTCGATTAGACAAGTTAACAATTCTATTTTGGAGCAAACGGAGGAACTAAAGAAATTACGAGAGGAACTGAACAGTAAGAATAAAAATTAGAGGGGCTAATACTTTTGCTTTGGATAATCAATTGAATTAGCAATATCAATCAAGACTTCAGCCGTTACTTGATCTGCCACATCTCGATCAATACTAAAGACATATTGCCAATTGTCTCTTTCAAACACGAGTAAATGAAAACCAATTCGTGGATTTTCAATATAGGCTGCCTCACTGCCATTTTTCAACTTAAATACATCTGTTTTATATTTTTCAAATGACATTTTATGCTGAATTGGTCGAACCTTGATTTTGAAATGATTTTGTGTCAATTGATCACTGATCATTACCACCTCCAGCTGATCATTCATTTCTCCTTCTAAATCACTAAACCTTCCAAAGTGATGCGTAAAGCTGATTGGCGGTACTCGTAGGGGTAGCTTCAGCTCTTTATTATAGTGGTGTTCGAACTCTTTTACGGCTATTTCTACTGTTTTATAGCCGATTTCAGGAAGAAATTCTTCAAGAGGTTGTGGCAAATCACTGTCCTTTGCAAAAACCAAATTAAAAATGGAAACATACGTAAATAAAGCTAGTCCAATAAGAATACGCTTAGTCACATTTTACCGCTCCTCTAACCTATTTAGGTATAGGTTAACCTACAGAATCAGAATTATGCTGACACATAACACTAACATGGCGTAGTCTTATCGTTAAAAATGGACGTAAAGTAGCGAAGTGTCGGTACTACGTTATTCGCGTGAAGCATCTTTTCAAGCTCTGGCTTTGTGACCCATTGAACTGCTGTCACTTCCTCCTCCTGAAGTTTGATGTCACTAATTTCAAAGCTTTGCTCAAATAACCAAACGTCATAAAAATCATTGAAACAATTACGTCGTTCACTCTTTACTAATTGTCCATTGGTCCTCAATAATGATATCCCTATTTCCTCTTCCACCTCACGAACAGCCCCATCCAAACTACTTTCACCCGTTACTATAGAGCCTCCTGGACATTCCCATAAATGAGGATAATGTTTATTGGGATGTCTTTTTGTTAAAAGGAATTCTCCTTTGTTATTGCGAATCCATACGTGCACAACGATATGGTAATCTTCAGCTGCTAATTTTGTCCCTGGCACATGACGCTTATTTGTTTTTTGGCG
Source organism: Lysinibacillus sp. AR18-8 (assembly GCF_001705465.1). NCBI lineage: Bacteria > Bacillati > Bacillota > Bacilli > Caryophanales > Bacillaceae > Lysinibacillus > Lysinibacillus sp. AR18-8. The sequence goes on from NZ_MDGU01000006.1 coordinate 271,088, forward strand.
ATTTTTATCGTAGAGATCCCAGACTTCCATAGAGCACCTCATTTCTGAATTTGAACAAGCACATACTGCTTCGTCCACATTTCCGTTGTCACAATGGAACGTTCCCCATTTTTTTCGAAAAATAACCCGCTCCCCTCTTTTTCAAGAAATGCCCATCCTTCATTAGCCATCATTTGCTGAATGTCCTCGTCCACCTTCTGTATGCCCCTAGCTGAAATGGCTGCGAGGTACCAAGTTGCCTGCTTATCATTGGAGAGCGCCACTAAATCAAAGGGGGATGCATTTAATTTTTGTATAGCTTCCTTTGGTGTAAGGGAATCGATTGGCAAAGGAGGATATAATAATTTATTGCTATCAATAAAGACCCCACTTACTACGAAAAGAGCTACTATTAGTAAACCTATTTTTTTCAAGGTTCACCCTCCTCCTTGTCTGGTTAAGAATCGGCTGCTAAAATTTATCTGTAAAAGAGAGCTTCTATTTTGAAGCGGTCATACTTTAATTTTTTCATTGCTCTTCAAGCTTTTAATAATGAAGAAAAGTTATAGAAAGCATTTAAAACATCTTCTCCTAAAGGATCAGCAAATGCATGATTTTCCAATGGGAAGATGCCTTCATTCTCTAACTGCTCCAAATATTTCTTGAAGCCTTGATCTATAGCCTCCATATACCCCTTAAGAGAAAATTGATAATTAAATATTCTTTCGATAGGATAATGACTTTTATGTTCAATTAATATGTATTCACCATCGCTGGAAAAAATATAGTAATCATAGTTTCCGTGACAATCTATTTTTACTTCATTTGTATTACCTTGATAAAAACTGGTGAGCGTGGAGAAAAATTGTGGGATGGCTATAAAGGCTAAACCAGATCTAAAACTAAATAGTTGTTCATCATTTGACACATCAAATTGAATATCACCACCCTCTAAATTAATTTTAATCGTACACATATACTTATTTTTCAAAAATATACCCCCTCTATAAACCTATATATTTCATATTTTACCTTATTAAGTAAATAAACTATAGAAGATGTTATCATTCTGTTTATAAAGATTTAATAGGAGGTGATAAATTTGATCATTAGAAAGGCAACTATAAAGATGCGAAAGGTATTGGAAAAGTACATGTTGATAGTTGGTGAACAACCTATAAGCATATTGTGCCAGCAAAATATTAAAGTAAATTATCCTACGAACAAAAACGCAATTATGGACGCAACAAATTGCCGACAAAACGAAGTATGTACTAGTAGCTGAAAATGAATTAGACGACATTATTGGCTTCACATCTGCAAGTAAAAGAGATTCAAACCCTTCCCCATTCCAATTATGTAGAAATGCTCTATCTTTTAGAAAACTATCACGGAAAAGGGATAGGAAAACAATTGTTGAAGGAAATCTTTCATTGCTTTTATCAAAAGAACTACCAAACTATATTTGTCGAAGTCTTAGCTATAGAATAAAACACGTTATTTTTATGAACATTATGGGGCAAAGCTTAGCAATTACAATTGGTGGAAAAGTGTTGAAAGAGTTAGTGTAAGAATGAAAAGATAACGAAGAAGCTATTGAAAAGCTAATGTAATAAAATTGATTTTTATCGTCAAATCAGGAAAATGTTTTCGAAGATCCCTTATAACGAAGATCATATTCAATTTCAATGAATCTTATATCATTTTTAATCAAGCTAAACATCTTCATGTCTCCTCTGCTTTTTAGTTTCATCATACTGCATTTTTTAGAAGAACCGTACTCAGAAGTTTAGAACTATTCCAATAACAAGTAGAAATGGTAAAAGAGAATGGCTAGGTAAACGTACAACAAGCCTAGCTCTTTACGCATAAAGTAGCCATATATGACTGAAAGCATGTCCTGTGTGGGGAAAGAACATAAATATTTTCAAAAATTCAAGTTTACGTCAAATCCAAATTGTCATTGTCGCTGTTGTTGTCCTTGTTGTCCTTGTTGTCGTTGTAAATGTAAGCCGCCATTTTTACCCATACCACCAAGTTGTCATTATCTCGTCTATGTGACAGATGCTGGGCAGCTCGCAACGCCTGATAATAGAGTTTCTGTGATCGATACCGCAACAAACACAATCGTCGCTACCATTCCAGTAGGATCTGCTCCGCTAGAAGTAGCGATTACACCTAATGGCGCTTTCGGCTATGTTCCAGCGCTCTTCTCGGATAATGTAACGGTTTTTAGTACTGCCACAAACTTGCCAATCGCTACCATTCCTGTAGGCATTGACCCCCTTGGTGTCGCCATTTCACCAAATGGAACACTTGCTTATGTATCCAATCACGGATCGAACACTATATCGGTCATTAATACAGCCACCAATACCGTAACAGCCACTATTCCAGTAGGGCTACAACCTCAAGGTATTGCCTTTACGCCAAACAGTGCGTTTGCTTATGTTGCCAACGAGAATTCCAATTCAGTATCTGTTATCAATACTGCAACCAATACGGTGATTGCTACAATCCCTGTGGGAATTCGTCCTAGATCCATTGTTTTGACTCCAAGCGGGCAATTTGCTTATGTGACAAATGAAAATAGCAATTCCGTATCGGTTATTAATACCACTACCAATACAGTAGTGGCTACCATTCCTGTTGGTACAGGACCTGTAGGAACAGCGATTACCCCTGATGGAACGCTTGTTTACATTGTGAATAAAGGCAATAATACCGTATCTGTCATCAATACAGCCACCAATACGGTGATTGCAACTATTCCTGTAGGTGCATCTCCAGACCAAGTAACCATCTTGCCAGATGGTACTTTTGCCTATGTAACAAATCAAGTAGACAATACGGTGTCTGTCATCGACATAGCAACAAACATGGTAATTGCCACAATCCCAGGATTTAACGGGCCTACTGGTATCAAAACTGGAACAATCTGTCTATAATTACACCAAAAAAAGCAACCGACTACTTCCACCCCATCTTAGAAAATGGGCTGTTTTTTGTCGGTTGCCTGCATTCTTTATAAAGTTAATTATGGCTAAAGTTAGCTTAGTCTTGAATCGCTGCGTCTAAAGCGACCACGATCATGTCATTGAATGTTGTTTGACGTTCTTCAGCTGTCGTTACTTCACCAGTGATGATATGGTCACTTACTGTTAGAACAGCAAGTGCTTTACGGCCGAATTTTGCCGCTAATGTGTAAAGAGCTGCTGATTCCATTTCTACCGCTAGTACGCCGTATTGAGCTAATTTTTCGTTTTGGTGCTCATCTGAGTAGAATAAATCTGCTGTGAAGATATTCCCTACTTGTAAGTTAAGACCTGCATCTTTACCTGCATTGTATGCTTTTAATAAAAGATCAAAGTCAGCGATTGGTGCGAAATCGATAGCACCGCCCCAGATGATTTGGTTCATACGTGTATCAGATGTTGCTCCTTGTGCTAAAATCACGTCACGTACTTTTACATCTTTTTGAATTGCACCACAAGTACCTACACGTATTAATTTTTGAACATCATATTCTTGCATTAATTCTGTTGCGTAGATTGAAATAGATGGCACACCCATACCAGTTCCTTGTACAGAAATACGTTTCCCTTTATACGTACCAGTGTATCCGAACATATTACGTACTTCGTTGTAGCAAATTACATCTTCTAAAAATGTTTCCGCAATGTATTTTGCACGTAATGGATCTCCTGGAAGTAAAATTGTGTCAGCGATTTCACCTTTTTTTGCATTAATATGAATACTCATACTGCAATCCCTCTTTTCTGTCAGTTATCACTATAAATAATACTGTGTTTCTGTCATTTACGCAATGCTAGACGTCTAGCAACTACAAAATTATTTATAGTTTTCGTACAATTATGCTTGTTCCTCATAAAGTGTCCACAAAGTATCAAAGGTCTGGATTGTTAGGTTTTCCGTTGCATAGGTTTCTATATAGTCGGACAACTCATTAAAGTCTGTGCTCTGCTTTGGAAAATTATGCTCATGAAACACTTCCTCTGCAAAGCGTACTTTAGGGTCAGACCAATCGCCACCTCGATAGGTTAGGACATATAAATAAAAACTTTTCTTCATCGAACAAATTCCCCTTTTTATGCATTGGCTTTTCGCTAGTGTATCAAAAAAAATAGCATTCGTCATAAATTCCACTACTACTATATTTTACCCACTTATGATTTTAGAACTATTTTCATGGTCGATCCTGACTTTTGTCATAGTTATTTTATCTGAAAAATTTTAATTTTTAGAAATAAAGATAGAAAAATCTAGCAAAATAAGATAAAATTGAAATCGATTATTTAAAAAATAGGAAGGTGATGGCGATGAAAAAGACTAAAAAAACCCATGGTACAGCGAAAAAACGCCCGTCTCTCTTTACTTTTAGCTTTTTTAAGAAGAGGAAAGCTTCTACACAAGGGGAAACTGGGAAAAATCCCCCTCCTATTAAAGAAAAACGACAACGTTTTTACCATTTAATTCGGGGTAAAGTGCTTATTATGTTTGCACTTCTTATTGTAATTAACGGTGTTATGGGTATATTGTCCTATGTCAATATACAAAACTTGCAGCACCAAATGGAAGATTTCACAAAGAAAAATGTGCAGGAGCAACTAACGGTGAATCAACTTGCCTATGAGATTGCTAGACTGACCAATTTAGAGCAATCGTATTTAATTACGGGTAACGGCATTTATTCTACTTCTTATCATTTAAAAATAGATACCATTAATAAAAAGCTAGCCGCTTTGAAAGATCAATTTCAAGATCGCCAAGTGGAACTCGGTCATATGCAGGCAATCGAGCAATATTATAAAAATTACCTTGATTATTCAGATAAAGTCATGACAATGCGTGATGAGCTCGGTCTTGAGCAGGCTCGTAAACTGATGATGGGTGCAACTGGGGAAACAATGAAAACACATATCGATCAAAACATTGAGACAATTAATACTGTCATGGACGATTCCAATAAAACAAAATTAGACAAGCTTAACCAGCAGGTAAATATTTCTATCACTACATTCTTTCTCGTTTCAATCGTTGGCTTTTTAGCGATTGTAATTTTTGGCTTTATGCTATTTAAATCATTAAAACGTAATACACAAGCGATTAATGACTCTATCCTTGATATTGCACAAGCAGGAGGCGATTTGACAAGACGTGTAAATGTGCGTAATCGTGATGAATTTTCGATTATTGCAGCCTCGACAAATACGTTAATTGAGTCGATTTCTAACTTAATTCGACGCGTAAGTGAGTTGGCGGATCATGTATCAAGCAGCAGTCAGGAGCTAATGTCCTTAGCAGATGAAAATGCGCGTACAATTCAGGATATAGCGGATGCGACAGCAGATATTGCGAGTGATAGTGACAATACGATTTCCAGTATGAATAGTGCGCAGCAAAAAATGAGCGACTTAGAGCATTCAATGCATCAATTAAATGAGCAAGCGAGTGCTGTCCATCGTGCCTCTATCGCCATGCAGCAAGCAGCCGATGAAGGTAGCCGCTCTGTGGAGCAATCATCACTCGTCATGCAATCCATTGAAGAAACAATGGCTTCTACAACATCTACTGTGGAGGCTTTAGGTCGTAAATCTGCGGATATTACCTCTATTATTGGTACAATCACGGCCATTTCTGAGCAAACGAATCTCCTCGCTTTAAATGCGGCGATTGAAGCGGCAAGGGCTGGTGAGCATGGACGAGGCTTTGCTGTCGTAGCCGATGAAGTTCGCAAACTGGCAGAGCAATCCCAAAGTGCAGCGAAAGAGGTCACATCGATTGTCACATCCATCCAAGATGAGGTCACATCCATCATTGCTCAAAATCATGAGGGTGTGACAACGGTCATCCGAGGCGTTGAAGTAACAAACGAAACAAATCAATCCTTAGCCAACATTTTATCGCATACCGAAGAAACAACGTCAATCATCGCGGCCATGGTAGATAAAATTGCAACAACGCTTGAAAATAGCAATGCGGTGGCAAGTGACTTCATTCATGTCAATGCCTACGCAGAACAATCCGCGGCCAACACTGTGACATCTGCGGCAGCAGCCACACAAGGCTCCGCCTCCATGCAGGAAATCAACGCTGCTGCCACTGAGCTTGCCCAACAAGCAGATAGCCTACGCAACCTCGTGAGCGAGTTTAAAGTTTAAGCGAACTGAAAGAGAGAGGGAGAACCAATTTTTTATTGGTTCTCCCATAACTTTGCTGGGCTATCCTTCTAATTTGCAGGGCTATCCCTCACTTTCAGCATGCTATCCGCTACTTTTTCAGGTTTATCCTCCACTTTCAGATTTCTATCCAATTATTTGAAGGCTATCCCCCTCATTTGTGGGGCTATCCCTCACTTTCAGTATGCTATCCGCTACTTTTTCAGGTTTATCCTCCACTTTCAGATTTCTATCCAATTATTTGAGGGCTATCCCCCTAATTTGCAGGGCTATCCCTCACTTTGAGCATGCTATCCGCTACTTTTTCAGGTTTATCCTCCACTTTTAGATTTCTATCCTTCTAACCTGCTGTGTCTCATGACCATAAAAAAACCTAGCAAGGAGCTACCTTGCTAGGTTTTTACTATTTAAATAGTGCTAGGTATTCGCCATAGCCTTCCTTTTCTAAATCTTCTTTTGCGATAAATCGAAGCGCTGCTGAGTTAATGCAGTAGCGTAAGCCACCTTGCTCACTTGGGCCGTCTGGGAAGACATGTCCTAGATGCGAATCCGCTTCTTTGCTGCGTACCTCCACACGACGCATACCGTGAGATGTATCGAAATGCTCGGTTACCTGTTCTTTTTCAATCGGCTTTGTGAAGGCTGGCCAGCCACAGCCTGAGTTGTATTTATCGAGTGAGCTGAATAAAGGCTTGCCAGACACAATGTCTACGTAGATACCTTCTGCAAAATGGTCATCAAACTCATTACGGAATGGTGGCTCTGTGCCATTTTCCTGTGTGACATAGTATTGCATCTCTGTTAGTTCTTTTAAACGTTGTTCCTTATTCATGTTTGTTCCCCCAGTGTTGCTCCTGAAACGCTCGACGACCTGATCCAATCGAATAGCGCTCATAGTGCATTGGATTTTTCTTATAATACTGTTGATGATAATCCTCAGCCGGATAAAACGTAGTGGCTGGTAAAATTTTTACCATAATTGGTTTATCAAACTTGCCAGACGCTTGTAAATCTGACTTTGAACGTTCAGCTAGCTCACGCTGTTCTTCGTTATGATAAAAAATGGCCGTTGTGTAGGATTCTCCACGGTCGTAAAATTGACCCCCTGCATCTGTTGGGTCAATTAAAGTCCAATAAATCGCAAGTAGCTGCTCGTAGCTATATAACTCATCATCAAATGTGATTTGTACAGCTTCCACATGCCCTGTTGTTTCCGAGCAAACCTGTTCATAGGTAGGATTTACAACATGTCCACCTGTATAGCCTGAGATTACGGAATCAATCCCAGGTGTTTCGTCAAAGGGCTTGACCATACACCAAAAACAGCCTCCCGCAAATGTTGCATATTGCTTTGTCATTTATTTCACTCCTTATTCACCAGGAACAATAATTTCCAATAAGATTTTATCCTTTGGTAAGTCCAACTCTTTAGCACGTACACGTGAACCAGAGGCAATGTTAATGCGCGATAAATCAATATATATTTCTGCTTTATTCGGATTCACGGTAATCCATGAGGGAAATTCCACCGAATCGCGCATGATTTTCATTGTCGTTTCTGGTGGAATGTTTAATAACCCTACATTCATGCCTGTCTGTTTTAAAATAATATTCCCCTTGTCATCCACAATAGGATCAAAATTCATGGAAATGGGGATTTCCGTATAGAATACCGTCAGTGTGCTACGTAGTTGAATATCATCCCCAATTGTGAAATCAAGTGGTAAAGGTGAGCCTTTCGCTGCATCCTTTAGGTATTTTTTTGAGATCGATTCTAATTCCTTTGTTGTGGTTTGCACCACGAGTACATTTCCTTTGCTTTCACTTTCACCTGCTGAACTCTTCGCAACATGGACGCCATCCACTGGTCTAGTTGCTAAAAAAACGACGAGGAGGATTGCAAAAAGCACTGTGCCCGCTAAGGCGAAAAACGCGACTTTCCATTTATTCATTTTGTCACTCCTCGAAGCCTATTGCCTTGTTAATCTTTTTTTCCATACCACACTGCTCCATTGCTGCTAGTATACGCTCTGTCATTTTTTCATACCCCTTTGCATTCGGGTGGAAAAAGTCTGTATGATAGACGAGCTCTTCATTTGAATCAAACAAATCTTCTACTGATACGTAACAAGCATTGGAATCCTTGCTGGCTACTTCCTCTATCACATTATTCCATTCTGTGATAATCGTATCAAATTCATTCGCCTCATTGGTTACAATCGAAAACGGATTGTAAAAACCAATGAGTAATAAGGGCACTGTCGGATTTTTAGCACGAATGCCTTCTACGATTTTGCTGTAACGTTCCTTGTATGCTAGTAATTCCTTATCAAAAGCATCACGTTTCAGATTAAATAAATCCTGCCTGACGACCTTCATGACATCATTGCCACCCATTGTTAAGGAAATTAGCTGTGCTTCTTGCAGCTCCTCATCATAATGCCCTTTTTTCACTAATTTTAGTAGCTGATCGCTGCGTCTGCCACGTTTGCCCCGATTATCTACCTCTACATCCGAAATCGAAGGCCATGCGAGCAATGAATCTGCTAATCTTCCAACATAACCGTCTTGACTATACTCATCACCGACACCATCTGTCAACGAATCTCCCAGTGCCAAGTAATGTAGTTGCTTTGCTTGTTCTTCATCAATTTGCGATAAATCCTCTGCTGATGGCTCAAAAAAATGTTCAAAAATTTGCGTCAACATATTCTTAGATGTTTTTTCCTCATCTTCTGTTTGTTGCTCATCCTGCGGTATATCTTGCTCCGTTCCTGCTTGCTCACCTTCAGGTTCTGCTTGCGGATTCGGTTCATCGATTGATATTGCACAACCACTTAGTACAAAGACGGTCAAACATGACAACATAAATCGCCAAATGTCCATTTGACCACCTTCCATCCCTTTCTATTACTTCTATTATAGAATAGTTCATGCCGCAATGAAAAGTGACTTCCCCTTAGTTCTCCATAATTTTGTGTGCTTGCCAAATTTCCTCAGGTGTATGTATGGAAAAATGTGTGTTTATACAGTGTGCCTTTATGCAGAAGGGATGATAATTAGTAGGATGTCTGATTTATTTTTGGTGGCAACGTGATCACTGTTTGATTGAAGCTACTGTTCAACACGATTACTATTTAAAGCCGCTCACGCTCATAGTTAGTTGAAAACTGATCACAGCTAAACAAAAACTGCTCATCTTTGAATAATCCGCTCATCCTGCTAGGAGATCCACGCATAATAAAAAAGCCACTACATTTACTTATGTAGTAGCTCCTTCCTGTTATTCTGCAAAATAAATAAAACCAATTGCTCCTGGACCTGTGTGTGTCGAGATGATTGGAGATGTAAAGGCAATTTCAACATCGTTAAAGCCAGTTTCTTCGATTAGCGCTTTTAATGGGTTGCCCATCGTTACTAGGCCATCTGCATGGGAAATGCCGACTGCCTTAACTGTTTTTCCAGCTGTATCTGCTTGGAATTGTTTAAATAAAAAATTGACTACTTGTTTATGACTACGTACCTTTGACACAGGATTGTATACGCCACCTTCAAGGTTGGCAATGACTTTGATGTTTAGGAGGGAACCGATAAAGCCTGTGCCTTTACCAATTCTACCACCTTTGATTAGGTTTTCGAGCGTGTCTACAATAACGTATAAATGTGTATTGTCTCGTACCTTTTCTAAACGTGTCACGATGTCCTCCACAGTGGCGCCTTCATCTCGCATGCGGATGGCCTCTCGTAGTTGGATAGCTAAACCAATCGCGATAAAGCGTGAGTCAATGACTGTCACATCGGCGTCTGTCATTTGAGCTGCTTGACGAGCTGATTCTACTGTGCCACTCATGCCACCAGTCATATGGATGGAGATAATTTGATCGCCATCTTTACCGAGCTCATCATATAATTCCTTAAATTTACCTGGTGCTGGTTGTGAACTTTTCGGTAAATTTTTTGCATTTTTCATTAAGCCTAAAAAAGATTGTGGCTCTAAGTCCACTCCATCTGTATATGTTTGACCATCAATTTGAATCGTTAAAGGCACGATATGTATGCCATGTTGTGCTACTTCTTCTTTTGTTAAATCACAAGTTGAGTCCGTTACTATATGAATTCGTCTCACTTCGACACATCCTTTTACTTCATTAAAATTTATTATATAGACTAATGAATCATTATGTAAACATGACATTTGTCATTAGGCAAAGCTCTGTCCTAGCTAGCATGTAAACGCTACCTTGGATACTATAGCGTTTTCACCTACCTCTTGTCTATCAATGCCCCTCAAAGAATATGACAGGCTTATGACATTTTTGATATGAACTATATGACAAATGTAAATGTTCATCTATAAATTATTGGGGTATAGTAAATGTATGAACGAAAGGAGTGTTTCAAATGGTTGATTCATTTGACTATAAATCATGGAGGGAAGAGCTGTGGAATGCCATAACACACGGTATTGGTTTCATTGCTAGTATTCCAGCACTGGTTGTTCTACTGTTAGCAGCCGTACAAACAGGAAATGCCCTACATATTACAACCTTCAGCATTTTCGGTGCGTCTGTCATCATTCTGTTTTTAATGTCTACATTACTACACAGTATGCCAGAAAAATATAAACACTTTTTCGCTATTTTGGACCATTCGTCCATTTATATTTTAATTGCCGGCACCTATACGCCGTTTTTATTAATTGCCGTTGGTGGTTCCCTTGGATTGACGCTACTATGTATTATTTGGTCATTGGCTGTGCTTGGTGTATTGTTTAAATGTTTCTTTATTAATCGCTTTGAAGTACTTTCATTAATTTTTTATATTGGTATGGGCTGGTTAATTATTTTTGCCATTAAGCCCGTTTATCTGTATTTAGGTTTACATGGCTTTGCTTTACTGCTAGCAGGTGGGCTATTCTATACGATTGGAGCCATCTTTTATGCATGGCGCTCTCTGCCCTTTAACCATGCAATCTGGCATCTCTTTGTGCTAGCTGGCTGTGCCTCCATGTATGCGTGTGTTTATTTTTATCTATAATAAAAGCAATCGCTCATTGTGAAGGGAGCGATTGCTTTTTCGATTATTTACGTTCAAAAATTTGATATTGGAATGTATAACCTTCTGGTGCTGTTTCAGGCTCCTCTGAAGAGACTTGAACAAAATCTTGCTCATAGCTCGGGAAATAGGTGTCTCCCTGAAAGGCATGATTAATTTTTGTGATATACAAGCGATCAGCCATCTCCATCACTAAACGGAAAATTTGCTCGCCGCCAATAATCATCACCTCAGGTACATCTCCAGCTAGCGCTAAAGCACCTTCCAAGCTAGTCACAATTTCAATGCCTTCTGCCTGATAGTTTTCGTCACGAGTAATGACGATGTTGCGTCGCCCTGGAAGTGGTCGACCGATGGATTCAAATGTTTTACGTCCCATAATCATAGGCTTGCCCATTGTTTTTTGTTTAAAATACTGCAGATCCCCAGGTAAATGCCAAGGCATCCCATTGTTATATCCGATGACGTGATTGTCATCATGTGCCACAATTAAAGAAATCATACTGTCCCTCCAAATACTTTCGTCCCTTTTATTATAAACATAATGCGCTTATTTCACCTATTTTTAAATAAATAAACATTTGTTACACCTAAATCCTAGTAAAATTATATGAATAGTTTATAATAGAAATAACAAACCTCTCAATAAAGGAATGATGAAGATGATAACTTTAAGAAAAGAAGCTGTTCAATATCTAGAAGCTCAGCGTACTGGTACACCTTATTACAAAGTTTCACCGCAGGAAGCGAGAGCCATGCGGACGGTTACACAATGGCAATCTGCACACAAACCGAAGCTAGCATCCATTGAGGATCACAAAATTACAGTGCGAGATGGCGAACAAATTAAAGTTCGGCTTTATACGCCCGTCCTCGGCAAAACTTTACCTGTTATTGTTTATTATCATGGTGGAGGCTGGGTCTATGGCAATCTAGAATCTGTCGATGCAGGCTGCCAGTTATTAGCAGACCAGGCACAGGCGATTGTGGTATCAGTGGATTACCGCTTAGCACCTGAATATCCTTTCCCAACACCCTTACATGATGCCTACGATAGCTTAGTATGGGTGCACAATCATATGGAAGCCTTAGGTGGCGATGCAAGTCGATTATCAGTTGCTGGGGACAGTGCTGGCGGAAATTTGGCTACTGTGGTTGCATACTTAGCTACTGCACTAGAGGGACCATCGTTACACGCTCAAACACTCATCTATCCTGTCACAAATGTCGATTTTTCAACAGTATCTTATCTGGCATATGGTGAAGATTACGGCTTAGATACACAAGCCATGCAGTGGTTCTCTCATCACTATACAGAGGAAGCAAACTTCACAAATCCACTTGTGTCCCCTCTTCAGCTAGAGGAAGTCCGTAACATGCCGAAAACATTCATTATAGCTGCAGAGGCAGATGTTCTCTTTGATGAGGGTCTAAGCTATGCACAAAAGTTAAAGGCTGCTGGTGTGGTAGTGGAACATATTACAATGCCAGGTTTAATCCATAGTTATTTCAGTAAAATGAATTATTTTGAAGAAGCAACGATTGAAACCGTGACAAAAATTGCGCAATTCCTGAAATAAGTTTGGCTATCCCGCGCAAACAGTGCGATAATAGAGCAAAACGTTTTTTAAAGGATGACACTATGACACAAACAATAGCTCTACAAATACAAAAGCCCTTTTCTGATCAATTAAAAAAAGGCTTCCCACTTATTTCAAAGGATGCGGTTGATGCACGACGTTTACCTACTGAGCAAGGAACACTCCTCAGGCTCATGGATCATCATAACCGTTTTATTGGAACAGGTTACTACGGCATCCAAAACAAAGGGATTGGCTGGGTGCTAACGACCGATACGAATGAAACAATTGATAAAGCTTTTTTTATAAAAAAATTCAAAAAAGCCATCGACAATCGTGCTGCATTTTTTAGCAATGAAAACACAACAGCCTTTCGTGTGTTTAATGGTGAAGGAGATGGCATCGGCGGTCTTACGATTGATTTTTTTAACAGCTACTACATGGTAAGCTGGTATAGTGAGGGCATTTACTCATTTAAAGAAGTGGTGTATGAGGCGCTTGCTGAGACAGTAGACTACCAAGCGATTTATGAGAAAAAACGCTTTGATAGCAAAGGACAATATATCGAGCAAGATGATTTTGTAATGGGCACGCCAGGAGAATTTCCTATCATGGTGAAGGAAAATGGTATGACCTATGCGGTGCATTTAAACGATGGCGCCATGACAGGGATTTTCCTCGATCAACGTGAGGTACGATTGGCTATTCGTGAGCGTTATGCCAACAATACAGACATGCTGAATACATTTTCCTATACAGGAGCATTTTCTGTGGCAGCCGCTCTAGGAGGAGCCATCAAGACAACGAGTGTAGATGTGGCAAAGCGCAGTCTAGCCAAAACGATTGAGCAATTTAGTGTCAATCATATTGATTATGAGGCACAGGATATAAAAGTCATGGATGTCTTCCATTATTTTAAATATGCACAACGCCATGCTTTACAGTTTGACCTTGTCGTATTAGACCCACCTAGCTTTGCACGTACGAAGCAAATGACCTTTTCAACGGCAAAGGACTACCCTAAATTACTAAAGGACACGATTGCCATTACCGCTAAAAACGGCATCATTGTGGCTTCCACAAATAATGCCAGCTTTGGCATGAAAAAGTTCAAAGGCTTTATTGACCAAGCATTTAAAGAGACTCGTACACGCTATAAAATTGTCGAGGAATACGGTTTACCGAAGGATTTCCGTGTACCACGTGAATACCCTGAATTTAATTATCTGAAGGTCGTGTTCATCCAGAAAATCGACTAACCAATTGAGAATCACACCAAGGTGTGATTCTTTTTATGTAAGGAAAAGTTGATTCTACCTAAGGAGGTTCGGTACCTCTACAATAAAGGTTCCAAAAGATTGAAACGTTATAAACAAACAGAGCCTTTCTATTAAAAGTAGCCTAAGAAGATGTTCTCTTCTTAGGCCACCCGATTATAGATATTTCACAAACCAATCACGGATATATTCAAGTCGATTAATTCGTAATGTAGGCTTTCCACTTCTTGAAAGTTCATGATTCGCCTCAGGGAAACGCACGAATTTTGTTTGTTTTTTACGATATTTTAAGGCGATAAACAATTGCTCTGCCTGCTCAATTGGACAACGATAGTCTTTTTCACCATGTAAAATCAATAATGGTGTCTCCACTTTGTCTACATACTTCAGTGGCGAATGATGCCATAGCTTCTCTATATCATCGAGTCCTGCTTGAATTTGCCAGTCTGTAAAATAATAGCCGATATCACTGACACCAGCAAAGCTAATCCAGTTCGAAATGGAGCGCTGCGTCACAGCTGCTTTAAAGCGATTTGTATGGCCCACAATCCAGTTGGTCATAAAACCACCGTAGCTTCCACCAGTTACACCTAGACGATCTTGATCAATAAAATCATAGTGCTCCAGAGCGTAGTCTATCGCTGCCATTAAGTCCGCATAATCATTACCACCATAATCGCCACGTACTGCATCAACAAATTTTTGGCCATAGCCATGACTACCACGCGGATTAGTATAAAGCACTGCAAAGCCTTGTGCAGCAAGGATTTGGAATTCATTAAAGTAGGTATTGCCATACATTGCATGCGGACCACCATGGATTTCAAGAATGAGAGGATATTTCTTCCCTGCTTCATAGCCAACTGGCCTCATAATCCAGCCATTTACCTTCCAGCCTTCTGCACCTTCAAATTCGATACTCTCTGGAACAGCTAATGTTTTGGTTTTTAAAAAATCTTCATTAATGGACGTCAACTGTTCTTTGTCACCTGTTTTTAGGTTCACATAAAACAGATCGCCTGGATTGGTCGTTGTGCTAATAGCCGCAATAGCCTGATCGTTTTGCGCATCAAGTGAGAAGCCATAGACATATTGATCATCATGGATAGCTGGGTAAATTTCGCCATCTACATTTCCGTAATAAATCGCCGCATTGCCGTGATCTGTGACTTGGAAGTAGAAGCTATGATTATCATTCATCCATTGCACACGTGGTGACGCTACACCTTGCAGGAAATCACCGATGACATAATCACCAACAGGTGCATCAAATTCACTTGTTACACAGTTTAGTAGTTTTTGCTCCATGTCATAAATCCAAAGCTTTGCTTGTGTGGCATTTTCAAATTCACGTTCTCCACCTACAAAAGAAAGATAGCGACTATTCGGAGACCAAGCTGTTTGGTAATAAGCACCCGAACCTTCTGTTAGCTTGTGACTCTGCTTAGATTCTAACTCCAATAAATAGATATCCACATTAAATGAGAAATCTAAATCCTCTGCCTTATCTGCTAAGTACGTAAGGTATTTGCCATCTGGCGACCAAGTACCCAGATGGCAGTACTCTTTGCCTTCTGTCACTTGTTCTAGCTCTCCTGATGCCACATTGACAATGGCAATATGGGTAAACTGCTCCCTATCAATAAATCCACCAGCATCCGATTTGTGTTTCATTTTCTCAATTTCTAGTGGCTTTAGTTCTTTGTCCTTTTTCTTCTCATCCTCCGCTTTATCTAGGATGGTTTCATCTTTCCCTAGCACGACTGAAAAAGCAATTTTCTTGCCACATGGTGACCAGACAGGGGAGGTCGCTCCATTTTTACAATGTGTCACCTGTTTTGCCTCTCCACCTGCTTTCGAAAGAACATAAATTTGCGACTTACCTGTTCTCGTTGACAAAAATGCAATTTGACTGCCATCTGGTGACCAAACAGGGGAACTCGTTCTATCTTCACCAAATGTCCATTGCTGTGGTGTTTTGTCCTTCAAGTTTATGTAAAACAAATTCGATATATAGTCGTTTTTCTTCTCGTCCATACGAGTCTCTACATAAACTACCTCTGTCCCATCTGGTGAAAGCTGTGGATCTGCTACTGATTTTAAGTGATAAAGATCTTCTGGTTGAATCCCTTGTTTCGATGTCATGTTCTTGCTCCTTTGTATTGTAATTTTCTGTCTTACTACAATACTTCGACACCCTAAGTAATATTCCTCTATTTAATTGAATTTTTTACTAGTTCCCAATATTCCGCTGACTTTGTTCTGCGATAAAATTTATAATAGGGCTCATTTGGGCGAGCATGCTCCTTATAAAGATTTATCAGGTGCAGTAAAAAATCTTCAATTTGTGTGACGTCTACCCTCTTAGCGAATAACGTGCCTGCCTGTGCCTTTGCTCCCATTGGTACTGCCCCTAAATAGACATCAAAGCTTTCTTGTTGGTAAACGAGTCCAATATCATCATAGACTGCATTGTAGCAAGCTGATGCACAGCCATTAATATTGACACGCACTCTTGCAGGTACCTTCATCCCCTCTATGGCATGATAGAGCTGTTCGGTTATCGGAGCAGCCTCCATTTTCTCCCCATCACAAAAATCGCAGGCCTTCATGGCTATGATTGAACCAGAGGGAGCAACATAAAGACCTGCTTCCTGTAAGGCTTGCACCGCTTCCGTGGCATCGCACGTTGGTATGGATACGAGTATACTATAGGAAGCAGAATATTTTATCGCCCCCTTTTCGCCAGCAATTTCGGCTATTTTTTGGAATTGTGCAGGAGTATAATGCTTATTAATAATGCCAGGGCTAACGGCTAGACGGGTAAACTCACCATGACGGTTCAGTGTTTCAAATGTTTGATCTGGTACATTTTTTTGAAATGCGTTCATTTTTATCGCTCCTTATAAAAAAGGGGCTAGCAAAAACGCTAGCTCGAATGGATTAAAAGTTTTCAGGATAGAAGCCCTTTGCTAAAATTTCAATGGCCTCTGCCGCACGAACCCCTTCAGACGCTGCTGAAAGTGGCAGGATGACAAAGCGCTCATTTTTGACTGCTTCCATCTCCTTTAAGGCTGGATCATTTTTTAAGAATTGGATCTTTTGGTCTGCCGTTGTTTCACCGTAATCAATCACGACAACTACCTCTGGGTTGCGGTCTACTGCATCTTCCTTCGACACAGTTGTCCAGCCTGATTCCACATCACCAAAGATATTTTGTCCACCCGCGATTGTCACAAGCTCATTCATAAAGTTTTGACCAGCTGTAAATACATCCTTTTCACCGCTATCAAACACAAGAACACGTAATTTTTCGCTATCTTTTGGTAATTTAGCTTGTACTGCCTCTACATCTTTCGTCATTTGCTCAATTAAAGCTTCGCCACGATCCTCAATACGGAAAATCTTCGCGATATTGCGAATATCTGTGAAAATATCCTCTATTGTTGGCTTTGTCATGTTGGAAGCCGTATGTAAATACGTATGGATGCCTAATTCTTCAAGCTCTTCTGGTGTGCCTACACCCTTTTCGCCAAAGCCACTTTTCCAGCCAGCATATAGGAAATCTGCCTCGGCATCGATGACTTGCTCCTTCGTTGGGTATTGATCGGAAAGAACAGGGACCTTATCGTATGCCTCTTGCAGTGGTTCATAGATTTTATCATCTAAGTAAGCTGTCCCTACCATAGAATCCTCTAAACCAAGTGCTAGCATAATTTCTGTCACATGCTGATTTAAGCTAATCGCTTTTGTTGGTGCTTCCGTATATGTTTGAGTTGTGTCATTATTTTCAATGGTTACTGCTGCTGCCGCCTCAGATGGCTCAACCTTTTCACCTTGTGCAGCTGATTCCGTTTTGTCCTTTGCGTTACAAGCCCCTAAAACAGCGACCAAGGCAATGATCATCATCAGCCATATACTTTTCCATTTCTTCATGTCCTTTTCTCCTTTGCTGTTAAAATATAGAAAGAAATCAGAGACTTCTTTACTACTAAGGTAGTTGGAAGGGCATAAAAAAACCCTCTTGTCGCCAAGAGAGTAGCATAGTGAAATAACGGTATCATTACCTTCATCACTATCCCCATCCTCGTGGTTCTTAGTCAAAAAATACATACTGGCAGGTATCCTGGCTTAGGTTCATCATCTATACGCCTTCCCATAGTTTCACTACAGTGGCATTCTGTATAGACTCCCCATTTACAGTTGCGGGACAGCATCGGAATTGCACCGATTTCCCTTTTAAGCAAATGACAAATGCCATTTGCACCAATACGTTCTATAATGGTCAATACTATTGATAGACTAGCAGAAGAAAATTTATCGCGCAATCAGTAGTATGACACTAAAAGTATAATCATCATTATATTAGCACTATTTTGACATAAAGACGAACTATTTTACAAGAAATATAGAAGCTAGTATTCTGTTACAATAAAAAGATAGCATTCTATAGAAACGAGGATTTCTTATGTACAAAACGATCGGTGTACTTGCGCACGTGGATGCAGGAAAAACGACCTTCTCTGAGCAAGTGCTTTTTCATACAAATAGTATTCAAGCACGGGGGCGAGTTGATCATCAGGATACCTTTCTTGATCATCATGAGCTAGAGCGCAGACGAGGCATTACGATATTTGCCGAGCAAGGGCGCATGAATATTGGCGATGATACATACACATTGATTGATACGCCAGGGCATGTCGATTTCTCCCCTGAGATGGAGCGTGCTATTCGTGTGATGGATTATGCCATTATTATCATTAGCGCTGTCGAAGGGATACAGGGCCATACAGAAACAGTGTGGCAACTTTTACGTCAATACCATGTCCCTACCTTCTTCTTTATCAATAAAATGGATCGTGAGGGTGCCAATATGGAGGCTGTCATCAGACAGCTTCGCAAAGATTGCTCTCAGCATGTATTGCTCATCGATGAGCCACTGCGAGCAGACTATGTATCAAATAATATTATGGAATGGCTGGCGGAGCGCGACGAAAAATTGCTTGATGCCTTTCTAAATGAGTCATTGGAGCATGAACAGTGTCTTGCTCAATTAAAGGAAATGATTAAAAATGAAGGTGCCTTCCCTTGCTTTGCTGGCTCGGCCTTAAAGGATGAGGGCATTCAGGAATTTCTTGACCAGCTCCCGCTGTTAACGGCTTCCCATTTTGACAAGGATGCCCCATTTGAGGGCGAGGTTTTTAAGATTCGTCATGATGGTCACCAGCGTTTAACCTTTATGAAGGCAACCAAGGGCTCATTGCATGTACGAGATGAATTTTCATTTGACGAAGTAACAGAAAAAGTGACCGAAATTCGCCTTTATAACGGCAGTCGCTTTGAGACCGTTCAACAGGTAGAGGCAGGAGAAATTTTCGCTATCAAAGGACTGAGCCAGGCAAACATTGGGGATCGAATCGGTACAACGATGCTATCACAGCCCTATGAACTTGTCCCAACCTTACAGGCAAAGGTTCAATATGAGGGTGATCAGCATATCAAGGAAGTGCTACAGATTTTCCGGTTACTCGAAGCAGAAGAGCCGTCCTTGCGTGTGGTCTGGCAGGAAAAATTTCAGGAAATCCATGTGCATATTATGGGTGCCATTCAATTGGAGGTCCTGACAGAGGTATTAATGACGCGTTTTTCATTAGCTGTCTCCTTTGGTGAGCCGCAAATTTTATACATGGAAACCATTGAAACGACCGTAACGGGCTATGGTCATTTCGAGCCCCTCAAGCATTATGCAGAAGTTCATTTATTAATGGAGCCAAATCCACGTGGAACAGGTAATACCTTCACCAATGCCTGTCATGCCGATCATTTATCTGTAGGCAATCAGCGCCTTGTTGAAAAGCATCTGTTTGAGCGTGACCATCATGGGCTACTAACAGGCTTCCCTGTAACAGATATTCATTTTACACTTCTAACAGGTCGCGGGCACAATGAACATACATCGGGGGGAGATTTCCGTGAAGCCAGTTTCCGTGCCCTGCGTCAGGGGCTGGAGCAGGCACAAAATGTCCTACTTGAACCCTATTATCGCTTTAAAATGAAAGCTTCAAATGACTTTATCAGTCGTATGATGACTGATATTCAGCAAGCAGCTGGCACGTTCGATGACCCGATTTTATCCGAAACGGATGTTATCCTAACAGGTCGTGCACCTGTTGCCACTTTAATGAGCTACAGCACAACCTTTGCCGCCTATACAAATGGGAAAGGTGCACTCACACTCCAATTTGATGGCTATGATGTGTGCCATAATACAGAGGATGTGATTGCACAGATTGGCTACGATAAAAATGCCGACCCTGAGTATAGTTCCTCTAGTATCTTTTGTGCTAAGGGCAAAGGATATTCGGTTCCATGGCAAGAAGCACAGGCAGCCATGCATTGCCTGTAGGGTGGGCACTTCTGGTATTTCCTCGGCTTCCACGGGTATCCATCGCTCTAGCGCGGGTATTTCTTGCTTGGGCATCAATATATCTCTACCCTGCCATAAGATATTACAAGCCCTCCAAAAAATGGAGGGCTTGTTTTTATAGTGCACCGACAGCTTTCTTTGTTGGATTGTCCAACAAATATGCGGGTTCAACTATTACATAGTCATGCTTGTTCGTAAAATCAATTAGTACCTTACCAGGTTGACTTTTTAATAGTTGTAGATGATCAATTAATTGCAGTAAAAGCTCGTGACCGTTGCCACGTGGATGCCAGTTGAAATGATAATCATTTAACGCTTGCACCGCTTCAATAAATTGGGCATATTCCTGCTGCACAAATGCAATGAGTTTGTCATGATGAGATGCTAAATCATATAAATATGTTTCGTAAAAGCGCATGACAATCGAGCATAATAAGTCATTGACACGAGCGGCACTTAAAACAGGCTTTGGCTCCAATGATAGACGGTCGAGGTTGGGCTTTGCGCGTGTAGAATCAATGCGCGTAATTAAGTGATACGCTTCTCCGTTGACCTCATAGACAATCGGATTGGTCGGCATGTACATCATAAAACTATTCGTCTTTGTTTTTAGTTCATCTGCTATGGCTGCTTTCGCTAAAAGATGACCGTCCACATCCCCATTTTGTATCCAAATAATTTCTTTATTATATAAGATTTGCTCAAAGAAGCGATCATTGCGAATCAGCTTCGTTGCTAATAATTGATCGATCAGAGACTCGACCACCATTCTTGTTTTCGCTTTCTTGGCAACTTCTGTTCGTGGTTGCTTACAAATGTTCAGATCTTCATAAGGCGTTTCCAACGTTGTCGTTACATGAATATTTGTCATACGTGCATCCCCTTTGCGTACATATTTTCAAAACAAAAAGGACTCCCTACTTTTGAGGAAATCCTTCATTTTATCTTCTTTCATCACACAATGCCAAACAAACCCTAAGTATGTGTGAACGAGTTCGATTGTGAACCCTTTCATTTACTATGGGCGTTTGACGTACTGTGACGAACAGAGCATTCTGTTTTGTCAACATGCCACCTCCTATTCCTCGTAGGTTTATGGTGTGTACTCGTAACAGGCAGGTATCCTGACTCATGATCATCGCTTCTTTTCTCCTTCCCGTCCAAAGACAGTGGATACTGAAAAGTCGCTCACATTTACAGTTGCGGGACAGTGTCGGATTTGCACCGACTTCCCTTTTAAGCAAATTGCACGCAATTTGCACCTATTACTACACGCTATTCAGTTGTCAAAGGAATGAGTATATGCACATTCCTATTAGATTACTAAAATCAATTGTAAAGTAGTGTTTTTCTAAAGTCAAATATCACAATATTTTCCAAACTACTAATCATCCTTGCTTTTCGTGCCTGATTGTTTTCTGAAAATTATGGGAGGATATAAAAACGGTGAACTCAGTATTTTTAATCTTTCAATGACTCTATAATAAAAGATAGTGCGCACTACTAATAGTGAAAGGATGAAAGATATGAAAGCAAGTCAACAATTAGTGACGAGTAATTTAGAGGAAAAAATGAAACTATTTACTCAAGCTGTTTCTGGACAAATTATAGAGGAAGCTCATTTTGTCATAGCCAATACAAATATTCCAACTGATACATTTAATTTGCTAGTAGTGAAATCGCCTATGATTCATAAGGAAAATCATCTTAAACAAAGGATTAATCATTTCATTGTTAATAAACTTCCTTTCAACACGTGGGTGGATGCCAACTATCTAAGCGATGATTGGATACAGCTGATAAAAGACTGCAATTTACAGGAAGCTGAACGAAATATGATGATGAAGCTTGACCATACACTTCACACAGGTCCACGAATTTCCAATCATCTTACCATCACAGAAGTAAGCAACAAGGAAGAGCTTCTACAATATAAGGAAGTTTTTCTAAGTTTATTTGGAGAAACAGCAGAAAGAGAAGCATTAGAAACTTATTTTCATAAATTCTCACAGGAAAAGTTAGCATCAAATGCTCGAATGTTTATTGGCTGTTTAAAGGAAATACCTATCGCTACGGGATTATTAATAGACAGTAAACATAGCTATGGGATTTATGATGTGATGACAAAAGATGCGTATAGGGGCAAGGGGTATGGCAGTGAGATGTTTCAATTCCTACTCAGTCAAACAATTGATAAGCGAAAGCCCGTAGTCTTACAGGCATCAGAGGATGGAAAGAATATATACAAACGCTTCGGGTTTAAAGAAGTTGGAGAAATGATTGTCTTTGAATAAGACTTCGGCAAGGCGTTCTTATTTACGCTTATCAGTATTTTCGAGCCTACCGTAATCATGAAGCCGACTTAAAATCCCTTACGCCGTCCTCTTCTGGCACGACAAAAAAGCCTCGCATATTTGCGGGCTTTTGGTTGTGCACATGTACTATTAGCACCTTCATTACGTCCCCAACACATACTGTGCTAAGACGCTTTGCACCTTATAAATATTTGTCGCCTTATTGAAGTTTTTTTGAATCGGTAATGGACTGCCAGACACCCATATTTTAAGCTCTGCATCTAAATCAAATGTTCCAGCTGTTTCGACTGAAAAATGAACGATATTTTTATAGGGAATGGAATGATACTCTGTTTTCTTGCCAGTCACTCCTTGCTTATCAATGAGGATCAATCGTTTATTGGTAAAAATAAACGTGTCTCTAATAATTTTATAGGCGTTCTTGACTGTCTCGTTTGGAATTAATAAATTATGGACCTCCTCCTGTAGTTTTTCTAAATTCACCTCGCTTGCATTGCCGATCAATCCATCAAATAAGCCCACTATCTGTCCCCTTTCACTCTCGTTTATTTAATGTATTACAAAGAAGTGAGAGCTACGACAGGAAATGGTGGTATTATTTAGCCTATAAAGGGGGTGAGTGGTTGCGAATAATGATAGCTGCCTTAGTGTCTCTACTAGCCGTTGTTTTACTAGGATGTAATGAAAAACCAGATGAAGAATTAGCTAAGGTCAGCATTTCTATTGGTGCTAAATTTAACAAGGTGAACACTGATTTTTTTAAAGAATATACGGATGAAGAATCACTTACACTATTCCAACAAGCCATTGCAACAGCTGTCAAAGACGAGGGTATTGTCAATATGGCTTCGCCAGAATATGATGTACAAATAGTGGATAAGGCAGGAAACAAATATGGCTATCATCTTTGGTTAGGTGATAAAGGTCAAAACAGTAGTTTGATGCATGTCTAGGATACGCATACGATCTACACACTATCTGAGGAGTTCACTGGGAAACTAATTGCGCTGGTTCGACCATAAAAACACTTTCCATGTATTCTAGGAAAGTGTTTTTATGGTCAATTAGTGCCATTGTGCGGCTTTTCGTAGTATTGATGAAAAGGCTTATTTAGGGCTTAAAAACCTAGCAACATACCTTTTCATTGCCTAAACCTGAAACTGGTTAGTTAACTTTTGTAAGTTATCCGCTTGGACACTTAAATCCTGTGTGACATGATTAACTGCTTGCATTGAGGCTGTTTGCTCATCCATTGAATGTAAAACAGCTTCTGTATAATTCGATAGCTTGCCCATGCCAGCTGCGATGGTTGTCACAGTGGATGCCACTTCATTGGCGCTACTTGAAAGCTGCTCAGCTGTCGTCGAAATATCCTCCAGCTGACTTGTCATCTGACTAACATGCTGTGAAATTGTGCCAAATGATTTTGTCGCTTCGTCAATGACATACACTCCTTGTTGAACATTTTTCAAATCAGCTTCTACTGATGAGGCTACTTGTTTTGTATCACTTTCTATTCCTACAACTAAATCCACAATTTGCGTAGCAGAGTGCTTTGATTGTTCTGCTAATTGACGCACTTCTTCAGCTACAACGGCAAAGCCTTTACCATGCTCCCCAGCGCGTGCTGCTTCTATGGCCGCATTTAATGCTAGTAGATTTGTTTGATCTGTAATGGTAGTAATCATATCTGTCATTGATTTAATATCTGACATTTTAAGGGATAATTGCTGCATCAATCCACTTGTTTTTTCTGTTGAAGAGGAAATAAATTGCATTTGCTCTTTTGCCACATGTAAAATATTTGCACCATTTCCTGCTATCTCGCTAGCATCTTTCGCATGCACAAACACATCTTGTGTGGCTACTGTAATTCGCTCAATGCCATCAACGGTTTCTTGCATAGATTTAGCACTATCATTAGCCGATTGTGCTGCTTGCTTCAAGCCCTCTGACGTCTTCTCCATTTGTTGATCTACTTCTTCCACAGCAAGCGTAATTTCATTCGTACTCGCAGATAATTCCTCGATGCTTGCCGATAAATCTGTAGAGCTGTGCGCAATTTTTTGTGTCATTGTTCGTAATTGTTCCTGCATCTCTAAAAAGGATTGTGCTAGTTGAGAAATTTCATCATTATCACGAACCTCAATGACAACGGTATCTAATTGACCTGCCGTAATTCCTTGTGCAGCCTCTGTGATTTGTTTGATAGGCTGTATCACTTTGTAGTGGACATACACTGTGTAAGATAGTGTAATAGCGATGCCTACAATCGTTAACACGGTAGAAAACCAATCTAATGTCGTTACATTGGCTAAATCGATAAATAAAATAACGATCATTAAAACATTTAAAACGGAAAAGCCAAGTAAACTCTTTTTTCGTAAACTCATTACAAATTCCCCCAACTAAAATATGTCTTCCATACCATTATTATAGTTGAATAATCCTAAAATACATAAGGATACGCTCTATTTTATATGAGAAAAGGTCTACAAAAAAAGACTATAGACAGCCTTTTAGGGCATGTCTACAGTCCATCATTGCTCGTTTTATTTTAATTTCATGATACTAGAACCCGCAATACCTGGGTGTGTCATTTCATATGGATCTAAAATCAAGTCTAATTGTTCTTTTGTTAGGACGCCTTCTTCAATGCAAAGCTCACGAATTGAACGACCTGTTAAAATAGCTTCACGTGCTAGACGAGCAGCTACTTCATAACCGATGTGAGGGTTAACTGCTGTTAGCACGCCTACACTTTTTTCTACATATTCTTTCATGCGCTCTTCATTTGCTTCAATATCTTTTAAGCAGTTTTCTGTAAACGCACGGAATACATTATTCATAATGCTAATCGATTGGATTAGGTTGAACACTAATACAGGCTCCATTACGTTTAATTCTAATTGACCAGCTTCCGATGCTAGAGAAATTGTATGGTCATTCCCAATTACTTGGAAGGCTACTTGATTCAGCACCTCAGGCATAACTGGGTTAACTTTACCTGGCATAATTGAAGAACCTGGTTGACGAGCTGGTAACAGGATTTCTCCTAAGCCTGCGCGAGGACCAGAAGCCATTAAACGCAAGTCATTAGCAATTTTAGACATATTAATCATACAGATTTTTAAAGCGCCTGATACTTCTGTGTAGGCATCTGTATTTTGTGTTGCATCCACTAAATGCGTTGCACCTTTTAATGGTAAACCAGAAATTTCAGCAAGATGCTCATCAACAGATTTAATGTAGTCTGGGAAGGCATTTAAGCCTGTTCCGACAGCCGTTGCACCCATGTTCACATCATATAAATTCGGGCGAGTTTGACGAATGCGTACGATGTCACGGTTGATAACGAGGCAATAAGCTTCAAACTCTTGTCCTAAGCGGATTGGCACGGCATCCTGTAAATGCGTACGTCCCATTTTAATGACATGAGCAAATTGCTCTGCTTTTTGATGGAAAACGGATTGCATATAATCCATCGTTACTAATAATTCATCTATTAAATTTAACACAGCGATATGAATAGCTGTTGGGAAAGCATCATTTGTTGATTGTGACATATTGACATGACTGTTTGGGCTTACTGTGTGATAGTCACCTTTTTCTTTCCCTAAAATTTCTAGGGCACGGTTAGCGATGACTTCATTGGCATTCATATTGATGGATGTACCTGCACCACCTTGAATTGGGTCTACAATAAATTCAGCATCCCATTTGCCATCAATCACTTCTTGCGCTGCTTCGACAATTGCCTCACCAATTTCTTTTGATAATAGGTGTACTTCCATATTACTTAATGCAGCTGCCTTTTTCACAATCCCCATTGCTTTAATAAGTGAAGAGTGAATTGTGTAGCCTGTAATTGGGAAGTTTTCCGTAGCACGTAGTGTTTGAATTCCGTAATACGCCTCTGCTGGTAATACGCGCTCACCTAAAAAATCTTTTTCTATTCGTTGTGTTGACATTATTGTCGTCTCCTTTTATGTAATACTCACACTTGATAGTAGCTAATAAAAGTCGTATTGTAAACAGTCATTTTTCTGTAAACGAAAAAAATCCTTCAAAAAAGCAAAAAAATCACAAAAAACCGAGCGCATTTCCTACGCTCGGTTGCATTTTATTATTTATTTGACGTTACTGTGAAACGGCTATTAACGTGCTGTGGGTTTTCTAATTCATCGACGACAGCCACTGCGTAATCTGCATAGCTGACATAGCTTTCCCCCGCGCCATTTACTAATAAGTGGTCGACTCCTGCTGTATAGTGACCTGTACGTGGTCCTTCTGGATCGAAAAATGCAGATGGACTAATAAATGTCCAAGTAATGGATGATTGTTGTAAATCCTGTAGGTTTTGTCCTTGATTTTGCGCTGTTGCTAAATACATGGCTGGGAAATCTGGTGTATCCATCACACGTACTTTTTTCTCTGGGTCCACAAATAGACTGCCCGCTCCCCCTACAACCACTAATTTTGTAGGAATACCTTGGAAAATCGAGATCAAATGACGACCAGCTTTGACATGTAAATCTTCTTGTCCAGCTGGAGCACCGAATGCATTGACAACGACATCGAAGCCTTTTACATCATCTTGCGTCACATCAAACACATCTTTTTCAATTACTGGAATAGCAGCTGTCACTTTTGCTGCTGAACGAACGATGGCTGTGACCTCATGACCACGTTGTACCGCTTCCTCTACTATTTTTTGTCCAGCTTTTCCTGTTGCACCAATTACGGCAATTTTCATGATTTATTCCTCCTAAGGTTTAGTTGTAACCATTTTAGTTACAGGTTAGATACAAGAAGACCATCTCCGTCTAAGTACGAAGCTGATCTAGCACATCCTGTAGCGTCTGTGCTTGTAATTGCTCTTCCATTGCCAGCCACACAGATGTATAGACACCCTCTAATGTATGCTTGATTTTTTGACCTACTGCACACGCTGGATTGGGCTCATCATGAATGGCAAATAGCTGCTCTGGCCCATCAATTGCCTGATAAATCGCTAGCAGTGTTAAATCCTTTGGCTCTACTAATAGCTCATAGCCAGCCATGCCAGAATGAGAAGAAAGTAAGCCTGCTTTTTTTAGCACACCAATCATTCTTCTTACGACTACTGGATTGGTATTCACACTTCCAGCTATAAAATCGGACGTAAGGAGACTTTTATCAGAGGTTGTAGCAATGAGCGAAAGAATATGGATCGCCACCGAAAATCGACTGTTCACCATATGTATCACCACCTGTTGTAACTATTATAGTTACAGGTGCAGAAAAAAGTCAAGCCCTGTCACCTGTATATATTGTTCCCCGTTATGCTGTTGCTAATGTATCGCTTATATTTTTTTTACGTAAATGACTAATTCCTGTCGTATTTGACCGTTGTCCTCATAAAAATCTAAATTATGAAATTCATATTTAAAGTGACCTACAGGAAATGTCACACTTTCTCCTTGCGCTGCTGCCAAAATGCCTGCTACATCTTGTGACACCATATGTAGCAGCTCTTCCCCAGAATAAGAATCGATAAAAATAACGTTCATAAAAAAACACCTCCATAGCCATTATAGCTTAGGAGGCGCTTACATTTATAGTGTATCTTTATAACCTTTCAAACGAATCTCTTCGATGATTTGCATCATTTCTTGAATTTGCTGCTGCGACAATTCGATCTTGTTACAAGAATATGCATGTTGCACAGAACCCATGCTTTGTTCTGGCTCGCTTTGCTGTCGATCATATTCATCTACTAGAAGTACCATTGTATTTTTCACAACTATCACCCCTACAATATAATGGACTATTCCCATTATACCAAATAATGCTAATTATACCATAATAACTATAATTAATTTCTTTTCATCCAGTCATCCAACTCCTATTTCGTAAAACAAATAGTTAGACCTAGATCTTTGTTTGAAAAAACAGCAACCAAAATGGCTGCTGTTAGCATTATACGGCAATTGGTGCTTTAATCGCAGGATGTGGATCATATCCTTCAATCGATAAATCCTCAAGCTCTATATCAAAGATGGATGCTTTATTTGGATTGATGTGCAATGTTGGTAGGTTTCTTGGCTCACGTGATAGCTGTTCTTTCACTTGCTCCACATGGTTTGCATAAATATGTGCATCCCCAATGCTATGAATAAATTCGCCAACCTCTAGGCCACACTCATGTGCGATCAAATGTGTTAATAAGGCGTAAGACGCAATATTGAATGGACAGCCTAATAATGTATCAAGGCTTCTTTGCATTAACTGGCAGCTTAATTTACCATTTGCTACATAAAATTGGAACATCACATGGCACGGTGGTAATGCAGCTTTACTGCCCTTTGCGCCCGCATTAATGACATCCTCAGGATTCCATGCATTGACAATGATACGGCGTGAATCAGGTTGATGCTTAATCTGATGAATGACATCCTGTAGCTGATCAAGGCTCTCGCCATCAGAGGTTGTCCAATGGCGCCATTGTTTGCCATAGACATTTCCGAGATCTCCGTATTGCTGTGCAAAGTCATCGTCTGTTAAGACACGTTCACAAAATGAGGCAAGTTCTTTTTGATATAATGCGTTAAATGACTCGTCTACTAAACAGCGTCGACCAAAATCTGTCATATCAGGACCTTTATACTCATCAGATTCCACCCATTTTTTAAATGCCCATTCATCCCAGATGTGGTTATTATGCTGCAATAGGTAACGGATATTGGTATCCCCTTTAATGAACCATAATAATTCACTTGCTACAAGCTTAAAGGGCACACGCTTTGTCGTTAGAAGAGGAAAACCTTTGCTTAAATCAAAACGCATTTGATACCCAAAGACACTGTATGTACCTGTCCCCGTTCGATCCTCTTTCTTTGTGCCATTTTCTAATATATGTTGTAGTAAATTTAAGTACGCGAATTCTGGATGCGTCATTTTTCTTCAACAGCTCCTTCAAGTTTGCTGTTGATCATTATACCATTTCACAACGAATTATTGTTGAGCTCCCTTGAAATTTCACTCTCTGTTGTGACGAAAAAAGTGGGCAGCAGGATGATATTTAATAAAACAGGTCCAACAATCACTAATAAATCAATGCCAGGACTAAAGTATAATCCAAATGCTGTAATCAGACCCGATAATACAAGGAACACGATTTGTGCGACAATGATCAAAATCGGCACCAATTGATACAGGTAATTGAGTTTACGGAACTGATGCATATTGTCTGGGTTTTTAATGATTTTCCTTTTTAACCGTCTGGATAAAATAAGACAAGCAAGCAGTTGGATAGCCATAAAGCAAAAATAAATGACACTGTATAAAAGCAACTGACTTTTTTGAATGGTGCCATCAAAATGGCCCACTCTTTGGTTTAATAACTCTTGGACTGCTCCCTCATAGACATATTCACGTTCACTTAAAAAAGTAAAGGGCTCCATAAAGCCAAGCGCTGTCCAATCCTTTGTATTGACAGTCCACTTGGATAATTTACTTGCTAAAATACGCAATTGAATAGGATCTTGCTCGCCAAACATCCCTACTAGATGACGATAGGGAATGGCTACTTTTAGCTGACCATCCTGCTTTTCTTGAAATAAATCCTGAATATAAAAGGTATAGGCAACATCGGATTTATTGGCCTCATAACGAGTCTCACCAATTTTCCAATGATTAGCTAAGGAAGCTTGAATGCCATTTTTCATTTCTGTATAGGGCATATCCTTATGTAAATGCTTCGGAATCTTATAGACAAAATGATGATCACTACCTATGAGACCAATTTCTACCTCGACTTTATCCTGATTCACCGTTTTGGCCTTCGGGGTCAATGGAATGGTGATCATAGCGATGAGAAAAAAAAGTAAAAGTGTTAAAATGCCTTTTTTCACGCAGAAGTCCCCCTATCGTCACTAATGATTAAATTTACCCTATCATAGCCATGTCCGAAAACACTATTTCGTTATTCCGAAAAAACAATAGTGGTTTTCCGAAACTCGTTATTTCGGTATTCCAAATTTATCAATAATTAGCGATAATATATAGGAGATTATGATCATAAGCAAATAAGAGGTTTTACAATGAAAAAATGTACTTATTGTATTTTTCTTACATACTTAATACTCGGTATTTATGTGTTAGGTATTACCATCAAAACACCCTTTGTGAGTCTCACTCTCGATACGACAAACGGTCAGCCTGTTTTTGTGGATAGCTATTACCCTCTATGGGCAGAGCAAAAAAATATAGAAAAAGGGGATATTATTGTGGCTATCGATGGGCAGCCTGCCATGGAGAATCGCTACGTTCAACAGCAAATGATCATTAGAAGCGCCAATGCATTAACGATCCAAAAGGCTGATAAGAGTATTCAAACCATTGCTGTCAAACATCGAGACATGCCAGAAGAATTATATTTGCAAATTTTGTTCCCTATCTTTTATTTTTTCCTAGCTTTTGGTGTCGCACTTTATGTTTGGCGACGCAATCAAAATAATCTTTCAACATTTTTATTGATCCTATTTTTATTAACTTGTTCGACCGCCTATATCAGTACTGGCGCATCAGCTAGAGGAAATATGATTGGGATGTTTGTCATTAGTAGCTGTATTATTTTATGCATGGTTCTCTTTATTCACTTTTTACAACACTTTTTCAAATACCTACAAATTAAGTGGACCTACCCTCACAGCAAATGGCTGTACTTATTAATACTGTTCATCCCTGGCTTTTATCTAATGGAGGAAATTGAGCCATCATTACGTGAGTTCACACCTATATTGAACCTAAGTTTATTTGCTGTCCTGGTAGTCTATGCAATTTTTATTTTAGTAACGAGTTATTTACGTACTAAATTGGCCAAAATTCGTTTAATTGCGCTTGCCTTTATCGTGCCGTTTTTACCTTTTTTATTATTCTTCGTTACACCTGAAATATTAGGACATAAGCCGATATTACACGCTGAAATCGCCGCATTATTTTTATTATTTATTCCGTTCTCTTTTCTGTTCATTCAGGTGAACGAACGATTATTCGATATTGAATACCAATTATCACGATTACGCTATTATTCAACGCTAGCCTTTTTCAGTGCGCTTCTGTTGACAGCAGGGATTGCCCTGTTATTCATGGGGGAGCTATCCATCGTCCATGTCACAAGTATTTTTTTACTTGTCTTTATGGTGATCATTGCAAGCTTTTATATAAAAGAACGCATTGATTTTAAGTATCGAAAAATTATCTTCTCTTCTACTGGAAATTATGTACATAATTTATATGCAGCCGTTCAGCGTATGGGCAAAGCAAAAAACCAACAAGAATTATTGGATCGTTTTAAATATGAAATCACCGAGAAGCTTGGAACCACAGCGTTTCATATCCGGACAATAACAGACGATTCTCCACAGCATGTAAGCTACTATCCGCAATTACTGTTACATGATGCTGGTGAGGAAAAGATTATGTTAGAAATACGCCATGCTCTGCAAAAGGAAGAGCTACTTTGGTTAGAATTGCTTGCACTGTATGTGTCCATGTTTATCAATAACTTACAGCAAATTGAGGATTTAGTGCGTGAAATTCAGCATATAAAAAATACCAGCGATACACCGCTTCCTTGGCTCGATAAATTGCTATGGAATATTATTGAGAAGGAAAAGAGTATTTTAGCACAGGAATTACATGATACCATTTTGCAGGAGCAGCTTCATTTAGCCAGAGAGCTTGATGTCCTAGCTGGCTCCCCTACTATTCAGAAGGAGACCGTGCTAGCTATACGCGAGCAGCTATTGAATGCAACGAAGGACTTACGAGAATATTGCGAGAACTTAAGTCCCCCACTATTGGATACCTTTGGTTTACAAATGGCATTAAAAAAACTCATTCAAAAGGTAAAAATAAGGGCTGATTTTTTATTAAGCGCCCAAATTGATCGTGTAGAATTTCAGGATGTCACCCTGCATCTCGTAGTCTATCGTCTTGTTCAGGAGCTGTTAAATAATGCAATCAAGCATGCTGAAGCAACAGAGGTTTCGCTTCAATTACAAGCAATCCCTCAAGGCTTTATCCTTCGATACGATGATAATGGTATAGGCTGCGACATTGACGATTTAATACAGTCCTCTGCATCAATGGGCATTAATGGCATTCGCGAACGTGTCCGTGCTTTTAATGGTGACATTACCATTCAATCGAGCCTTAACGAGGGCATGCATATTTATATACAAATACAAGAGGACGGGGATTCATATGATGAACATACTTATTATAGATGACCATCCTGTCGTTTTAGATGGTACGAAAACATTGTTGCAGGATTTAGCCAATGTTCAAATCGAAACAGAACAGGATTGCGCAGCCGTTTTATCAAGAATGGATACAGCTACCTTTCAGTTGTTTCTCATTGATATTAATATGAAGCCAATCAACGGCATTCAACTATCAGAGATGATTAAGAAAAAACAAGCAGATGCATTGATTATTCTTTACACAGGCTACGAACTTTCCGATTATTATGAGCTATTGATTGAGAAAAAAATTGACGGTCTATTATCAAAGCTAGCGACAAAGGAGCAAGTGATCCAAACCATTCAAGCAGCCATAAGAGGTGAGATTTTACTGGCAGCCGATTTCTTAGACTTTGTACAGCAACGCACCAACCTGCCGAATGTGCAGCAGGAGGTTCTACTGAGCGATAAGGAACAGGAAATACTACAGCTCGTTGCCCAAGGCTGTACAAATAAAGCCATCGCCTCTGCAATTGGTGTCACCCAGCGCACGGTGGAGAACTATTTATCGAAGCTATTCGTCAAGCTGAATGTAGAATCGCGGGCAGAGGCTGTCATTGTTGCGAAGGAAAAAGCATGGATTAAATAATGAGGAAATAGCGTTTCTTTACTATTAGATTACAAATGTAAATTTTTCCTTACTAAAAACGGAATTTACTGGATATACAAACAATTCTGTACTATAATAAGGGTAATAATTACATTACTTCATTGCTATGATTAAAAACACGTATTCAAAAGTAATACGAGCTTTTGAATACGTTTTTTATATGTGATAGAAGCAATTGATTGTTGAATTTTTTTGGGAGGGTGTTTACATGACACAAGGTACAGTAAAATGGTTTAACGCAGAAAAAGGTTTTGGCTTCATCGCAGTTGAAGGTGGCAATGATGTATTCGTACATTTCTCAGCTATCCAATCTGATGGCTTCAAAACTTTAGAAGAGGGCCAAAAAGTTGAATTCGGCGTAGAAGAAGGCAGCCGTGGACCTCAAGCAACGAATGTAGTGAAACTATAATCTTCACTTAACATAGACGTGCATATAAAAAGAGACATTCGTAAATGGATGTCTCTTTTTCCTGTGTCAGGATTTATTCATCCTATCAACTTGCACAGGTAGCCCCCACCGTATGAGCCATTCCATCCTGACTAATATAAATGAATTTGATAATACTTTTTTGGGCGTCCACGCGTGGTGGACGTGTTGCTTGGTAATTCGTGTGCTAAATTTTTCTCATGGAGCTGCTTTAAAATGCGGTTTGCAGAGCGTACAGTAATGCCGAGATG
Source organism: Lysinibacillus sp. AR18-8 (assembly GCF_001705465.1). Lineage (NCBI taxonomy): Bacteria > Bacillati > Bacillota > Bacilli > Caryophanales > Bacillaceae > Lysinibacillus > Lysinibacillus sp. AR18-8. The sequence goes on from NZ_MDGU01000006.1 coordinate 305,498, forward strand.
TGTGCTGAGCAGTTCCCCACTAACAATCGTTGTCGTTAGTTTTTCCAGCATCGCTTCTATTTTTTGTAATTGTAATAAGGGAATATCATATGTCGTACTTAAATTTTTTAGATGCTGTTGTTTTTCATCGTCAAACTGTAGCATCGTTCCATATAGTAAAGGCCCGATTTCTCGTGAATTTTCAATAATGTATCCCTGTGTTTCCTTTGAAGAGCAGAGGGTTGCGGCTTTTTTAGCAAACTCCTGACTTTCAATTAGAGAGTCACCAATTCCCCACCCTATTCTGACAGGAAACGATAGCTTCTCATTTAAAAAATCAACTAAATGACAATGTGAATAACGATTCGTTGTACTTAAAAATTGCTTATACGTCGTGATAATTGCAATAAAGGATGCCTCACGATGTACGATAAATGAGCTAGCATACAGTTGTTTGAAATCTAATATAGTTTTATATAAGGCAATTTGCCGATATTCTAGGTCTTCTATATTCGATTTATCGATCGGAATTAAAATATGCACTACCACTACTTTATTTTGGTTAAGCTGTCGAATTCGCAGTTGATTGAGAAAATGATCTAATGTTAATTGCATTGCATATTGAGACGGGTAAAAAGCGATAAATGGTATATTTTGATCAGCTAAGCGCTCACGTATTTCTGCAATGCGGGTAAAGCTCAAATCAACCTTGTTTTCCTTATGCAATTGTAGATGCCATTCAGCAGCTTTATCGACAATATCGCTACTTGCGTACTCGCTCATCGTTTGGCTAAAAAGATAAGGTTTTTTTCCTATCGACCATTCATGAATGCCCAAATAGCCGTTTTCCTCATAGCAAAAGTCGATGGCAATGCGATTCATAGCAATCTTTTTCTCATAAAAAAGCTCCGTAACGGTACGGTAAAAATCACGCTCTGAAATATCAAAATAATGCATAGGTACCGTTGCTTCTTGAAAATGCGTTTGAGCATAAAAATATGGAATTTGTCCGCTAAAAAGCGCTCCATCTCCCCCTTCCAAATACTTTTCTAAAAGCTCATTCAAATGTTCAAAATCAGTATAAGCATAGTAATGAAATTCACAAAAAGAGGGTTTAATTTTTTCAAGCTGTTGAACCCATGAAAGTGAGCGTTTTGCGGTAAAAACATTAATTTTATACATACATATAGCTCCTTAATAAAAAATAAATATTGAAAATAGTCAGAAAATATGGTTTCTTTGTATAAAGGACATAGATTTTCAATGTCTTAAAATAGAGACATTGGATTCTTAAAGGTTAAGTCTAATAAAGTATAAAAGGAGATGAAATTTATGCAAGGGAATTCACAAACAATTAAGAAAAAATCTTGGATTGACAATATGTTAGATAAAATCGAGCGTGCAGGTAATAAGCTACCGGACCCTATCACGTTATTTATTATTCTAGCAGGTGTAGTACTAGTTTTATCATGGGTTTTATCCATGCTCGGTATTTCAGCAGTTCAACCCGGGACCGAAGATGTCATTCAAGTAAAAAATCTGCTAAGTCAAGAAGGACTTATCTTAATTTTAACGCAGATGGTTTCAACATTTACAGGCTTCGCTCCATTAGGGCTAGTAATCGTGACAATGATTGGTATTGGTTTAGCTGAGCAAACAGGCTTAATTTCAGCTGTCATGAAGAAAATTGTGATGTCAGCACCTACAAAATTAATTGTACCTTTTATCATTTTTACAGGTTTAGTTGGTAACTTAGCGGCTGACGCGGCATTTATCATTTTACCACCAATTGCAGCCATGATTTTTATGAGTATTGGTCGAAATCCATTAGCAGGCTTAATTATTACATATGCAGCTGTAGCTGGAGGCTTCAGTGCGAACATATTAATTAGCTCTCTAGATGTATTATTATTAGGGATTACAGAATCAGCAGCACAAATAGCAGACCCCGCGTACACTGGTCGTGCAACGATGAACTACTATTTCTTAATTGCTTCGACGTTTTTATTAGTCATTATTGGTACATGGGTTGCAAAGAAGTTTACAGAGCCTCGCTTTGGTTCTTTTCACGGTGAAATTGAAAAGCTAGAGCCATTGACAGCTTTAGAGAAGAGAGGATTAAAGTGGGCTGGAATCGTAACGCTAGTTTATATTTTAGTCATTGCTTTTACAGTCATACCGTCGAACGGTCTTTTACGAGATCCTGCCACAGGTGGCTTTTTAAACTCACCTTTCATGGCAGGCATTGTACCTATCATGTTATTCTTCTTCCTATTACCTGGGCTTGCCTATGGGATAGCAGCGAAGGAGGTTAAAAACGATAAGGAAGTTGCAGAGAAAATTTTTAAATCCATTGCAGATATGGCACCATTTATTGTATTAGCATTTGCCGCTTCACAAATGATTGCCTTTTTCAACTGGAGCAATATTGGTTCTATTTTAGCCATTAAAGGTGCAGAGCTTTTACAAGCATTGAATTTTACAGGTTTACCAATGATGATAGGTTTTGTTTTAATATGTGCCTTTGTCAACCTATTAATCGCCAGTGCTTCTGCAAAATGGGCTTTACTTGCACCAATTTTCGTACCAATGTTCTTATACTTAGGCTATTCCCCAGCGGTTACGCAGATGGCCTATCGTGTAGGGGATTCGATTACAAATCCAATTACCCCTATGTTACCGTATTTCGCGATTTTACTATCATTTGCAAAGCGCTATGATAAAAATATCGGAATTGGTACGCTTATCTCTTCTTTATTACCGTTCTCGGTGTTTTTCGCAATCGGTTGGATTATCCTCTTCGCCATTTGGTTCCTACTAGGTTTACCGCTTGGCCCTGGAGATTATATTTACTTAAAATAAGGAGTGTTAGAGAATGACAACATTACAACAACAGTTAGCAGATTTATTAAAACATTATGAAGAAGAGACAATACAGCTTCGTCGTCATTTCCATGAAAATCCTGAGCTTTCCTTTGAGGAAGTTGAAACGCCAAAAACCATTGCTGCCTTTCATCGTGCATTAGGTCATGAGGTTCGTGAAGGTGTAGGTGGCAATGGAGTTGTGGCAAAGCTAGTTGGTGGAAAACCAGGGAAAACAGTAGCGTTACGAGCAGACTTTGATGCTTTAGCCATTACGGAAGAAACCGGCTTACCTTTCCAATCGAAAATTAAAGGGCGTATGCATGCTTGTGGCCATGATGGACACACAGCTTCCCTCTTAATCTTAGCGAAGGCGTTTAATCAAATGAAGGATGATTTAGAAGGAACAATCGTCTTTATTCATCAACATGCTGAGGAACTTGCGCCAGGTGGAGCTATTTCGATGATTAGAGATGGCTGCTTAGAAGGTGTAGATGTTATTTTTGGGACACATTTATGGGCACCCACTGATCTTGGCAAAGTGCAAACAGCTAAAGGACCATTAATGGCTGCAGCAGATGGTATTTATATAACGATAAAAGGCAAGGGCGGCCATGGTTCAAACCCAAGTGACACCAAGGACTCCATTGTCCTTGCAGCTCAGTTTATTACAAATTTACAGCAGCTTGTGGCACGTCGCATCAACCCATTACGTCCAGCAGTAGTATCAATTGGCCATATTGAGGCATTAAATCCATTCAACGTCATTGCTGATCAAGTGTACATGAAGGGTACGGTGCGCACTTTCCACGAGGAGGAGCGTAGTTTGTTAGAGCATGAAATCGAAGAGCTTTTAAAGGCAACTTGTTATTTAACAAAAGCCGATTACGAGTATGAGTATGTGCGAGGCTATCCGCCTGTTGTGAACCATGATGCAGAGACTGAGCATATAATGGCGTCCGCAGAGAAAATTGCAGATGTTGAGACTGTTGAAATAGTTGATCCCAATATGGGCGGTGAGGACTTTGCCTATTTCTTAGAGGAAATCCCCGGTGCGTTTTTCTTCACAGGGGCGAAAAACCCTGATTGGGAGGAAGTCTATCCACACCATCATCCGAAATTCGATATCGACGAACGCTCATTACGAATTGCCGCCAACGTTTTAGGTCAAGCAACGCTAGACTATTTCGCAAAAAATAATTAATAAAAAACATTACGAAGTGCTACATGCATTTCGTAATGCTTTTTTCGGTTGAATATTTTAATAAGAAGAAAAGGATGGCCAAAGCTAAGAGGTTCTCTGACTAGTTGGAGCAGTTACCTAACTAGTTTGAGCGCTTTCTTTTCACTTTGGAGCGATTACCTGACTAGCTTGGGCGCTCTCTCCTCACTTTAGAGCGGGCTCCTCCTCACTCAGTCAGGATCACTTAGGAGTCAAGACCCCCCTACCTCTAACTAGGCATAGGAATGTAAGCCGGCAATGACTAGATTGACAAATACTTGGTTGAACACAATAATGCCGAAGCCGATGATGGCCAACCAGGCTGTTTTTTCTCCTTCCCAGCCTTTGGATAAGCGAAAATGGAGGAAGGCTGCGTAGAATAAAAAGGTAATTAATGCCCACACCTCTTTCGGGTCCCAGCCCCAATAGCGACTCCAGGCAATTTGCGCCCAAATCATGGCGAATAGCAGGCCACCTAATGCAAATAATGGGAAGCCGATAACAACTGCGCGATAGGAAATCTCATCCATTAATTGTGGCTGTACGCGGCTTGTCCATGGCTTTAATAAGGCACTCACTGATTTTCTTGTGATGAATCGAATGACACCATATAAAATAGTACCCACGATAAATGCCCAGACAATCGAGTTTAATTTCTTGGCATCTATTTTATTTGTGATTTCGACACCACCGATTGCTTCACCATTCTCGGTGACGGCTCCTTTACTTACAATCAGGGGCATCATGGAGTAAGTGGCTTTTTCTTGCTGTCCCTGTGCATTATCGAATTGTACCTGCACATCTTCTGTGGCAAGGCTGAAAAACGTCGATACGCCAATAAAGCCAATGACAACCACCAAACAATACAACACAAACTCAAGCCCGTATGTACTGATAGATTTTTTGGAAACATCCAGCGTTCTTAATAAGTAAATTAAACCTGTAGCAAAGGATACAGATAAAATGGCACTAGAAAAGGCCACAGTCATGACATGAATTGTTAACCAGTGACTTTGTAATGATGGAACAAGCGGCGATACTTCCTTCGCGAAAACGCTTCCATAACCAAGGATGATTAAGGATACAGGAATCGTGAATAAGCCAACCACGATTTGCTTATATAAGAAATGGATAATTAAGTAACTTCCTGTAAGCATGATGCCAAAGAACGTCATAAATTCATACATATTACTGACAGGTGCATGGTCAACCGCCACCCATCTGACAACAAAGTACACGAGCTGTAGGGCAAAGGCTATATAAGTGAGCAATAGTCCTAGCTTACCGAATGTTTTTCTCTTTGATTTGACTGCTAGCCCTAATGGCACAATAGCAATGAGTAGTAGAATAAAGGCAATAAATAAGGCATTGCTACTAATGGATAATAAACTTTCTTGATTCAATAGAATCCCTCCAACGTCTCTTTTTCGGAATATGCTTCCAAATAGTAAGAACGTTATAGCGTGTAAGAAGTGCCATGTTTTCCCTTTAAATATTTTTATTTTTTCAAATTGTTACATTTTTATGACATGGAAATGGGGATGTGCTTGGTAGGATCAATCATTATGTAGAGGGAACGATAAAATATCCCATTAAATGGAAGATAACTGTATCAAAAAATGGTATGCCTCTATCTACATCTTACAAAAAATTGTAATAAAAGTCTATTTCTTTTTCTATCTACATGGGACAATAATGATGCGCACAAATAACATAACGTTATGTTTCATAAACTGGAGGCTTTTAATGAAACAAAATATTTATGATAATCCGATATTTTTTCATCACTACAAGACATTGAGACAAAAAGCATCTAATTATAACCGTCTTTTGGAGCAGCCCACGATGAAGGCTTTACTTCCACCGTTGACAAATTTACAGGTACTCGATATTGGCTGTGGTATGGGGGATTTCGCCAAGTATTGTATCGACCATCAAGCCAAGCACGTAACCGCATTAGATGTTTCGAGCAATATGCTGTCCGTCGCTAAACAGGAGCATGCCCACTCACAAATTGACTATCAGCTACAGGCAATAGAGGATTATGAGGCTCCTTCGGCTAGTTTTGATTGTATAACCAGCTCCCTATCTCTTCATTATGTCAAAGATTTCGATGCGGTCATTGGTCAAATTGCTCACATGCTACGTCCTAACGGTGTATTTATTTTCTCTGTAGAGCATCCTATTGCTACAGCTCGTCATACAACAGATGATAATTGGGTATATGATGACAATCATCAACGTCTGCACTATGCTGTGGATCATTACCAGGAAGAAGGCTTGCGTGAGCAAACATGGTTGGTGGATGGTGTTGTCAAATATCATCGCACTATAGCGACACTGGTCAATACATTGATTACCCATGGGTTAACCATTGATAAAATCGTAGAACCAATTCCAAGCACAGCAGCCATTCAACAGCTTCCTTCTATTGAAAAGGAGCTACGCAGACCATCCTTTTTATTCATCAAAGCAAAAAAATAAACGAAAGCCTCACCCTATGTTTGTGGTGAGGCTTGTTTCATATAAATAATTTCCGGGTCTCCCTCATCCAAGTTGTCGATAAAACCGCTTTTGACAAAGCCTAGGTTATGAAAAAGCTGGTGCATACGCCTATTGGACTGATTTGTAGAGGAGAAAACCTTTGCTGTTTTAGCCATTTGGATATAAGCGGTCATTAAGGCAGATGCGATCCCCTTTCTGCGCTCGGACGGCTTGACAATGACTAAGGAAATAAAGCTATAGCCAAAAAAGTCATTGCTAAATAGCAAAAACCCCCCAATGGTATCGGCGGATTGGTATAGCAAACAGCGTTTCTCTTTGATAGCTTGCTGAATTTCTTCCGCTCTGGATGAATCTCCAATTACTTCTTGATCGATTGTACAAAGTGCTTGTAAATGCTCCATTCTTGCTTCAATTATATGATGGCTCAATTTTCAACCTCCTTCATATAGTAGCTCATCACCTTTAGCTCATCTCGAAGTCCCATTGCCTGTCTGCCTTCATCGACAAAGCCACATCGCTTATAAAGTTCTTGAGCAGCTCTATTTGGTACATTGACCCCGAGCACCAGCTCATTGATGTATGGGAAATGCTTGCGAACAAAGTCAGGCAATAATTGGAGTGCTGTCTTGGCATAGCCTTTGCCCTGCTCATAAAAATCAGTGGAAAAGGAACGGATTAATAGCGCCTGTTCGTTGGAGGAGTAAGGCGTCACCCCCTCTTTTTCATGTAAGACAAAGAACGTGACTAGCTTGTTACCGTCCATTGCTAAAATGGCATGCCGACTATTATCCTGCTTAGCAAGTGCAATGCTTTCTTTTGGAGACTTTGTATAGCGTAGCTGCTCTTCTGTTAGGGTATATTGTTCTACTAAATTTTGTGCTTCGTCCTCATAGAACATGAGCTTCATAGTCACTCGAATTCCTCCTCGTAAATAGCGGTGAATTCATATTCTCCCTCTATAAGTTGCTGTAAATAATCCTCAAACGAAGCTGCAATTACCTCAAAGCTATCAGGATCATGGACATAACGAACCACCTGGCCAACTTGTCCCGCTTCATTTGGCGTAAAATCAATATATAGGCTTGATGTGCCCCCATTATTCATACAATCTGCAAAGCATAGCCGTTCATTTAACGGGACATGCATATTAATCTTTTCATCTACTTCCACATACGCTAAAAATTCCTGATAGCGCTCATAAATTGTTTCACGTTTATCATGATAATCTTTCACGATTTGCTCCACCGACTTTAAATAATACGGATAATCCCCTAAATCAGAGCCTAGCACTAAAACACAGATCGTTTCTTGCCCATGCTGACAATAATATGTACCATTGACATCCTGTAATAGCTCCACCAAAGCTTGTGGGCAGTTCGGAAATACTTCTAACAAGGCCTGAATTTGTGTCTCTGAAGCACCAAAAGCCTGTTGTAATTGTTGCTGCTCTTCTTGTGGTAAGTATTGTAATAAATTCGCAAAATATGTTGTGCGCATCTTAATCCCTCTCTCTCTTTAACTATGACATATTTTAACATAATTTCTTCCATTCTCTTAGTCCCTCATGCTACTATGGAAGTATGCACAAAAAAGGGGTGGGTTTATGAGTGTGAAAGATGCAGTAGACGTGAAAATATTACCAACAATCGTAGGGTTGTAACGCTACTTGCAGCCCTTATATAAGGGAGAATACAATAATGGAACATTATTTGAAAACATTTTTAACAGGTCAATCGATCACTTTACAACAAATGACTACTGCTGACCTAGAGGCTTTTATAGCAATCGAAAGCGAAATCACCTCTTTGCTACTTGCTAATGATGAGATTCCCTTTCCACAAACTGTAGAGGATCACACCGCTTTCTTTAACAGTATCAGCGGAAAGAAGGAGGAATACTTTTTCGGTATCTATGAAAAAGCGTCACAACAGTTAATAGGCTCCTGTGGCGTTTATGCAGTGAATTGGCAAAATAGCACTTGCTCAGTGGGCATTTCAATTGGGAAAGAGTGGCACGGCAAGGGCTATGGCACGGATGCAATGAAAACGCTTATTGATTTTATCTTCCAATATATAGCTGTTCAGAAAATCAAGCTTCAGGTTTTTAGCTTTAACCCAGCAGCTATTCGCTCCTATGAAAAATGTGGCTTCACAAAAGAAGGCATTTTACGCCAAGAAATTTTCCGCTTCGGTACATTCCATGACGTAGTTTTATTTGGCCTCTTACGCTCCGATTGGGAGAGGAATTAACAGAATAGCACAAGAGAGATACTATGATTGCTGTAGTATCTCTTTTTTTGTTCAGTCCTCTTGCCACACGCGTGTTACTTCCTGTAAGGATAGCCCTTGAAATGTTAATCGATAGATATCTGGCATACTTAACGTTTGCCAAAATGCATAATCGTACTGGGCATCAAAATATTGCATCATCAATGCCATGATATTGCCATGTGTACCGATAACGACAGACTCCTGTGGATGCGTGAGAAGGATGTTTCGCAAACTTGGAATAGCGCGAGCCATTGCCTGTTGATTGGACTCCCCACCTGCCCATGCAAAGCTTGGCTCCTGCCACACCCGTTGAACTGCTGCATGAAAATCCTCCAGCTTCCCAGTAGCAAGTTGTCTTTCTTTTAAAGCATCTATCGTTTGAACGGGTAAAAGACGAGTCTGTGCAATCCCCTCCACTGTTTGAATGGCTCTACGATAAGGACTAGCATAAACTGCGTCGATTTGTTGATGCTTCAAAAGATTTGTGACACACTCTGCATCCCTTTGTCCCTGAGCAGATAGTGGACGATGATATTCATCCTCTGAATAATGAGCATGTGCGTGTCTAACAAAATAAATTTCAGTCATCTGTTTCTCCTCTTTGATCTTTAGCTAAATGAACCTTCCAAATCCCCTCTTGCTGTTGCAGGGCGTATGTTTTTATGTAGCGCTGACTCCCAACGGAAATTTCCAGTTGAACGACCTGTAAATCAGGGGTGCTCGATTCATTAATCACTATTCGATCATAAAATCTATACATGAAATAGGTAACAAGCAAATCACCTGCAAGTGAATCCGTATAGTATTGCTCAAACAATTCTTTTGTGGGGAATGCATCATTGCTGTAAGTAATCGCATACAATGCATCCATACGAGGTTCCTCCACTAAATCAAACATAATTAGCAGCATTTCCTCTGGCGAAAAGGTCTGCAAATGACGAATTTCTCCATCGTTTAAAAATGCTTGATAGGCCTCTCTTTTTTCCAAAGATAAATCGGCTACATAGCTAAATTCAGTGGATGTCGATGTCGTATCCATGTCATACACAATGGTCGATTCCTGTAAGGGCTTCTCCCTTTCACATGCCGTTAGTAAACTTAAAAAAGCAATGATGGAAACCAGTTTTTTCACCATGCGCTACATCACCTCATCTACCATCCATTATTCCATTAATTTCAAAAATTCTCAACATTTCACCATAGACAATGAAATGTCCCCATTTCTAAACAACAAAAAAGGGAATTTGCTAAAATGTGACAAGATATGAATTCTGTGATTAATTATCGGAAAATTCAATCTCTAATCACAACTTTTTTCTTAGTATAAAAGACTTAAGACTTCTCCATTTTCCCCTTAATATTTTCTAAAACAAAGAACGTGAATAACCCTATCCAGCACATGAATAGGGTTTTAAGTCATATATTAATTTCTATAAAAGGGGAATTTTACAGTAATTTTTATCTATAATATATAAAAATTTTCAACCAGGCTAAATAGGATGAAGTACCCTATCTATGACTAAATTACGAATTTAAGAAACGATACACAATGTGACATTTTTTTTAATATAAGTGATATACAATGAAAAAGTTGAATCGAGGTCATAAAAATTTATTTCAAGAATATGGATAAAAAATTAGGAGGAAAATATCTTGGTTAACTTATTACTTAAACAATTCTTGAAGGCGGAAATTGAGATCAAACGAAGAATTATGTATAAAAAAGCAAAGGATCTTGGTTTCACCCACCCTATTGTAGTAGATTACAGTCAAGAATTGGATGTCTTACTTAATAGATATTTAAAACAAGCACAAGCTTCCTAATCATAACGAGGCATATAATAGAAGAAAGTATAGATATGATAAAGCCAGGCCATGTTTTATTGGCTGGTTTTATCGGGGATGATACATGCATTCACCTAGCCATTTCTCAGAATGTATAGAGAATGAAAAAGTAGGCGATGTTTTTGATAAGAAAACATTTGGAGGTTGAATGATGCACGTATTCATCTTAACTTTTATGGTTGTTTCCAAAATATTATTGCCACCTCAACATTCAGTAGACCATACATCACCCACACTTTGCACACCAACTGAAATAAATACACTATATCAATACCCAAACAACCAATTTCAATCGTTTCGTGATGAGGACACATTTTATCAGCAGCTTAATCGTGCGATTTATGAGGAATATACCAATGCTTCATTGAATATTCGTCAAAAGATGGCTTTTAAAGATGTAGCAAATGCGACAAAACGTTTTTATTTACAAACAGATGGTAAACAGAAAACAATAGACCTCTCTCAACATACTTTTATTCATCCCAATCGACAAGTTTATTTTTTAGCATCCTTTCAGCACAATACCGATGAATCTTATCGCAAATTTCTTGTCATCGACGCTGAAACACAAGAAGTAATACTGGGACATTCGCATTTTCAAGAAAGTTCCAAGCACCTTTAATTCATTGTATGCACACCATGTAGATTCTAGTAGTCATTTCAAAAAAATAGAAGTAAAAATTTCTTAACAATTAAAAAGCTTGCGATGAATGACGAACATTCATCGCAAGCTTTCTTTACTTGAATTAAGCTAAACTTTTTTGTTGAATGGCTGTTGTGACTTCTTCTATTAATTGCTGTAGTGACTTATCAGTGGAATTTTGCTGACCATGTCTGCGAACAGCTACAGTTCGGTTGGCAACCTCACGATCACCGATAACCACAATATATGGTATTTTTTGCAATTGGGCTTCTCGTATCTTTTTGCCGAGCTTTTCTTGGCGATCATCTAATTGCACACGGATGTCTGCTTGTTGTAAAGCTTCAACAACTTTCTTGGCATAGCCTTGATGTGCCTCAGCTACTCCAATCACTTGGACTTGCTGTGGTGCCAGCCAAGTTGGGAATGCTCCGCCAAAATGCTCGATTAAAATACCTAAGAAGCGATCAATTGAGCCAAACACTGCACGATGGATGACAACAGGTCTCACCCTTTCATTGTGCTCATTAATATACGTTAAATCAAATTTCTCTGGTAGCTGGAAATCAAGCTGAACCGTTGCACATTGATGACTGCGCTGAATCGCATCTTTAATATGGATGTCAATTTTCGGTCCATAGAAAGCCCCGTCCCCTGCATTAATTGTATAGGCAATACCTAAATTGTTTAGGACATTTTCAAGTGCTGCTTCTGCTTGATCCCACAGTGCCAAATCACCCATATAATCATCTGGTCGTGTCGATAATTCAATCGTATACGCAAATCCAAAGACGTTGTACACTTCATCTATAATCTTTAAGGCCAGTGCAATTTCATCCTCAATTTGCTGTGGTGTTGCAAAAATATGGGCATCATCCTGACAAAAAGTTCGTACACGTAACAGACCATTCAAGGCGCCACTAAATTCATGTCGGTGCACTTGCCCAAATTCTGCCATACGTATAGGTAAATCCCGATAGGAATGTAAGGCATTTTTGAAGATCAGCATATGCCCAGGACAGTTCATCGGCTTTAAGGCAAAGCTTTGGTCATCCACCTGTGTGAAATACATATTGTCCTTATAATGATCCCAGTGACCTGACTGCTCCCATAAGCGTTGGTTCATCATCAGCGGTGTTCGTACTTCCCTATAGTCATATTTTGCTTGTAAATGTCGCAAATACGATTCCAGTTCATTGCGTAAAATTTGACCATTGGCTAAATAGAAGGGCATGCCAGGTGCTTCCTCTGAAAACATAAATAACGATAGCTCTTTACCTAGCTTGCGATGATTTCGCTTTTCTGCTTCCTCCAAGAAGATAAAATGATCGCGCAGTTCCTCTTTTGTAGCAAAGGCAACGCCATAAATACGCTGAAGCATTTGATTCTTGCTATCGCCTCGCCAATAAGCGCCTGACACATGCATTAATTTAAAATGCTGTAATTTGCCTGTAGACGGGACATGTGGACCACGACATAAATCATAAAAATCTCCCTGCTCATAAATCGTAACTAGCTCATCTACAGGAATTGCCTCCAACAGCTCTAGCTTTAACGCATCATGGGCGAATAATTGCTTTGCTTCTTCACGTGAAACCTCGCGTCTATGAATCGGGATATTTTCCTGTACAATTTGTTTCATTTTCTTTTCAATTTGCTGTAAATCACTCGGTGTCAGTGTATCAGCAATATCTATATCATAATAAAAGCCATTTTCAATGACTGGTCCTACTCCAAATTGTGCATGTGGATAAAGTCGTTTAATTGCCTGAGCTAATAAATGGGCCGTAGAATGGCGAATGACCTCGATCCCTTCCTTTGAGCTTGCATCGTACAATGTAATTTGTGCATCTTCCATAATCGGGCGCGTCAAATCAATGATGGTTCCGTTAACACTCCCTGCGACTGCCTTTTTACGAAGCTCTGGACGAATCGCTTGTGCAATATCGGTTAGTGTCACACCTTTAGTAAATGCTTGTTGTTGACCATCTGGAAATTGAATGTGAATACGTTGATTTGACATGTTTCTCTACTCCTTTTAGTAATAAAATCAATTACACCTTGGCATAATTGTGTAGATAAAAAAAACACATATCCGCCCCTAAGAAGGGACGAGTATGTGTTGATTACCCGTGGTTCCACCCAAATTCCCACTAGTTTATAAGCTAGTGGCTCATTGATTTTGCTGTAACGCCGCAAAAAACGGTGCAAGTTTCCAAGCACGGCTCCAAGGTAGTAAGATGGGAGTACGACATTAGGAAGCTTGCAGCCAAGGCCCCCCTCTCTATAAATGGTTAATCGCATCTCTTGTCCTTATCATTGCCCATTTCATTTTGTATGAAATTGTTAATTACTATAACGAATAGTGAATTCTTTGTCAAACACTAAAAAAGAAAAAAATTTAGCGACGGACTTGCAATGGGCGTTCTGGACGTTGAACACAATAGTGACAATGCGGGTCATCACATGCCTCCTCTTGCCACTCATTACACATCGCACAAAAATAACTATCAAACGTGTCATCATAGATGATGGAATTTTGACAACTCGGGCATTGTTGATTTTTTTGAATCGTACCGATGATTTCTAGCCCATCAATAATCACTATATCTTCGCGCTGTTCAATTCGCATTTTATTATTATCTCCTAATGATTTTTCACTTCTAAGGTCTCATCTTCAGATTGCCATTCTACATGGATCATTGGCTTTGTTTCTCGTTTAAAGATTTTCTCACTTTCTTTTTTTGTGAAGGAATAATAGCCATCTTTATTTAACTGAACATCACTTAAATTTTGGGATTCTTTTGTCCCCTCAATTGTAATTTCTAAAGGCCCCAAATCATCATCATCTCCCAGATAAAATAAGCGTAAGCCCACCTCACCATTACTATGATAGATGGCTTTCCAATGTTCACTTTTGGCGATATAATGTATCTCCTGCTTGGGGCTTTGACAAGCTGTCAATAGGATGATGAGGGCAAGTGGAAACATCCATTTTTTCATTAAATATCCCCCTAACCTTGTATGGTGATAGCCCACCCTGTCGGCTTTTCTTCAAAGGCATCCTCGTATTCTGTAAAAACAAAATGAAGTCCCCTTAAATCATCTGGCAAGGGTGGTGTCACCACATACGTACTGCTTTCATGTCCATTTGAGCCACCTGTACCTTTACTTCGGCATTCATAGGACGCATCAATGTATAGACCAAAATGTTTTCGTTCTAATTTTTGCTGAATCGTTAGCTGAGGTTCTTGCTGCTCATCCCAATCGATTAATAATTGCACCACACTTGCATTGTCATATTGACGAACATAAGAAACCGTATACAAACGCTCTCCCTTTGTTACCGTTTTCAATACAGGGATATAGTGACGGAAGCCTGAAGGTTCTACCTTTGAAGTATAGTATTTTTCTGATTTAATCAACTGGAAGAACAACGCTAAAAAAGTATCATCGAAACCATATTGCTGTGCCCATTTCGAAATGGTATCATCCGAAGGCAAGCCTGGAGTAAGAGCAGCTTGCTCTTTTCGTTGCTGCAAAAGTGCACATATTTGCTCATCTATTGTGACAAGCCTTGAATCATTGTATTTGCTATGTTGTTCGGACATCTATATCCTCCTTCCTCCTGCAAGTCCTTCTTCTTTCTATACGTTATTTTCCGCAATTGGTTCCATAAACAGCCTATTTTTACTTGTAAATACAAAAAAAGCTATCCAATACATTGGATAGCTAGTTCGCTAGCATATCATTGTGCCAGCTAGTCGAGTCTGATAATTGATATGTAACCATATTGGCTGTCACAGCGAGAATAACACCCGCTCGGGACATATGAGAGGTATTTGGCTTTTCCAATACAAGGACCACGTAGCCCTCTCCACGTCCTTGCTCATCAAGCGCATTCGTCGCATTGATTTCAAAGGTGGAATACGTTTGCTCATTCGTTGCAAACAGAAGTCGTTCTTCATCATACACGCCATGTTCTTTTAAATTATAGCTGACAGGCATCCACCCTTCAGACCATTCAATACTGCCTATCATTTCTCGTTTCCTTCTGGCAAGACGTCCAATGGAATACCTAAAATATATCTTCATAATCGCTTGATTGTCTTCATTTTTTCCTTCACAAGTGGCTGTCACTTCAAGCATAATATCATTTTTTAAAAGCTTTTTCATAAACACTAATGTCACAGTGATAACACAGATAAATAGTACTATACCCAAGATGATAAATGCCATTAGGTCCCTCCTAGTATCACAATTGCTGTTAATACAATATTACCATGTTCTAGGAGGGATAGGAGCTTTTCACCAAACAATCTTAGAAATTGACACAGGCATAAAGGATAAGACAAAAAGTGATTATTTGTTGGCTTGAAGCTCAACTGTAAGCGTAAAAGGTATTTTTAAGTATTCATAGTGTATCGTTACTTTCTGGTTGTTAGATGCTAGAACTTGTACTGCATAATGCTGTGGCTGCTCGCCAATAGCTTGTTGATTTATGTATCTTTGAGGTACGATCGTTCGCTGTGCTAATTTATGAAAAGATAGTTGATCATTTCCCTCTAGCTTTGTTTCCGCCTCAAAAGGTTCTGACATACTTATTACAAGCTTCGTGTTATCAGGACGCTGATCATTCACCAGTATTTGCTTTAGCTTAATTTCACGCAGCCCTGTATTTTCAAGTGCGATGATTTTGATTGCTTCATTGCCTTGTTTGCTGCTATAGCTTTGAATAACAAGTGGTGGATTGCTCTTGAGATAAATCATAAAGATTGCCCCGACCACTAGCACACTCAGTACTAAAATAAATAGTATTTTTTTCATACTTTCCCTCTCTTTCCTCCCAACTAGTATAACAAAAACAACCTGACTTATTGACAGTCAAGTTGTTTTTGTAAACGTATTTCATCTCGTATTGGAATACCATCATTACCAATGAGTGGGATAGAAGGCTTATAGGCTCTTGCTTTTTCCACTGCATTACGCAGTATTTCTATTAAACAATAGCCTCGTTTTTGATAGAATTTCAATGCATGCAAATTATCGTTTGTTGTAATAAGTGATATGCTTGTACAGCCCTGCTCCATTGCTGCTTGTTCTACTGCTTTCACAAGAGCAGAACCAATACCTTTCCCCTCAACCGTACTATCTAACGAAATGATTTCACAGTCCTCTTCCTGCATGATATAGGTGATTAAACCGATCATCATTTGTTGCTCATTCATAAAAGCAAAGCCCGCTAATTCACTACAATCATAAATGCCACTGGAAATGACCATCTCTGTCGTACCCCAATGTTCCTGAAAAAATTCGCTTACAGTTCGTTTTGGTAGTTGATGTATGGCAATAATCGTCATTTTATAAACTCCTTCTTAAATGGAAATATGAAAAACCCCTGCAATCGCTTTTTGTATGCCTAAAAATACAGCCCAGGATAGCACACCAAGTCCAATAGCTAGTACAATATGTACAGAGGATTTCATCGCCATGTAAATCACAAATAGCATGCACATCGTTGCGGGCAAGCCAACGATAACGCCTACCGTAAAGCGTTGAATATGCTCACTCGACTCACTTTGCACTGTCAGCCAAATAATGCTTAAAATACTCACCAATGGCAACGCAGCAATAATTCCTCCATAGGTAGGGAATCGTCGTGCAACCTCCGTCACAACGCCAATGATGGCTGCTGAACTCAAAATTTTAAAGAATGTATACATTATTTTGCCACCTCACTTAGACGTCGAAACGCCTGTAGAATGGCTTGCTGTTCCTGCTCAGTTAGCTGATTAAGTGCATGCTGTAGCTTATCATCATCTAGCTCCGAGTTTTTCTTCAACACTTGTAGCCCTTCTGCTGTCAAATGTAGCATGACCTTACGCTGGTCGTCACTTGCACGCTCCTTCATCACCCAGCCATGACGCTCTAGCTTTTTCACATGCTCTGATGCCGTATTAGGAGAAATATTTAGTAACCCTGCTATATCACGCACCGTCACTTCCTCTTCCTTTTGTATCATTTGCAAAATACGCACACTCTGATGGGAAATAACATCTTCATGGGTTGTATGTAGATGATAGAATATCGTTGTAAAATAATCATTTATATCTTTAATCATTGTAATAACCCCTTTAATATATCGTTCAAAACGATTATATCGTATACAACGATATATTAAAAGTGACCTCGTTAAAGTTTTTATTTTCAGATATTTTTCTTCAGTAAGCTTAGCATCTGATAGCCATCTGAGGGTAAACCTGCATAGGGCTTATACCATTTTGGATAAATTAGCGGGACTGCTGTTGCAAGAAATTGAAAAGTATTCAAATAAAAAAGGCTATTGAAAAAATAGTGTATCCCTGCATAAGCAGCAAAATAACGGGCTAGATAGCTGGCAAAAAGTAATACTGCTAAAGTCATGATAGGACCACCCGCTATAAATCCGAGCGACTGCTTGCGCGTTAAGCTACTCCCTTTTTGTGGGGTACAGAAGCCAAACAATCCCCATCGAATATGGAAATGTATACGACCTATACGCAAGTTTTCAGGAAGATTTTTTGCACCTAAATAAACATGGGCTCGTTCCTTTGAACATACTATAACACCCAATGCATGCCCAATTTCATGCAACAGAGTAGAGATTGGTATGCCTACTACATATAAAAGCATAAAGGATAGAATGGACATTATTACTCACCCCCTCCCAAAAATTCTATCTATTTTTCATAAACATCTATCTTTCTGCGCTTCTTGCTAAATAGTATCAATGGGTACTTGTGAACACTTACGTTCTACAGTATTATTACTCTATTCTGAATTTAATTGAGGGCATCCCATGTTATACTTTCTCTATTTTTTAGTAGGTGGCACAATCATGGTGCTAGCGCTACTACTTAGCCAATCTAAGTATTTATTTTTATCAGGTATTATTACGGCCTTACCGATATTGACGCTCATTAATATGGGCATGCAAATGAAAAATATGAAAGAAGATACCTTTCATACTGTTCTTCAAAACACGGTATTTGGAGCGGTTGGCATGCTGTTATTTACCGTGCTCACGTTCCTCCTAACAAGCTGGTTTAAACCAGGCATCTCTGTTATGAGCGCGCTCGCTGTCTATGCCCTATTTATGCTTTCTGGCAAATATATTTTATCCATGTTTGCCTAAAGAAAAGGAGCTGCCCTATGACAGCTCCTCATTGATTATTTTCACATAAACACCCTGCTCAAACCTTTCCAAAGCAGAGACATTCATTGCTATGACATAGTTAGATACCTCGCTCGCCTTCCATAGTCGCTGTTGATGATAGATAGCTGGATCGATGAGTCGCACTTTATTGCGAAAATGAATGTCATAATTCGCTTGTTCTTCTCTTACCTCTACATTTTCATGTAATTGTTGTACAAGAGCTTGAACGTCTCGATCATGTGAAGCCTTCATCTGCTGCAATACCTCATGATCAGTCTTTAGGAAATCTTCAAGCGTTAGAATTTGTTTTGCTAGTGACAGCTTTAATACATGCGCTAACGAACTTGTCGCATAGATATTTAAAGGGTGCAAGAAAAAATCTAACACTTCCTGATAATAAATTTTTACAAACCATTCTGCACGTTCAATCGTTTTAACACACAATTTCCCCTGAAAAACGAATAAGTCCTGTAAAAATTTTTGGATATCTTCCAAGGCTAAAATTCCATAAAAATACATATCTCTTAATGTATAATCTATACGATCCGCACACAATGCTGGAGCAGGTTGTTCAAGTAACGACCATCTGGATGTATCTAGTATGTTCTCTACCTCGTAGCCATATTTTTCAAGAATCGCAGGTATCGAAGACTGTTTGATAACATCCATGAATATCGCTTCATGGTAATCTTCCGCCTCATTTTCAAGGACAACATCCACCACATGGGAAAAAGCGGTATGGGACACATCATGTAATAAGCCTGCCACCTGCTCCTGCAATGAACCGCCAAGCTGTCTAATAAGCAGCATGACACCTACAGAATGCTCAAATCTTGAAATAGTCCACCTGCTATTTACTAGAAAGCCTGCCCCAGCCTGATGAATTTCCTTTAAGCGTTGAACTGGCTTACTTACAATCAATTCATCTAACAAACCATCTATCTCGAACTCCCCATATAAGGGGTCACTAATCAGCATTTATATTCTTCCGACTAATCACAAAGACTCCACCACAATGCGATAGTGGGTAAAATGTTAACTCACAAATTTCCTGTAAGGCAACCTTTAGCTCCTCATGGACAAAGTAAAATTCATCCTCGTCCCAGTATCCCTTGCTATCTTGACGACATTGCTCCAGCTGCTCTCTTGTCTGGAAAGCTACATCGCCAATTAAAATTTTCCCTGTTGGTGATAGGTGCTGTAATAATTGTGTGATATACAAAGACTTTTGCTCATCTGTAAAATGATGGAGCGCATACGTACTAATAATCGCATCATAGGGCTGCTGTAATAGCTCCTGTGGCAAGCCATTCATTAAATCCCACTCCATTAAGTGAGCCTCTGGCATTTTTTCCTTGGCAATGGCAATCATGTTCGCAGAAAAATCAAAGCCATAAATCGAATGCCCCTGTTCATAAAGCTTCGCCGTTAATACCCCTGTTCCAAAGCCAATATCTAAAACTGTGGAAGCGGGAACAGCCATCACTTCATTGAAAATTTTATTTAAAATCGCTTTATAGCCTGCAAATGGGTATTGATACTTTTCCTCACTGTGTTGTACCGTTTGGTCGTATCCATCGGCCCATAAATCAAAACCTTCTTTATTTAATAGCATAGTGCCTCCTACAATGTATAAATTCTCCAAGCATTCATTAATTTACGTTCAGTCATCTGTTTCATCATAAATCCCCCTTCATTAACCAATTCAGTCCATTATACCAATTTATTACCTTTTCAACAATTCAGAAAATAAACAATGCTTTATCAATTTTCAAATTTTCATAAGCTGTTATAATATCAATATGTATAAAAATTACAATAAACATTCTGGATAATATTTTATTATAAATTACCAAAATATTACCACATTCAACTTTTTACTATATTATAATACTGGGTAGTTAAAATATAAAAGGAGATGACTTAATGCAAGGTACAAACAAAAAGGCGTTGTTATGGATTAGCATTATAATGAGCTTAATGTCCATTTTCTTTGCATCTTTTGGTTCTAACAGATTTGGAGCCCCATTCCCCTTTATAAGTTACATCGGTGAGAATGAGTTATCATCCGCAATTGCTCTATTTACTAAAAATGGCATTACTCAAAATAACTTTAATATACTTTATTTCTTTATAAATGTTACACTAATTTACTTTATTCTTTTTTATGGTAGAAATATAATTAGTTCATTAAAATTAATTAAACAATCCTAATTCTTATACATCAAGATTACAAAAATTAGCCTATCAAAAGAAAAATAAATTGTGTCCTACATATAATGAAGATGGAAATGTTGATTATAGACAAACAATTTCGTCTAATAAATTTGCATGAACCTTTGCATCTTATACCATTGTAAAGGGAGTAATTTCAAAACAATTCAAGAGCAATTAGGGCAATCACATGTTACTATATCTATAGACACTTATAATTTATAACAAATTAATGTAAATTGGTTGCCTATTTAATTCAACCTATTATAAAACCTCATGTAAACCCATATAAATCAACGTTTCCTTTAAAGGAGGGATCTAAATGATCGCATTCACTTGTAATGCATGCTCTAGAACGACTTCTTTAGGTCAAAGAGGTCAAGATTAAGTTATAAACTAACAGAAATTGAATGATCTCTTTAGGCCAAAAAGTAATCAAATAGCCTAATAAACAGGAGAGATTTCAAATGGAACAACAAAAAATTCAGCCGTTTTTAACGGTTGCCAATTATCATTTACTAGAACAGCAATTAAATAAAATTTTACATGCACTGACAACAACAAAGGATAAAAACGTTATCCTAGCGGTACGTGGCCTTGTTGATACGGAGGTAACAACAAAATTAGCATTATCAGCAGCAGAAACAATGCTGATAGACCAGCTTTTTGCTGTCACAGATCGTGCACAAGGTGATGCATTTTTAGAGCAATTAAAACCATATGTCATCCCGTTCAAGCCGGTGACCGCTAGTACGCTTAAAGCCTTATTTAAAAAAGAAAAGAAGCTCAAGCTACCAAATCTAGAAGCACTCGATTTTCAGCAAATTTGTTATCTTGCTTGGGATGATGCTGGCACACATCGAAAGTATGTTGTCCTTGAGCAAAATGGGCAGCTAAAAGGGATCAAAGGGATATTTGCCAATAACACGGTTCGCGGCATTTGCGCTATCTGTAATCGCCATTCAGATGTAGGCCTATTTACTACGTCCATTAAAGGACAGGTGGTAGGCACGTTTACCAACCACAGTAATTACATTTGTGCAGATAGTCAAACATGCAATGAACATGTTACGGATATGAACAGAACACTGGAGTTTTTCGAGCGTATTACACAAAAATAAATGAACGAAGGCAGAAATGTTGTGCAAGCAACATTTCTGCCTTTAAACTTTAAAAGAATTACTCTTAGGGTATAGAGAAATGTTATCGGTTGGGATTACGATCAATAAATTCCTCTATTTCATCGGCTAATCCGTACACAAGATGGAAATAGTGTTTCTCCGTCATGACACCCTTTTTTCGCCATTTTTGCATTTCTTCATAATGAAATTGATAAAAATAGCCTTCTACATCTCTTCTAGCAATTCCTTTTTTCTCCGCCATCTCTGCAATCGAAAGACCTTTCCTCCACTCTTGGTCGTATTCCTGCACGGTCATGCCCAAAAATTTACTTATAGCTTCATAATCATATTTCACATGGTATACAAGAATACCTTCCTTATTTTCTTCTGCATATACGGTTGAAAATGAGAAAACTACGATAAATAAAAGCACATACACTTTATTGGCACTTTTCATTTTGGAACCCCCATACTTTTTGAAGTTAATGTGTGTGGTTCTCATCATTACTATGTATGAAGGAAATCGTGGAAGTGATGAAGAATGCCAGCGAAGAAGAGAAGATTTTTTTTCTTCCTTCGTGAATGATTTAGTCCAAAATACCAGGGCTTGTCATTAGTCATGTAATACAAAATGAAGCATGATACTATTCACGCAAATTTTCAATTCTACGTTCTTATCGATCGATATCTCTTGTCTAAAATCGATTAAGTCCTTTTCCTCTACATGAATCATTTTCGCGACACTAGCCGTTGAAAACATGTATTCCTTAATGAGGTCATTCAAAAGCAATGCGGCTCTTTCCCTTGCATCAAAGCCTTCAAAGCCAACACATAACATAACTATTTTTCGTTCAATCTTATCTAGCTGCTCCGTCGTGATGCTGCCCTTGTTATTCAATAAACTATCCAGCTCATTCATTGGTAAATCAAATATTTTCGCAAGTTGCTGATGATTGAAACTGAATTTTTCAGCCACTTCTTGAATTTGCTGTCTCAGGTAATCGAATCGGGAAATATCCGTGACAAAAGATACTTCTGCCCTATCCTTCCATTCTTTCACAGTAGTAACCCTCTTTTCATTCTTTTTGATGTATCAAATGAAACTATATTAAAAATGAGGACGCCAAAAAAGTGGCAGTATTAATAAAAAAACGGAAATCGTAATAAAAATGGTAGTGGTTGTAGGGGATAATTTTTGGCGATATGGACCATTATAAAATCCCGAAAACTGCAGTTTATTACGATAGAGGACAAACAATAAACTATATATGGCGATTCCCCCCAGCCACCCAGCGTATGAACCATCAACATTTATTCCAAAAGAGGTATAAATAAGCCTGGCGCCTCCCCACATCACGCATCCAATAATGGAAAAAAGGATAATAATTCTTATTAATTCTAAAAATATTTTAAATGTAATCATCCATAGTTCTCTTATTTCCTTCACCAGCTCTCTCCACCTCCACAATCTGTAAAATTATTATAACACTTCCTGAATTAGTAATTCACTTAAACCGAGAATGTATTGTCGTCTATGGTGAGCTTACTTGTTGTGTCTTAATACGGTTTCAACATGAATTGGGTAGGAATTATAGAACAAAGTATAATTGGTGGGAAATGTATACTTTTATTATTTCCGCTTTATATTCACTGACAAAAGAGTGAAAAAACTTAATGCCCTCACTAGTATTAATAGCCAGCGAATACAAAAGAAAAAACCAACTTTATGCTAAAAAGCTGGTCTAGTTATTCAATCATTCATTTATGACTTGCTGTTTTTCATCTTCATAAAGAGCCAGAAAAGGTTGGCTATTTCTTCAGCTTCATATTTATAAATCGTTTCAGCGAAAGAAGCACGAAATGGCTGTAGCATGATCTCTAAAACACTCATGCGGGGTGTTTCTCTCTTCACTTCATCCAAAAGCAAGCTAGAGAGTTCGAGTGATTTTTGTGGAAGTTCGATTGTCGAGATTTTTTTACAAAATTTCTCTAATTTCTCTTGTATTTCTTTACTAGTAATGGACTTATAGGCTAGATCCTTTTCTAATAAAAACATTTCCTGTGGCTCTAATAGAATTTCTCCACTCTTAATCATTTCTGGCAGAAAACTTTCTACATATTTCAATGACCGAGTAACCACTTTTTTTAGATCTATCGTCATATTAGTAGCCAAATTCCAATAAAAAGATAAATATTGGAATGTGCCAAAAAAGACGACCGCACACTCATAATAATAGTGCTTTCCTTCTTCTCCATAAATATCATAGAATCTGTTTTTTAACCAGGTGATTTCATGAAAGCGATGTTCCGCAAGAATTTCTTGCAGCTCTTCATCATGCAAAAAGGAGATTTCTCGAAATAATGGCATTAAATTATATTTTTCTTTAATTTTTAATGTGGCGATTAATTGTTCAATTAAAACGTCTACATCATCTTTTTTCTTACCAACTAAAATTTCCTCTTTTAAAACATTTCGCTCTTGACGATTTTGCTCTAATACGGCTTTCAGGCATTCGTTTTTAGATGAAAAATAATTATAAAATGTACCTTTCGAAATATTTGCCTTATCTAAAATATCCTGAACCGATGTATGCTGATACCCTTTTTCAGTAAATAATTGTAATGTTGATTCGATAACGATTTGTTTACGATCTTTCATACATTTCTCCAATCTCTAAACACAATAACGAACTTACTACAATTATACTAGGAAAACTAGATTTCTTAAACTATGCAAATTTGATACTAGAGGTCCTCACTCTGTAGTGCCAGTCCAAATCGGTTAGGTTTTTCTAAAATGTATGGATAGTAAAAAACCTTCTGCACACACTACTTTTCAGGAGGTGATATTTAATGGCGAATAATAACAACAACCAAAATTTCAACTCAAAAATTCCTAATGCAGCTCCAAACGCAATGAATTCAATGAATGTTGAATTCGGGAACGAGACTGATGTTAATCAAATCAGACAACAAATTCAACAAGCTGAAGCTAAAAAGCAACAGGCTTCTGGTTCTATGAACGCAATGAAGTCAACGAACGTTGAATTTGGGAATGAAACTGATGTTAACCAAATCAGACAACAAATTCAACAAGCTGAAGCTAAAAAGCAACAGGCTTCTGGTTCTATGAATGCAATGAAGTCAACGAACGTTGAATTTGGGAATGAAACTGATGTTAACCAAATCAGACAACAAATTCAACAAGCTGAAGCAAACAAAAAATTTGCTTCTGGTAAATTTGCTAACGAAAATAATTCAAAATAGCTTTTATTCAACATCCGCAGCCGGCATCCTTGCCGGTTTTTTGTTTTTCACAATTTTGGTTAATTCCTTCAGGATAAAATTCCCGCTTTAGATTTTCATTCAGGTAAACCGAATTTACATACATTCAAAATGATTCGATTCAAGTTATCAATTTGTTTTTTTAAAAAAATTTTTTGCTTCTTCTATTTGCTCCTTTGGTAGAATCCTAAGTAATTCTTCTTCTAACCACGCTATCGTTTTGCTTCTTAAATAATTTCGCATGTGTTCTTCCGCTTCCAGCATGACACTATTGATCGTACAGTTCGATTGACTTGAACAAGACTCACACTTTTGTTTTTTATTTTGATAAGCAAAATTCGCTTTAATATTCTTACACTGAAATATCGGATCTTCACCTTCAACAGCTCGTACAACATCCCAAAATGTAATATCTTCAGGTTTTCTATTGAGTCGATAACCCCCTTTAACACCAGATACCGAACTAACAATGCCTTCCTTGGACAATTTCCCTAAAACTTTTGAAAGATAGGTCTCCGATAATCCTTGAAATTCTGATAAATCCTTTATTCCTATACTTTCATTTTTTGGTACATCAATTAAATAAACAAGACTGTGTAGGGCATATTCAACCATCACACTATATTTCATTATTTCACCCTCTTAAAAAACATTTTGCTTACCATGATAGTAACACATTTTAGCTATACATAAATGAATGAGATTGACAAACGAAAATGAAAAGCGTATATTGTAGACAAAATTAATCAACGATTAAATTAATCGACGATTAGTAACAACTTTATTTAACTGGAGGATTTTTATGCGTAAACTACTTGTGATAAATGCACACCCTGAAGTGGAGTCAAAGACATCTTTGAGCCTTCAAGTATTAGATCATTTTCTAGGGACATACAAAGAAAATAAACAGGATGATGAAGTAATTGAGCAAATTAATCTATATGAAAACGTTGTTCCGATGATAGATAAAATTGTTTTAAGTGGCTGGGAACATTCACGAAATGGAGATCCTTTAACACACGAAGAAAATGAAGTTTTGGAACGCATGAATGAAATTTTAGTTCAATTTAAAAGTGCTAATAAATATTTAATTGTAATGCCTTTGCATAATTTTAATATTCCTTCAAAGCTAAAGGATTATATGGATAACATTCTAATTGCGCGAGAAACATTCAAATATACGGAAAATGGTTCTGTGGGCTTATTAAATGATGGAAGGAGCATGATCATCATACAGGCAAGTGGTTCAATTTATACAAATGGCGATTGGTATACCGAAGTGGAGTATTCCTACAAATACCTTAAATCAATGTTTGCCTTTCTTGGAATAGAAGATTTTAATATTCTTCGTGTCCAAGGAACAGCCTTATTGAATACAGAAGATGTCTTGCAAAATGCACTTTATCAAGCGGATCAATTATCAGTTGAATTAGCTAATAAATAATGGAGGGATTCACAATGACACAACGTATGAATTATTATGAAATTGCACCAGATGCTATGAAGATAATGATGGAAATGGAAAAATACACTAAAAAAAGTAGTATTGAGAGAAAGCTTCGTGAGCTTATTAAAATTAGAGCTTCTCAAATTAATGGCTGTGCCTATTGCATCAACATGCACACTGCTGATGCGAAGAAAATGGGAGAGACTGAACAGCGCTTATACTGCATTAGCGCTTGGAGAGAATGTACTTTTTATTCAGATGCTGAAAAAGTAGCATTAGAATTAACGGAACATATTACGCTTATTCCAAAAAAACGCGTTCCTGATGAATTATATGAGCGTGTGCGCAAGCATTTTGATGAAAAGGCTTATGTCGATTTGGTTATCTTGATTAATCAAATTAACAGTTGGAATCGAATTTCTATTGCTATGGGCAATGTTGCGGAATAATAAATGGCTGCCTTAACAGGTAGCTATTTTTCTTATAGTAGTTGGATATCAATTTGAGTCGTACTTTCATTTGGCAGTCCCCCCTATCTCCCTTTAACAAAATGTTCAAATGTTTGTTTAGGAAATAAAAAAATTTCCCGGGGAAGCGCAAGAAAAGACAAATTCAATCCCACATTCCTCCATCAAGCGACTGATTTCTTCCTTTTCCTTGCCTTTTGAAATACTGGCAGAAGGCAGGGGCTATAATTATTTCCTGTTAAATGTCTTCTATGACCATGCAATCTTAGAAAATTATTAGTGTACATACTTTCACTTACCTCTCTCAGTATTGTTTTTTCGCACAAAAAACACTCGTCATGTAAACGAGTGTTTCGTAATTAGTATGATAACCACTTAGGTGCTGTGTAGGTTTTTAAGGCTTTTTAAATTCTTGCAAGTTTATTAAGATTGGGGTTAAATATTGAGTGGTCTTTCACTTGTTTCCAACATACACGTACAGTGAACGTGTTTATTTTGTAATGGAAATTTGATTAGCGTATTTCGTATACTTTTGATAAAACTTAATAATATCAATTTACACCGTTTATTAACGTAATTCACTATATCGCATAGTTCATTGTATTTGATTAACCTATGCAACTTTTGTTACTACCAATGCAGCATTATCATAAGTTATGACTCCCGTTGAACTTACTATGGCAACTCGTATAACATCACCCTGGTTTAACGCTAATTGGTCTGTTCTTGATACTAAATCTACTTCAATATTAGCAGCAGTTACAAAGGTTTGATATTCAATCTGTTTTGTTGCAAGAGGAGTCCCATTTATAGAGAGGCGGAAAATAATATTATTCGATATGCCTCCTGAACTTGCTCTTAATTCAATTGTAAACGTAACAGTATATACCCCTTGACTATTAACAGTAATAGAATCATCAATTGTACTTGGTGTTGTTCCACTGGAAGGTCCGACTGTGTCGAAATTAACATTTGGATCAATAGTAGGATTTCCTCCAGCTACGTTATATATTGAACCATAAGCTGGGATAAATTGTACTGGTTCTTCTTGAGTTGGCACATTGGGACAACTAGAAACCCTAAACTTGGAGAAACTTTTACAGTCTTCACATCCCTCGCAATCATTGCAAAGCTTATTGAATCCATGATTATTAGACAAATGTATCCTCACTTCTATTATTTCGATTAGAATATTTTATGTTTTTTAGGTCATATTCGTTTGTACATAAGATAGGAGTTTGCCCATGACATTTTTCCTTTTAATAAATACTAAGTCCATCCCAGTCATTTAGCTGTTTCATCAATCAGCATATTTCGTTTAACCAATACCTTTTGTACTGAAACTCAGACAAAAATGGTTTGAGTTTTTTTGTGTATGTGAATCCTTTAATTTATCAAAATATTATAGGTGTGTAACTTTTTCTCCAAAAATGAGCATCAAATGGCATAAGCTAAATACTATTATTTTATGTCAACAATTATTCTCGCTACTCTATATTCACCTTCTTCTATCTCTATCGCCATATTGCTATCAATATCATTCGTAATTTCCACAGCCCTTATTTTATATATATTCGTTCCGGTATTCAGCCTGTAACCCTCTTCGTGTTTTGTAGGTAAATCTGTTGTTTGTTCTTTTATTTCTCCGACTTTTTCTTCTATTTTATCATTTGGGATCGGTTCATTAGTAACAATATAATTATGACCATTCCAATTAAATACAGGGAAAGAAATATTGTCTTGATTTCGTTCATTGCACCCAGTTAACAGAAGGAAAGTAACTAAAAATAACAAAATTGATCTTTTTATCATATTTGTTCCTCCACCAAAGAAGATGAGGGTATTAACCAAATCTTCTTTTGCATCTTTTTATTTTTTAGTATTCATATAATATTTTTTCATAAGTTCTATCAGCCTATGGATAGTTTTTATAAGTTGTTGAAAAAATTTTCCAGCAACGTTGTATTTTACTTCTTTATAATTTGTCACCATATATACGACTCCACCTACTATAATCTGCATGAATATAAAAACCCGTAGAAGCAGATTCGGCTGACTTACTGATACATATACTCCAAATGACAGATTTTGTTACACTAACACCCCTTTCCCCGAATCATATGTTAGGACTATCATTTATCACTCTACCCTGTTAAATGAAAGAAACATTGAATATTACCCCTATCCCAAATATTGGGTTTATGATAACATATATCTGAATCTTTTAACTTTGGAAAATATGAAAGGAAGTGTAATAACCAGATATGAAAAAGATATTGAAACCATTGATTAGTGGTATTGTCATTGGTGCCCTCTCTCTAACTATAAATATAGATAAAAATGTATTAGCTAATGATATTGCAAATACATGTAAGTATGATTCGGCATCGAAGGTCAACCCTGATTATTCCACAATGAACTGTTTGTTAACCGAAACAGCACTGAGTTATAATGTTCCTCCTGAAATTGTGAAGGCAATAGCGGAAGGTGAAAGTGGAAATTGGCGTCATTTCGATATGAATGGTAAAGCGATTGTGACAGCTGATAATGGAATTGGCATTATGCAAATTACCAATCAAGCTGACTACAATCAAGATAGACTAAAAAGCGATATTGTCTATAATATTCGAGCTGGTGTGGAGACTCTAGATGATATGTTTAAGCGTAAGGATTTGCCTAGCATCAACGGTGGGAAAAGAGATATATTGGAACATTGGTACTTCGCTATCATGGCTTATAACGGTACTAAGCCGGTAAATAGTCCATTTGTCCAAGCAACTGGGGAAAGAAATGCAAATGCCTATCAAGAAAAAATTCTCCAAATTATTGAGAGATTAGAATTAATAGACTTAACAGAGCTGCCTTTTACACGCGAACATTTTCAATATGACTCTAACAGCAGGGAAAATATTAAATTTTCAGCGATGAACTATGATTTTGATTTACCTTTAACAAAATCAAAGTACTTTTTTAAAACAAATCAAAAAGTTAATGCAACAACTAATGTAACAGTTAGGACAAAACCTACTACGGATAGTCCTTCTATGGGTACTTTACGTAAAGGCGAAATTGTTACCATTACGGGCCCTTTTGAATATGAAGCCGTATCAACGAAGAAAAACCATTTTGTTTGGTATCCTGTGAAAAGAAATGACGGGACAGAGGGGTATGTAGCATCAAGTTATTTAAACTACTCAGCTTCAACACCTACAACTCCTACAACTCCAGTAGGTAGTATAGATGTATCAAAGTTCGCTGATTACAAGGCAGACCAGTACTGGGCAGAGGATTTTCAATGGGCAGTAAACAAAGGACTTATCAGCGGTTATCCAAACGTATACAACCCTGCAACAAAGAAATACGAAAACTTACTGAAACCAAACACGAATTTAACAGAAAATCAGATGTTATCTGTACTTTTCCGTTACTTTAAGTCTGATGAATTAGCTTCAACAAAACCTAGTTCTTCATGGAGTGCAGATGTAAACTATCAACTAGCAAGTAAGTACGCTCTACCAACGCTTGGTGGTATATCAACGTCTAAACAGGTATATGCTGTCAAAGACATCACACGTGGTAATTTTGCTCGTATCCTAGCATCTATGCATTATGGAAAAACAGTATCTCAGCCAGAAGCCATCCAGTTTCTACGTGACTTCGACTTAACAACTACTAAAACGGATGCAGAGTTTAAACCAAATGATTCTCTAACAAGAGCGCACGCTGTGGCATTCTTCCACCGTTATGAGCAAATATTCAATAAATAAATTGCTATCTATAAGTGGTGCTATAAAGCCCTATGTGGAGTTACGGGAGAGGCTGTGAAAGCATAACAAAAGGACTTGCATATAGGGTAATCAATCATAAACAAAAGTCCTGTTCATATTGATGGAAAGCACCTTCAATCGAGAGTGCTCAATGTAGCTATTGATATCAGCTATCGCTACAATTCAATTGATAAATCTAAGAAAATCAAAAACTTAAGAGTTTGGGGTACTTTTTAGGGTACATGCTTTCCCCTACCTCCCCCACTCTGAAAAATTAAAAGTTATAACTCAATGACATTTTACAAACGCTGAGATATTCACAAAAAAACACTCGTCATGTAAACGAGTGTTTCGTACTTATTATGACAACCACTTAGGTGGTGTGTTTTTTTCCCAATAGATATCGCCAAGGTTGTTGTGTGCCATGAAGTTGTCCTCGACACTGTGGTAATGGAAGTTGTAGTAGTAGCCTTCCTGCGGTCTTTTTTCTGTGCGCACATGGAAACGAATTAAATCTGTGCCTGTTTCATTGTTGATGACATTGAAAATTTTCTCACCGTAATTACCACTTGGCCTTTCAGAGATGGTTAAAGATGCAGCAGTTTGATCATCAAGATTAGCCACTGTCATTGCAATAGCTTCCTCCATTTTTGGGAAGATGATGCTGTCGAATTCATTGCTAATTTTTGGACCAATTTTTGTGCCAAATTTTATGTACGATTGTTCTCTAGCTGCATCCACCAGTAAGGCATTATAATCAATCGCTTCCTCTTGTATCTGTAGCTGCTCGTCACTGCTGTCATCATGCTCAGCCGCTAAAGCAGTGCTTGTCCCTGATGAAGGGCCGATAGATGCACGGTTCGAAGGATTTTGATCAAATGCTTCCCAAATCTCATGTGTAGGCGTTATTAAACCAAATGTTAAAAACGCAACCATGATGACTATACTTTTCTTAACCCACGTTTTCATTTATTGTCACCTACTCTTTATGTACAAATTGGTAATTCTCCTATTATTATATACGTTCTCGCCATTAAAAGGTTTCATATTTCTATAATTCATTGTACAATATTTATGAATAATGTGTCGTTTTTTTAAAGGAGGTACAAAGCATGAGCATCGCAATGGGTATTGGTCTTTTATTAATGTTAGGTTACTTATCATCTTTATGTTTCACGGACTAATTTTTTTATTTTGTAATATGTACCCTACAAAGCCCTAAAAGCCTGTTATATGCAGCTTTTGGGGTTTTTCATTTTTCTTTACAATGCATAGTAACGCAAAATAATGCACACAGTTGGGGCTCGTTTTGGGACTATGTTGGGGCTTGTTGGGGCTAATATAATATTACTAATACTTGGCAGCGCGTTAAGCAAAATTTTAAATTAAATTAGTAAATAGCTAAAATAAATAAAGCTAATTTCTAATAAGGTAAATTAATTTCAGATAAGACTATTATTTTATATAGGTCGAAAAACATAAATTAAGAAGAAGAATTTGAAAAGTTATTTAAATTATAAATTTTTACTGTACAATTTCTTTCAACTAATCACTTTCTTCCCTAACTCCCCCAAAAATAATCATTTTACACCTCACTACTTAAGGCGCACTTTCATGACGATACAATTATCTAATAATATTCCGATATCTACAGTTGCTGCTTTAGTTGGCGATATTCCAGAGACGATTTATAAAGTTTATGCACATTCATTAAAAAAAGAGGAGGTACACGTATCTAATCGTATGGATGAAATTATCACTTTAAAATAATTTGAAATATCTAATGATTGGGAGTACATGCTTTACCCTATTTCCTCTTGGTTAAACCACAAAAAAACACCCATATTGTAAACGAGTGTTGTGTTTCTTTTATAAAACCACTTAGGTGGTGTGAATCAGTACTGATATTTTAAAATATCGTAGGTTATACTTTCCCACTTCATTGTAAATACGATTTGAAATTTTACTAAATTATTTGAAATGTTTAGGACTTAGCAAGCCATTCCGTTAAAAATTGTTTCAACAGTAATTTTTGATGTACTGAAAAAGGATTGAATTTTGTTTCAGTCCTCACCATTATATTAGATATGATAAAGTCTTTATTTCGGTTAAAGCAAATATACTCACAAATAAACCTAGTTATTGTATGTTTATCGTTTATTTGGATTATTTCAGTCCATAGCCAATAAAGAATATTTGAGACTAAATCTATCAAAAATTCTACCTTTAAATCTTCATTTTTAAAATAATTAAAAAGTAGTTGCATTTCATAATCCGTAACGTAATTTTTCTCTTTTATATAACAAGTGAAAACTTCATCTGTAATTGGTATTAATGTATAACCAGCCATTATTAGTTTACCCATTAAGAAATTTTGTTCTTCTTGCGTTTGAATTTTTCTGAATTTTAATAAATTCATTATATCTAGCGTAGAAATACAGTTAATATTAAATTCATTTTTAGCTATATCTCTTACAGTTGCACTATCAATTAACAGATTTAGTGATTGATTTTTACATATTTCAAAAATGTTTTCTAAGAATGGAATGTCTTTAGGATTAGAAACTTGATCTTTAATAACATTACCAACCATTATGCAATTTTCTTTAATCCAGTTAAGTATATACTCTTGATTTTGTACTGCTTCTTTTACTTGGCTTGGAGAGTATTCGATTACTTGTATTTTTTCATTTTCATATGACATTGTCTTAATACCATTGTGAATAGAAAGTTTATTATTGTAATATTCATGTAAGGCTGAATCAAATTGTTCTTGTTGAATATATAACTTGAATTCTGATTTAAGCATGTCAAGTAAATTTAAATGATTTAACATTAGTAAGGTAGTAAAATCACATAATATTCCTTTTGAATATAAAGCAATTTTTAAACCTGACACTAATTCCTCTATAGACCCATTTATAACCTTTATAGGAAGATCCTTATTATTAATTACATATGCCCATGTTTCAAAGGGGTTTCGATTTAAGATATTGACTAGAAAATTTATAGGTAGTTTATACTTAATAAATAATGAAATAGGTTCTTCTGTAGATTCCTTTGGCTGTTTTAAGTTAGAAATTAATTCAGAAGATACTTCATCATTTTCTAATACTGTAATTTTTTTGAAAATAGGATCATCATCTGGAAATGTACTTTCAAAGTTTTTAATAATATTTTGGTATTCTTTTATCCAGTTTTCTTCAGGAGCATTAATGAACTGATTCAGCGTTGAAAAATTGTAAAAATAAAATCCCCATATTTTTGCGGAATTTTTTCCTACCAGGAGAGCTTTATACGCATATTCCATTGATTTCCTATATTCCATTGCTTCTTTATAGGCAAAACTTATTAACTGGTAATCTTCTATATTTCCACGTTTATTTACTTCATTTTCCGCAGCAGATAAAATTTCAAGGCAAGTTTGAATCTCCCCTTGTTGA
This sequence comes from Lysinibacillus sp. AR18-8, assembly GCF_001705465.1. Classification (NCBI taxonomy): domain Bacteria; kingdom Bacillati; phylum Bacillota; class Bacilli; order Caryophanales; family Bacillaceae; genus Lysinibacillus; species Lysinibacillus sp. AR18-8. The sequence continues at coordinate 339,760 of NZ_MDGU01000006.1, forward strand.
TAAAAGCAATTTGCGTAACTTAATTGGTATTTTAATTCTCTAGTTTGTTGATATAGTGATAAATAATTAAGCTTTGCCTTTTCATACCATCCAAAATTGAAATAAATAGTTGCAATTACCTCAGATAGGATAACAGATTTAAAAGGCAATTTCTCCTCAAAGTCAACTATTGTTTTGTATTCACCAAGTTCATAGAGAGTTTGGATATAGCGACTAACTATAGATTCGTGTTGTATCCAATTAGGAATTGTAATTATAATTTCTTTTAACTTTATATAATCATCTTTAGTGTGTTTATTGTAATAAGCTATACTTAAGATTACTTTTATAGATACCTTATCTTGATAATTGAATTTATCTAAATTGGGTTCTAAAAGAGATATCGTCTTTTCCCAATCTTGTTTTTTAAAGGCATAATATCCATTTAAAATGTCTTTGAACGAACTATTAAACTCGTCGATATTAAATGTATTAATTAATTCTATAATTTCCGCATGCTTTAATTGTGCAAACAACGCATCAATATATTTAAAATAGTATGAGAAGTTAGTATCGTTAGGCTCCCCCAGTAATTGGTTTTCTTGTAGAAGTTGTACTGCTTTAGCAGGAATGCTTGAATTTATATATGAATCAGCTAAGAGTAACATTTCATCTAAGTCTAAACCATCGATAGTTTTTTTCTCTTCTAATAAAACTATAGATTTTTCCCATTCATTAGAACCAATAATATTAAGAAGTAGATTGTCAAATATTTTACTACTGTAATTTTTGTCTTTTTGAAATAATTCTTCATACAGTATCTTAGCTTCTGAAAACCTATTTGTTCTAAAGTAAAGACAAGCTTTTAACTCTTTTATTCTATCTAAAATATAAAAGTTCTCGGTTGTTTGCTTTTCAATACTTTCAAGAAGTGGTAGCACCCCTTTAAATGTAAGTTCTGGATATACAATTTTATTTCTAGACAGATTAGTCTCTAATTGTAATACTAATGCTTCAGCTTTTATTAATAACCAAACTATATTAAATTGATTATCTTGTAGTTTTTCACTTGCAAGATTAATGACTTTTTCAAACTCTTGCAAAAGAATCCATATACTAGCTTTTGTTTCCTCGAATTTTCCGTCTGATTGACTTTCAATAATATCAATAGCTTCTTTATATTTATTTTGGCCTATTAATACATTTAATAAGACACTAAGGTTTTCAGAAGTCTCTCCACCTATTTCAATAGCTTTTCCAATGTGAATTTCTGCTTTATTAAAACGTTCTTCAAATATGTTTATAAGAGCTAAAAAACGTTCTTTTCTAGCTTCGTTTTTGCAGTGTGTGATGGCAGTGTAGAGGTGTCGAATAGCCTTTTCAAATTCTCTAGTTTCAATAAAAGTATTTGCTATTACTATATGTAGCTCTAAAGTTTCGTCGGGCTTTAGATTTGGTTTATTTAATCTTTCAATAGCTTTTTCTCGAGCACTTTTTAAGAGACCTTTTTTCATTAGATCATTTAAATCATTAAATTCAGTAGGGGTAATTATTTCTTTTAAGTAACTATTATTCTCTTCAACTAAATTAGTAGTTAAAGCTTGCTTTTCAATCACTGTATTAAAGCCTTCTTTAATTGTTTCTTCTAAAGTTCCGATTTTGTATAGTAGTTCTAAAAATTCTGGATCCCAATTTTTTGTTTTATAGTCATTCATACAAAGAGCTATTAATTCAAAAAAGGGTTTTATTAAATCTTGGTACTCTCGATACGATTCCATATAGGGGTCGAGATTTAGTTCGTGTGTATTAATACTTGCTGGTGCCTCTTCTAAAATCCAGCGGAATACCTCATTTCTGTTTATAGAATCGTCTAATAAAGCTACTGCTAATTCATCAGGAATATTCAATACTGCTTTTGCGTCTTCAATAGCTGCTTTAAAAATAAGTGTAGTTTTTTGCGTATAATTGTCTCTTATCCATTTATCTTTAATATCACGAAAAATTTTTGTATTTGTAACTTTAGGAAGCAGATAGGACATAAATTTAGGAGCAATAGTTTTTAAAAAGATAATCGATGATGTAGTATTCAATTATATTCACCTTTCATACATGATTTATTTTTCGTATTTATTAAGTATATGGTCATGGGGCAACTACTGTGAATATTGAGTGACTGCTGATACACCACAGGAGTGAAGTAGTAGGGAAGAATGACAACTGTCTCTGAAACGTGTCCTTTAAAATATAAAAATAATGGATCCAATAGGTAATTTTATTTTAAAACAAAGTAGACTAGAGGCAAACCTTCCAGTGAAGTATTATAAGGTAAAGCATTTCTGAAAACTACCTATAAACCATCTTTAAATAATCTCCCTTTCTTATACCGCCTTTATATTTCTTCTGGATTATGGTAATAATCATTTGGACATCTAGCTGACTGATTATATGTTCTTCTGCATTTCAAAGATAGTTTGTAAGAGGTAATAAGTACACATTTTACATACGTCTACAGTATATCAGACATCCATGCAGTGCTATTGTTCTGCTGGTTTTATTGAAATTAAATAAGCTAAAATATTCAATTTTTTACTTTAAAAGGAATTTCAATTTGTCCAGATCGAACTTTTGGGTTCCTTTGGATATCTTAAAGTAACCAATTCCACTTTTCATATTTCAGTTCCTTCCTCACCTTTCACTTTAAATGCTTCAAGTTGTTTGTGTATGCTGCTTATAATAGCTTCATAAGAGAAATTAAAGGTGTTTTTATTTAACTTTAATTCCTGTTCCCTTTTATTTGTATCTCTTAATTCTCTTACACACTTATGTAAGATGTGTTAAAATTTTTGGAATTCAAAGTAATTTCTTTTCGCACAAATTAAACAACTATATTTTTAGCCCCGTTCTTTTCTTAGAACGGGGCTATACTTATTGAAGGTTTTGAAATTAATAACTTTAATTGTTTAATTCTTTTGCCTTATAGTAAATAATCATTCTGGATAAAAATATCTGTCAGGTGAACACTTTGTATTAACCATAAAATCTGTATCCCTAAGAGCTTTAATTGTATCTTTTCATTGTAGTTCCTTTTCAGTTTAATTTAATTTATAACCAAAATCCTATATAAAGTTATAAATATAAAAAGTAATACATAAAATAGGAATATAATATTATATAAGTAGTTCTATAATATTATATAAGTAGTTCTTTTTAATATATCCTCCAAAATATAATAACCATATTTTCTCATAAAATCAATATTAAAATATATTTTACATATATAATCTATTTTCAACGCAGACTATATAGAAAACTATTTATAGAATTCTTTTAACCATCAATATTCTTATTATGGTTTCAAACAATTCAACATCTCAGCATTCAAAAATTTCAATCCTGATACTCCCTTTAAGTATTTTAAATCACATGTGTTATAGCTTTATTCTTTTGAAATATGTCAGTGCCTTATACAAAAGAAATACTAATTCATCATTTATCCAGTTAACTCAAATTAAAAGGATTCATCAAATTCGATGAATCCTAAAAATAACTAATAATAATTAAAATGTAACTTTGCCATCCATACATTATGTGATTAAAAATAAGAAATTCTAAATCACCTCCTTAAAACAAAAAAGACTCACTATATAGTCAGTCAAAATAAAGCTTATCAAATATTTTACCCATCAAGAAAATAGCTAAAATAAAGCTAATAATTCCACCACTACTTATAGCCAATAACGAAAACATCAAGTGTGGCACTCCATATAATGACCATAGACATAAAAAGACCAGGTAACTACCTAAACATCCCACTAAAGTAGCAATTATATAACCCAAAATTAAAGTAGGATTTTTTACTTTTTGTCTTGCCTTAGTTCCTAGCACGATTAGTCTCCTTTCTTACGGTCCATTTTCAAGAAATGACTCGCTAATAAAATGACCTATTTAGAATATTCAAATGTCACTTTGTCACCAGTTACTTTTAGTTTTGCATCAAACGATTTATCAGTTTTCGATTTAAAACCTTTTATGATTGACGTAATCCCTTTTTCTAATAAATCATTGATATTTTTCTCCGTAAGCTTTTTAGTTGCGATTATTTTATTAATCGTAAACTTACAACCATTTTTATACTCGCTGCACCCTAAAAAAGTTTTACGATCTATCATTAGACCTTTCTTACAACAAGGACAGTTACTTTTGTTATTGTTTGCTTGTTCTATCTTTATTGTTTGCTCTATGTTACTGACTTGTCCTATTTTTTGCGGTGCTTGCTGAATTAAACTCATGATAAAAGCTTTAATATTAGAAATAAAATTCTCAGGTGAACTGTTTCCAGATCCGATTTCTTTTAGCTTTCCCTCCCATTTAGCAGTCATTACAGGACTTGCAAGTAAAGTACCCTCTATTGCTTCACATAAAATCTTGCCTTTATTCGTCACAGAAACAATATTTTTCGTTACTGTAATATACTCATTTTTCTTAATGGTTTCGATGATACTAGAACGTGTGGCCTCAGTCCCCAATCCCTCCACCTCGTTTAAGATTTCCTTATCACTTTCATCATCTACTGTTTTCCCAGCGTTTTTCATTACTTTAACTAGATCACCTTCTGTATAGGGCTTTGGAGCCGTTGTACGCCCTTCTTTACTTTGGAGGACACTTAACACCTTTTCATTTTTTGAAACGCTAGGAAGTACCTTATCGGCTTCTATTTTATTATTCTCATCGTTACTTGATTGCATAAATAAAGATTTCCAACCCTTGTGTAGCTCGATTTTTCCAACTGTTTCAAATTCAATATCATGTACAGCTGTTATAATTTTTGTTTCCTCATAAATATAGTCGTTGTGGAACATAGCCAACGTATTTCGCAGCACTTCATCATAAATATTTTTTTCTTCAGCAGATAAAGCATTTATTGTACTTTCATTTGGTATTGTCTTAGTTGGTATTATGGCATAATGCTCCTGGACCTTAGAACCGTCTACATAACGTTTATTAGCTTCTTTATTAGGTGAAAAGTCAACATTAATTAATTTCATGTATTGCTCTACGTTATTTGACAAGTATAAAAATTCGTTTTCAGTGATAAAGTTTGTATCGGTACGTGGATAAGTGCAGATTTTTTTTTCGTATAGTGACTGCATTATTTTTAAGACATTTGCAGGACTATACTTCCACTTTTTATTCGCAACCTCCTGTAAAGTCGATAAGGAGTGTAATTTGGGTGATTTTGTACGTTTTTCTTTTTTATCTAAATCCAGGACAACACCTTCGTTTTTTTCTTCAAGTGCAAGGCTATTTCCTATTAAAAATGAAGTTAATTCTTCTAATGTATAGGTCTTAACCTTTGCCTTTCCTGAATATGCTCCATTTACTGTTTTAAAATGGCCAACTAATTCAAAGAATGGTTTAGATACAAAATTTTCAATTTCCTTTTGATGTTGATAAATCATATAAACCAACGGAGATTGTACACGACCAACACTTAGACTAGTATTAAGACCTTTTCCTTGTATGAGCAAACTATACAACGGACTAGCATTCATGCCAACCAACCAATCAGAAATCTGACGAGTTTTTGCTTCGCTGTACATTAATAAATCTTTCTCATTTGATTGTAAGGATTGAAAGCCTTTGACAATTTCATCTACTTCAAGTGAGTTAATCCAGAGCCGTTTAATCGTTTTATTTTTTGCACCTGTCATGTTCAAAGTAGAATAGAATATATTGCTACCTTCACGATCAATGTCACATGCGTTGATCACTACATCAGCGTTATTAAATAGCTTCTTTACAGCATTAAATTGTTCTTTTTTATCCTCTGAAACCTTATACTCAAATTGCACTGGAATGATAGGTAAATTTTTAATATCCCAGTTCTTCCATTCTTCTCGATATTCTCCTGGCATTTTCAAGCCAACAAGATGTCCAATTCCCCATGTGATGACTGCTCCATCTGGAAATGTACTGCATGGCTTTAATTCAATGTGTGTTTTTTCCCTTTTTGCTACTTCAAAAGCTTCGGCATAAGCTTTTGCTTGTGAAGGTTTTTCTGCAAAAATACATACGTATCCCATTTTGATAACCACCTATTCGAAATTTAATATGATTAGTTGCCGTCTTAAAAGTTAGAGTGTCAAATTTATCAAGATCTCGTTTTACAAGTAGATCAGCACAGCAACCACTATCCTAGTTGATTGTTTAAATTATGTTTTTTTTGCTTTTTATGAAAAATTATTTTCTGAACTAAAAATAGAACCGTATTCAAAACAAGATAAAGTACAATTAATAATGTTGTACGTCCCTCGTTTCCTAAAAACGATAAACCTAACAATGTACATAAAGATAAACAAAGCAAAAAGCTTTCTAATAAGCTCTTTGACATCCGAAACACAAATTTTAAAATTAGTGATACGGTTATGGAAATTGTCACTAAAATGCTCATAAGGCCCTCAATACATTCACGTTCTTTCCCATCAAATCCACTAATAATGGTTGTTAAAACACACATTCCATCGATACTTAAATAAAGCATTACTAATATCAAAAACCACGCACTCAACCTCTTTAAAGGATTTAAAATTACCATATTACACGCTCCTACCGTTCTAATAATTTAATTCGATCTACAAAACCTGAAAAAACTCCCTTTGATAAGAAAAAGGACTCACCAATTTTGATGAATCCTTAACCTTTGAATATTTGTTAGATTTTAAGAAATCTTATCATTAACGTTCATAAAATCCTTTGTCTTGTTTTCTAATTATTTTTTTCTCTTTCATTTGTTTATTTTCTTGCTGCAGATAATCATTAATATCAAAATCAGGAGGAACACTCACAAGATTTCTTAATGATATACCACTATCAACTAGCCATTTGAACTCCTCTTCAATGTTGTAATTGTGATCTTTCGCTATTTTTTCATCAACTTCTATTACCGCAATCATTTTTATTTTTTCAGCCATACACTCATCTCCCTCGATAAAATGATAAAAACAATAGTCGTTTAACTGCTAAGACTCACCAATTTTGATGAGTCCTGATCTCTTTAAAATGAAATATTACTTTTTACTTTTTTAAGGACAAAATTTCAACTGGTTTTAAACCTAACTTTTGTCTATTTTCGTTTACTCGTTCTTTCCCCCCTTCACAGTATTCTGAATCCAACTCAAAACCAATCCAGGAACGTTTTGTATTGTCACATGCTACAGCTGTAGTAAAGGCTCCCATACAGTTATCTAACACTGTGTCACCTGGATTTGTATAAGTTAGGATAAGATACTCAAATAGTGATAATGGTTTTTGTGTCGGGTGCCAAGTTTTGCTGTCACGTGGAAAATCAATTACTGACTTAGGGTAGTTTTTCCTTTTCACGATATGTGGTTTACTTAATGTTTCATTTCTATCTCCTAGTATTTTCATTTTAGGAGAATTTTTTATTAATACAGGCTTACAATATATAACTCCTTGCGGATTGTATGTCGGCAGTTTTTTATAAAAGACACATACATTTTCATGATTTTTTAGTGGCATCTTATTGGCATTTGGGAATCCTGTTGTGTGCTTTCCTTTCTTCCAAATCCACTCATATCTGAACAGTTTAAGATTGGACATAATTAATTTACTAGTGAATGGCTGGCTTGCCGTTAATACAATAGCTCCGTTATCTTTGATAACTCGCTCGTACTGCTCCCACAAAAGCTCAAACGGAATAATCGTATCCCAACGACAGGTAGTCGTTCCATAAGGAAGATCTGTCAGGATTAAATCAACCGACTTGTCTGGTATGTACTGCATACCCTCTAGGCAATCCATGTTATAAATAGTATTTTTGTTAATGTTCATAGCTTTTTTCCTCCCGACATATTATAATTAAATCAGGAGAACAAGCGTTCTTTTACATACTTTTTAAGAGGCTTGAAGGGACAAGCCTCTTTAATTTTTCAATAAAAATAACGCTAGTCAAATTGACTGCGCTTCCTTAACGTTCATATGCAATACATCTTCGCTTGTGTTTGGTACCCACTTCATTTTTCAATACTTCATCATGAGCACCAGGTATTTTTTGTTGCAACTCTTTCTCTACCTGGACTGACTCAGTTAATTGGCCACCACGCTGCTTTTCATCAGCATACAAAGCGAGTTCCTTTAAAATTTCCTGATGTTGCGGATCAGTTAGCTTATTTTCTGCAATGAGTTGATCATATGGACTCTTGTACTCTCCATCACCAATATCCAATCGATCTGGATTAACTAGATCGACTGTATCTCCGTTTGGAATTAATACATGGTATCGAGTTTTGAGATAACTATATGCTTTTTCTTTATCAGAAAACACTTCCTTTTCAAGCAGCGCCATGCGTTCATTTCCTTCAGCAAACCCCATTAATTCATTAGACATTAGTTCACTTTCAGACCATTGGATTAGGATCTTCGGATTAGTCACTTCTTGCTGATTAATGAGGGCAAAATTATCTTTAAACGTATTATTAAACACCTGGATAAAATCTGCATTTACTTGCTCAAAGGTAAGTAAATCATCACTGACACTTCTAAGTTGATCCAATTCCTGTTTAAATGCTGGATGTTGTAATTGCTCAACCTTATTAGTGATTATGTCATGAATAATTTCTTTTAAGTCCTCAGCTTCAATTGCACGCAAGCTGGCATTCGATAAAGCCCCGTACTCGATTAATAGCAGCTGCACAGGCTTCATTAATTCGTTCTCTTTTGCACGTCGTATTTCTAAAAAATGATTATCGATGGTTTCTATAAATTCACTCGCTGCTGTTCTCACACCATTTAATAACATCTCTTTATCTTTTAATTCTTTACCTTGTTGTGTCCAGCTGGCCAAATAAGAAAGACTAAAATTTTCAGTATCAATTCCATATCGACTGGCCACGACATAGGACACCATTTCTGCTTGAAATTCACGTTCTGCTGTAGTAAAGCTATCTCGAACATCAGGAGTGTGCAGCCTAGCATGTGCTAACTCATGAAGTAACGTAGTAACATTTTCGTAAGCTGTATTTCGTGGGTTTAAGGCAATTATTTTTTCATATGGATAAGCAACTCCTTTCGCTACTCCTAATTCACGTGGAGGTACTGGTAATATTTCAAACCCAATATTTTTAGATACTTTATGCAAGGCTGCTAACATTTCACCTTCATTTTCTATCACTCCATCCTGGTGATACTGGCCAAAGATTTCAGAGACAGGCATCCCTTTCTCTCTTGCATCTGTTTGGGTATATTCAAATACATGGCCAATTTTAAAAAACAACTTTTTTTCAGTTTCTAGCACGCCATTTTTAATTTGTGCTTTCTCTCTTGAATTAGCGAATTGCATCTGTATCCATTCATCATCCCGTTTAAAATATGTGACAGGTGTAGGGACAAATATTTGAATCCCCTTCTCACCTTTTTTAACAGATACACCCTTGTCCTGCCAAAACTTAAATGAACCTACTGCTTTTGCACCCATGAACTGATTTTGAATCAAAGCCATGTTACGCAAGGAATAGTTATAAAATATTGACATAAAAGCTAAATGCTCTTTTAAAGCATCCTCAGTTATAAAATAGGAGCTTAGTTGATTGGTCATTTTCTCTGATAATTCTTCGATCTCTTTTTGCTTTTCCTCTGCTGTTTTTGCTGTATATTTTTTACGTGTCATCACCATAATCTCTACTCCTTTAAAGTTCTTCAGGTATCAAATGGGCATCTGCTAATTCATGACGTTCTGTTTCAGGAAAATATTCAAGTAATGAGGTATCCATAATTATTTCATGGCTTTCTTGATTGAATGGCACAATAAATGTACCTTGTTGAATTGCCCCAAAGATAAACTGTCGATTATCCTCTGTTAGATCTATTTTTAGATCTACACTATTTACTCGAAGCGTAACATGCTGTTCTTCTAACTCTTTAATAAACGCATATTGAATGTTGTTCATTTTTGCCATCCCTCTTATTTTCAAAATTTTTTAATTCATTAAATGCATTCCACCAGCTTTTAATGATTTCTTCTGCAGCCTCTTTCGAGGGCATGTTTGTAAGTTCTTTTAGATATTTTTGTGATCGATAATAAAAAGTTTGGTCATCATCGTACTCACATAGTTCATCCAAAGCCAGCTCTCGATGTATAAGATAATTTTTTCCATCAAGGTTCTGAATTAAATAGTTCATGGGGGAAATCCATCTACTATTTTCGTCAAAGAAACCAATTTCTTTTGGAGCAGACATCACAACAATATCTAGATTATTATCAATACACGACATACACATTGCCCCATGATAAGGTTCTCTAATTACATCAAGCACTTTATTACATGATTCACATTTGACTTGGTAGGACATTTAACAACCTCCTCTAACGCTCGTATCCATCTAACATGCGGTCAAATTCTTCCATGTTTCGTTCTTTTTTAAAGTCGTGGTACGTTTTTCGTAACCGATAATTCAAATTATTTAGTGCCTGGTTTAACCCTTTAGAAACATGTAAATTTTGACGATACATAGGAGCTTGATACTTCCTTTGGGATTTAGATAGTTCAAACCAACGATGATCGGCTTCCTTTTGATAGGCACGCATTTCAGTTAAAACCGCATTACCCATACGTTTTTTTAAATCATCTAATTTTGTTTGTTTATAGTTTTGATACTTGCTACCTTCTCCATACTTTTCTTTCATGACTTCAACTTCTTCATCCAGTAGCCGATGAAGATCTATCATTTCATTTTTATAGTAACGTTTTAAATATATATCAACGATCTGATCAATATACGGCCTTGCCCCATCAATTGACTGATAACCATACCTCCATTGAGAACGATCTTGCGGTAATCGTTGAAGTGCCTCTCGAAAAAGCCTTTTCGTTTGACGATGTGTAGATAAATCGACTCCCTTTTCCTTTTTTAAATTCACACTACCTCGTATCAAATCGGTTATAAGATTACGTTCTTTTGTGCGATCCATAATAAGGTTGGCCACTTTCGACTTCATTTTATCAAGGGAACCTTGTTTTCGTTTGGCACGTAGTTGTTCTTCCCATTTACCTGTTTCAAAATTCTTTGTCCACTTTTTAACCCGTGTAGGTATCGGCTCAACTGTCGCTATATGAACATGAAGGTTGTCTGTGTTGTAGTGAATAGCTGCAGACCATACCGCACTATCGATCATATTCTCTCCTTTTAACATTTCGTTTACTGCAGCGCGCACAATATTTTTCATTTTCACTTCATTAACCTGTCCACCCTCATCCATTAATCCATACTTTTGTAGCCAAGTGTTATCAAAACTAATCACATCTTGCCATAGTGGAGAACCATTTTCTTGAGCCTGCTTGAACAAATCTTTTAATGAATTTTTTTGATCCATATTGATAATATCTTCAGTAGATGAAAACAATGCACCTTGCTTGTTTTCATCTCCCATATAGTCCATATACTGATAAAAAACAGAAAAGGAATCATTTTCATCAGTAATAATTTTCTCCTTCACTTTCGCAGCATCACGATCAATATAACTAATAAAATCCTGATACTCCTCGCTGGATGGCATAACAAAGCGACTTTTTAAAACAACGCCAGGAGAATTATTCATCTTTATCTCCCTCTATCCATTAAGAACCTTGATTATCTGGCAAAGCTCTTTTGGTTTCCTGATCGATTTTCTTTTGACGATTATGTGCAATACGATTTTTTATTAATTCCTCAGCTTGAGTAAAAGGCACTGTTTTTAATCGATCAGTAGAACCTAACTGTTTTGCATCTGTCATAATGAAATAGTGATTCCAAAATTCAAGCATCATCTGAGTATTACGATCAATAACATTCCCTGTTATACGTACTCGTTTTAAGTCTTCTGTAATTGGCTCCAATATACTGTGTAAATGTTTGTGCATCATTGCTTCTACTTCTGCTAAAAGGGCTTGATTTTGAGAAGTTTCATGAGCATAAAGAGTCTCAATTAGGTACTCTATAACACCACCAAGAGTTAAATTTTTTTCAGTTGCTAACTGTTCGAGCTTTAGTATTGTAGAATCCGTTAACCAGAAATTTTTTTTATTTTTCGTTACTGTCACTTAACTTCACTTCCTTTCCTACTAATTCTGTCAGTTGTTGATTTATTTCTTCTGCATCACTATCTAATAATAAGTACAGCATGGATTCAATTCGCAATACACTTTCATATAGTTCACTTTGCTGTAGTAAGTATTGTTCCATTTGTTTCTGTGAAGACATTACAACCTTTTCAAAGCGATCTCGTTCTTCAATGAACACATCAAAATATGCAATTCGTTCAAGCAAGGATTTTAAATAAACCTGGCGTGACACCTTTGCTTTTTTAGCAGCTTTATCAATTTTATCTATTGCTAATTCATCGACATCTCGAATTAATATGTCACTCATTATTCGTTCACCTCTTGCTCAAAAACCTTTTGAACTTCTTGGTTTAAAATGCCCTCAATTGAAATCAGTTTCTTCAGCAACTCTTCATTCGATTTTGCAAATGTTGCAAACACTTCTATATGCATCCCCAGCATTTCTTCGAAGCGATTTTTTTCTTCTTGAAATAAATTTGGAGTCGTTATTCGTTTCAAATGAAGATTAATAAAATCATTTTGTGTCATCTTCTTTTTTTTGGCCATGCTTGTTATTTTTTTCTTTAATGCTGGATCAACCCGTGCCTTTATTTCGGCCATTGTGCAATCTCTCCTTTACTTCAAAGTCGCTAGGGCGTTGAGCGTTTCGTCTCTAAAAGAGGCGAAACTGAAAATAGCCTGCGAGCGCAGGCTATTGAGTGAAAGAGCATAAGGGAAATCTGCTATCACCTGGGGTGATAGACTAGGCAGAGCCTAGTATTTCGGTGTCCCCATAAAAAAGAGCAATTCTTCCTGTTTTCTTCCTGAAATTTCTTACGTTCTTCCTGTTTTCTTCCTAGCTTTTTTGCTAAAATCAATCCATTTACTACTAGTATTATTCGACTTCAACTACATTCTTTTTCATTTCATCGGAGCCAATCATGTCAATTTTTTCTTGCAACTTCTTTCGCTTATTTTGTAATTCTATTAGTCGATTTTGATAGTCTTTTTTCTTCTCATTGACGTTTTCAATCGCTGTTTTTTTCTTTACAAGTTGTAGACGTACTTCTTGTTTTTCGTCTTCCGTCTTATAGGCAAGCTCACTTTCTAGATGCTTCATTTCGTTTTGTATTGATGCAATAATGTCATCTTGTAAGGGAATCTGTTCTCCTTCCAATGTACGAATCTTCTTATCAATTTGGTCAATTTCAAGCGCAATAAATTCTTCTTGATAGGCGAACTGTGTCTTTTCTTTCAAGGTTTTATCCTCACTTATTTTTCGATAATCGCCAACAATAATCTTTTCTTTCGGCTGTGGTAAATCTAAAACAGCTGATGGATCGACAGCGCCTTTTTCAGCCAACAGTTTGTCCCTTGCCTCACTTTCAAGTATTTTTTGATCACGAATTTCCTTAACAAATAAACCAATAACAGAATACTCTTCAGGCACTTTTGAAATATGAAGAACGTACTGATTATCTTTTTGATAGATAATTTTCACAGGGTAAGACTCCAATGATTTGGACGCTTTGGCCGCAAATGCAAATGTAGGTTTTACGTTATCTGAACCTGTGTGTCGTGTTTCCAGCAATACTTCCATGAACCCTTTTTCGGGATTATAGTGCCATTTTTTTAAGATTAATGTCGTTTGTTCTAAACCAACTATGTCTTTGTTAAAAGGTGTTTGTTTAATTGGATTATCATCATACATCCACAACTTGGATGTGAAGATAATCAAAAAACTAATGATGAGAAACGACATCAGACTTACATAAAATTTATTTTCTAAGCCTTTATTTATTTTTAATTTCACAATTTAACGCCCTCCTTTATTCAGAGAAATCGGCCACTCTTCCATAACCCACAATGACAGATCCCCAATAACCTGTTAACGCGTCATCATAACGCACACCATCGTTTTGCGAGTTAAACATTTTTCCGTTTCCTACATACATACCGACATGTGTAACTGGTGCGTAATTAGCACTTTTAAAGAAAATTAAGTCGCCTGGTTGCAATTGATCCCGTGTTATTGGTTGAGCAAATTTGTATTGTGTATAGGCTGTACGTGGAAGTTGGATGCCTGCTTTTGCGTAAGACCATTGCATTAATCCTGAACAATCAAAGCCCATATTTGGATTGTAACCACCCCAAACATAGGACCATCCTTCGTACTTTAACATCTCGTTTAAAATCGTTTTAAAAGCTTCATTTCCAACAATTTGAGAACCCATAGGCGAACAATTCATCGTTAATCCACCCAACTCACTAGCAAATTTCGTGACCGTTGGTACCCAATGTGCATTTAATCCGTTCGGATCATTTGCTGCCCCGATGGGTGCATAAACACTCCCTAATGACTCAATTGTTGAGAGTCCGTCATCAATAATGCGACGCTTTAAATTCGCCATTGTGTATGACAACCCTTCCTCTAATGTGGAAAAATGCATCAACTTAGACCAACCTGTAGCTGGGTCCATGATGCCTCCTGGATTGTTTTTATTTACAACCGCATTGGATGTACCTCGACCTGTTTCGTGAAAAGCAATGGCTGCAGCCAATACAGGATCAATGCCATTTAATCTAGCAAGTTCTATAAATAAATCTCCTTTTCCAGTGAAAGCCCCTGCATTTGAAAAGGCTGCATTCCAGCTTACTTCATCGATTTCTCCTGTCACAGAACAAGCTGATAAACCATTTCCTCCAATAGAATGATTGTTTGTTGAGCCTCCTACTGCACCTATTATCATGATGATGGCCAACAAAATGACAGCTACAAACGCAAAGAATGAAAACCCTAACGACCCTGCAATCCATACCAAAATCTTTTTACCAATCTGCTGTCCAATAAAATTAATGAGTTGCTTCATACACGACTCAACTCTTTTACAAACCATTCTCCCGACTCAGAAAGTGTCAAAGATATTTTATACATGTTGGATTGTTCTCTAACTTTTTTACCTGCAGAAAGCACATCCCATGTGGCATAGACCATGAATTGTATATCTTGATCTCCTGAAGCCTTTGTAGGAGAAACATCAAGTGACTGGACTTTCCTTGTTAGTTGATCCTTTGGAGCCATTACTTCATTTTGCACAACAATTAAAAAAGGAGCTGTAGAAATTTCCTTCCACATCTCCATATCTGTATTATTTTCTAACCAAGCTTGCATAACTTTTTCCGCTAATTTCTCTGCTGCCTGTACCTTATCTTCACCGAATTTAGCCCCATACTCAGCGTCATAATCAATTTCAGTATTCCCTACAGGTATTTGTTGATCTTTATCGGTTTCCGTCTCTGAGTCTGTTCTTTCTTCCTCTACTGGTTCTGTGTAGCTGTATTCATTTTCTCCCTCAAAGCCTGTATCATCTTTATTTTTACCATCATAGAAGAACATTTTTATCATGAAACCTAACATGACCAAACCAATGAATAGTACCAAGATTAATTTTGACATTGTAGAACGTTCCACGTTACATTCCCCCTCTAAACATTGCCAACTCTTCTTCTGATGCTTCTACGCTGAACATTAAATTCCCTACTCCATTAATAGACAATAGACAATCTCCTTGTTGGAACTGCGGTATTTGAGCCAATTCGCTTTCGCTGATTTGTCCCTCAAAAATCGTTCGCATAGCATCTAATGTATTGGCGTCTTGTCCCATGATAAATTTGTACTGTGTTAATTCAAATAAAGTACGAATCTTTGTCACAACTTCCGAATCTGCATGGTCAGGTACATAATCTCGAATGGATTGACTAGCTAATACAATTCCACCAAAATACTTACGGGCTTCTCGTTCATAATCGATTAAATAGTCCACAGCTAAAAGATTATTGGCATTGATAAAACGATGAGATTCATCGATAACCAGGAAAAACCGAATAACATCCTCTTCATTGAAATTACTATCTTCATAAATTGCTCGCATTTGAGGTGTACCAATTTGAATAAGATTATCCCATATCAACGTTAATGCACTATACATTTGGGCATTAAATATATTTTTCTCTAACCTTGTTAGATTACGGACAGAAAAGAAAATCACTTGTTCATCTGTAAAAGCTGGAATGGATGTGTGTCCATCGAATAAATGACCATAACTGTGTACTAAATTATCAATTACTAATTCAATTTTTTCTAGACGATTGGCTCTAGTCATAGACAACTCTTTACGAATAATACGTTGCGGTAAATCCTCATATAATTCATTCCGCACATACTGTAAAAATTCACTGAATGTCGGATATTCTTCATTCGCTAACTGGGTTACACCCGTACTTTGAATCCGTTCTTGAAAACCTAAAGATACATAAAACAAACGTAATACTTTTTTAAATTCTTCTAAGTCTTCCGTTGAAGGATTATTCGTTAAAAATTGATAGAAGGTTGTAACTTTAGAAAGGTGCTGCATAAAGCTAAGTTCTTCACTTTTTTGATCTGTGCCGTCTGAAATACGATAAATTTGCAAAGGATTTATGATACCTTGACTGCCATCTAAACTAATTAATTGGCCATTCAAAGATTCTTCTACTAACGTGGCAAATTCGCCTGTTACATCAAAACCCCGTATCACATTACTACGACAAGCATTATCTGTTGTCAGCTTTTTCAGCAGTGTCGATTTTCCTTTCCCCATCGTTCCAGCAACAACGGCATTAAAAAATGTACGCTGTTTGTCTCGATGAAACAGATCAAAAATAACATTACCACCACTAAATGTCGTGCCTAAATAACTGCCTGTGGGATCGTTAAGCTCTGAAAAATGAAAAGGCAAACCTGCAGCTAATGAAAGCGCTGGTATGCCTTTACTTTCTCTTTTATTTGGAAATGTTTGTTGCTCTTGATAAGGAACAAAAAGGGACTGCCATTCCCAACTACTTTCATTAAGGAATGTCGTTCCCTTAAATCCATACGAAACTAAATCCGTTTCAACTGCTTGTATTTTTTGTTCCAGTTCATGCATTGTTTTGGCATGTACAAATAAACGAATATCAACAAGTTTTACGACCTCACCCATTTGTGAAATTTCCTGATAAAGTCTTTCTAACTCTTGATAACTATTTTGAGCATCCATTTTTTCAGATTGATGTTTACCACTTGAATAACGTACGGTCTGCTCTAACATACTTTTATTAATCGAACTAACGGTTTCATCTTTAGGCATTGTGGCAATATCCATCGTGACAATGACATCACGCATGGAAAATATTTTTTCTAACCATAATTTTGATACACCCGTTGGATAGTCCCATATATGTATACAGGCCTCATAACCATCTCCTTTTTGGATGTATTTATCTTTAAATTGAATACCGCCTTGTGGCTGTATGGCAGCTAAAAAAGTGGGATTATACTCTCTCTCTTGTTTCTCTCGCTTTGTTTCAACTGGCTGTTTAAATTTCAAAACAGAGTCTAATAGCTTCATTGTTAATCCTCTCCTTCCTGATTATTTTGAGTTTTGATTTGACATCATAAATAAAATGTCTTGCTTCTTTTCAATTGATAAACTTTGCAAAGGGAATGATTGTCGTAGCCCTCTCACTACTTGCTTCTTTTCATCCTCTAAAGTCTGAGCTGATTCAGCATAGATGAACAAGAAGAATTCACGATTTGTTCTTTCACGCTCTAAAAATTCTAACTCAAATAACTTACGGTTGATAAAACGTATGCGTAAAGGATCTGTCGTTCTTTCTTTTTTTCTCTCCCAATAGAGCCTCTGCTTTTCTGTATTGGCTGGAAAGTTTAGCCCTACTACTTTATGTTGAGATGCCGAACTACGGTAAAAGCGAGCTTTTTCTAACAGTTTTATTGTAATATCGTCATCCGTTAGTGAATGCAAATCATTTGGCGTAATTTGAAAGATGTCCATAAAGTAGCCTTTCTTCATCACAATGTACTCTTCAGTTATATCTAAAAATGGCATAATCATAGGGGTCTTCCGTAAAACATGAGATTTTCTTTCAACCTTCTTTTTTGCCTTCTTATTTTTTAGAAAAAAAGGATACTTTTTAAGGAAGTTTTTTTTAGACACTTTTTCCTCGGTATAAGATGGGACAATAATAGGCTTGATTTCCTCTTTATTCACGATGATCCCCCTTTCCATATAAGTAATCATTCATTATTTTTTTGACATCTACTGCATGATAAGTGTATTTATTACGCTTGAAATATAAATACAATGACATGTAATTTTTGAGTCGAGAGTTATTTCTGGAAGGTAATACCATCCAAAACAAGGTACCACTTGCCATCAATATATAAGGAATAAACAAAATACCATGTACTAAATCTTTTAATACGGTGAAAAAAAGAAAGAAGCTAACCAATAAAATGATTAACTCCTTTACTTCTAAACCAACAATTTTAGGCTTTGCCTTAATTTCTTTTGGAATATCATACATTATTCTTGGTCACTCCCTTGTCTTTTTCTTTTTCCTATATTATTGGTCATACGACGAATATTTTGACCAAGTGTAAAACCACTATTACCAGCACGTGTCACGCTTTCTTTCAATTGTTGTACAGATGGATTACCACCAAGAATGGTATTTGTATGCACCACCTGTTTATGTCCATATGTTTTAGGATCAATGGTAGTTGACTTTTGATTAGGCTGAACAGTACCACCTTGTCCTAATACAGTCGAAACAACTGGTCCTTGCTGTACAACGTTTGATCCTCCTGTTGGTTGACTAACTACTTGTGCCTGTGTTGAATTTTGCGGTGCAACATGTTGGACATTTCCTGATGAACCTTGTTGAATTACTCCACTAGTAACAGTTTGATGCCCATTTCCTATAACCGTTGGAGCTGTCACTCCTGGTGTATTTGGCTGTGGTCCAACTCCTACAGATGGGATTGTTTCATTTGTTTGACGTTTGTTTGAACCTGTCGACACATTTCCTGTACTCGATGGTGTTATTACTCCTGATGTGCCTGCCTGTTGTGTAACCCTTCCAGGTGGGATTACTTCACTCGTTTGTCGGACGTTCGACCTTATTGGAACATTTCCTGAGCTTGTCGAACTTGGTGTACTTGGCTGTGGTGAGATTCCTTCAGACGGGATTGCCTCACTTGTTTGACGAACGTTTGGACCTCCTGTTGGAATAATTGCTGCTGTATCTACTTGTCTTGTCACGCCTGGTGTACTTGGCTGTGGTGAGATCCCTTCAGACGGGATTGCCTCACTTGTTTGACGAACGTTTGGACCTCCTGTTGGAATAGTTGCTGCTGTATCTACTTGTCTTGTCACGCCTGGTGTACTTGGCTGTAGTGAGATCCCTTCAGACGGGATTGCTTCACTAGATGGAATTGGCTCATGTTCTTGTCGCTGAATTGGTCCATGATGCATATTGTCATCTTGACCAGTTACACTTTGTATTGAAGAATCAACACTAGGACTTCCTGATATAGGTTGACTTTCTTGACGTTGCATAGCACCCCGTTGTGAAACATCACTTGTGCTTGTATTTGTTGGTGGTTTAGCTGGTGTTGTTACTGTCTTTGGTTGGATTGGTGGACTTCCTTTTTCCTTTCCACCTTGACTTGGTATTTGACCAGGTTGAACACTTCCCATACTGCCTGGCATACCCACTTGGTTACTGTTATCACTAGATGGAATTGGCTCATAATCTTGTGAAGTTGCAGCTATCTGATCATGTGCATTCAATCCATCACTTTCAACCGATGACGGGATAGAATCTGAAGTACCCCCCATAGTAGAATTTGAATGCTGTTCATCTGATTTTGGCATGGTTTTTACATCGCCACTACCAGGTATCGCTGGCACAGAAGTACGTTTTCCTACCTCTGACGGTGTTTCTGTACGCATTCCTTCGACAGTTCTCTTCGCCATATTTGCGCCACCTACTACAGTAGCAGCACCTTTTTGAGCTACGTTTTTAAGAGCCTGTGCGCCAGCTGTCAATGCTTTACCTCCTGCATAAGCTCCCATCATCGCTTGCCATCCATTGCGTAAACCTGCGTCAATACCAAGCATACGTTGAACAATATCAGGAGCATCAATCAATGCCCAAGCACCAGCAATCATGAGTATGACGACACCGAACATCCCAATATCCGTCTTTAATCCGTTTGCCCAATTAACAAACAAAACGAATAGTTGGAGGAGGCCCGTCATTATAAAGATCACGACAAAAGTATTGACCATTTCCACCAATACTTTTTTTGTCCGTTGTCCACCTGTAAGGTCACTAGCTGCAATGAACATACCAAAAATTTGATGGAACGCTAGATCAAAAATTGCACGGCCAATTTTTAAAACTGTGATACCTAACGCAATAGACGTTACCAGTAAGGACACAATTAAAGACAGCCAATTGACATGATAACGATAATAAGTTTCTCGACCTATTTTCGTCATAGGGACGGCATTATCTTGTAATTCTTCGACTTGATAACTGTCGCCAACACCTGTCGGAACTGATTTCGTTTTTAAAACCTCTTTTGACTCATCACTTAATTGCTTTACCCAATCTTCTTTAAAAAGCCAGCCATCATCTTCGTGCAAGTCAAGCTTTTGTAAAAAGGGGATGTGCAACGCTGATGAATCCGAAAAACGATTTGCATAGGTATAATCTGTAGTTCCTATGGAACTATTTTCTTTACTTGCAGGTCTTGGAGGTGAACTTTCATCCCCACGTGTACTACTGGCAAATTGAAAATCATGTTCGGCATAATACAAAACGTCAGCCACATTACTTTTGATCATATTACTAGCAAGCGTCTCATTTTCAGGATTCATTTGTTCAATTCCGACACCAATAATCTTCTGCATATTAGACATTAAATCTGGAATGATGACGATAAAACATACGGCCATCACAATATTCAGTAGAATTTCATTCCGTTTTTCCACTTTATTTAACATAAATTGAAAGCCCAGAACCACAAGAGCTATAAAGAATACAATCCATATTAATGGTCTTGCTTTATCCATAAACTCTCCCATTGCGCCCGTAGCATAAAAATCATTGAGTGTAATAATTTTGGTCACTATGTCTTCTAATAATTGATTCAACCAGCTTAATGTGTAGATAATGCCACTTCCAAGCGCCCTAAACACATCTTGCCAAAGAAAGCCATCACTCACATGCAAAATGGATTCCAGTATCTTATGTTTCTCGATAATTTCATTATCTTCCATGAACGAATCCTCCCTTCTTATTTTCTACATTCAAACTTTTTAATAGAAAAAGGACTCACCATTTTTGGTGAATCCTCTTTTTGACTAATCATCTTAAAAATTGGCCATACGACATATCTTGCACAAAAATATGAAATAACAAAGACTAGGATAGGAGTGATTATCAGATAAATCATAGTCATTTTATCGCGCGCCTCGGATTTCTCTTACTTTATCAGGAAAAGTCCGATCCACAAATCGGAAGTTATGAATTTTGTTATTAGAGTGTTGTCGTTCAGCTTTAGCAAGTTTTTTCACTTGTTCATGCGTTAACTCCACCGTCTCAAATTCTGTCACAGGTACCCTCGATTCTGGCTGCTCAATAATCCAGGCATCATCATACCCCGAACCAAATAAGAAATGTTCAAAGCTAAAGGATTGATCAAATGTAAAGCTCAGATCGCTTAATCCCATATCCACTAATTCTAATTGATTTTTGTACGTTTCATTCGGCATTAATTGAGAATACGGTGTAATAGGTAAAGAATAACGTTGTAAGTGAGGAAGATCCTCTTCTGAACTTGTAAAGACCCATTCGTCCTCAAATGGCACGTTTGTGTATTGAACAAAGTCTGCTTCCCCTTTAGCTGCACCCTCTTGTACTACTTGCGCGAAACTCGGTAGTCCTTGATCGCTCTTAATAGCTTGCTTCACTTTTTCAGCATATTTATAACCTGACATAAAGCCAGTTCCTGAAGCCGTGAAAAACAAATCAGAAACAAATTCCCCTTCGAACTGCCGTTGATCACCTTTCATCCCCATATCTTTCATTACTTTTTGTTGAAGCTGTACGCCATCCTCAAACTCAGCTTGTAGGCTTTCGTCTAATTCAGCTGCTTTATAAGTACCCGAACTTTGTGTTTTCATAAGTGGATAAAAGTCACCGTCTTTATGTTTACCTGAAGGTAGCTCTACGCTATACAATAATTTTCCTGGTGTCATAGGCAAAGTAGTTTGTGTTTTTAAATTTATCTCATCCTGCCATTCATTCCCTTCAGCACGATGATATTGTTCATAATACGCTTTTGATTCTTTCGATGGACCATACTTATCTTCTCTACCAACGACCCATTTTTTTACTAAAATGTTATCTAGTTTATCCGATTTTTCAGTTTTCTTTTGTTGATGATCAACTGGTATAGAACCGTTCAACTCAAATTTTTGGACAGCTCGCCAATCGGGACGATCATCCCAATGACATTCTTGATCTTCGCCTTTCCCTGTGCAAACCCACCCAATTTCTTTGTTGGTATACTCATATTCAAAGCCATACTGCATGTCCTTGTTTTGGACTTGTTTTGCGTTTATCGTAAATTCAATCGCTCCTTCTTGTTCAACATGTTTCGTATCAAGATTTACTGTATGTTTAATGTTTCGAACTGCAACATGTTTATCATATTCTCCCTTAAAGCTACTATAGACAGCTACTTCACTGAGGTCATTTTTATCCGTTCTTTCTAATTCCCAATATGCTCTCCCTAAACCTGTTCCTTGCTTATCTTCTGGCTCTTTCCACTCAACATCAAAAGTTGTTGTGACAAAGAAATCATTATTTCTATAAAAATAAGCCTTTTCTCCATTCTGGCAATGACTATCAGTATAGGTAGTGTCTTTATAATAAATCGAATAGCGACCTGTTGTACCGTTTACTCGTCGGTTATAGTCCCCTATATCTCCTGTAAGGAAACGAGCAGGAATGGGTGTTGTGTCGTCATAATAGAATACAGCGCCTGCAGCTTCTGCTAGTTCGTACATCTCTTCTCCATACTTTTCAACGATCTCTTTTTTAACTTCAGCAGGCTGATGTGGAACATGGCTATCTTCTGTGCTGTAGTCTTCCTTTTGTCTCCAACCTGACACTGTATGAACATCCCATATAGGGTTCCCATAGTAGTCATAACCAGCAATGTAATCTGTATCTGTTCTTACGCACTCATATTTAATAGCTCCCCATCCTGTACGGTGTGGGTGCGTTTTTCCTTTACTATCCACCATCTGATGAATTTCTTCAGGATCAGTGGGTTCTATTCCAAACCCTTCTCCAACAGTATCAGGAAACTTCACTGTAAGAGTTATAGTGTCCTTAATGGGGGCTGTGGTAGCAGCAGCCACTTCTAGGGGCTTATTACCTTCAAAGTTAAAGATAGAAAATAATAAAATAATTAAGCAAAAAATAGAAATAACCCGTTTTAACACGTATATTCACCCTTTCTCCATACAAAAAAGACCTTTAAAATAAAGGTCTTTGAAATTTGATATTTTATTACCGAGCTTGATCTGTTCCAGATTCATAAATCATTCCGTTTTGATAATTAAAGTACATTGCAAAGGTTCCACCATCATAAACCTCTCCTGTTTTAATCACTTGATTAATAATGGAGACGTATTCCTCGTAAGTTACACCAGCATATTCGGCATTGAAACGTAATTTTTCTTCAAATGTAAATGAAGAAGAATTCCAAGATTTGGACTCTATATTAAAACTCCCCTTACCTCTATGTCCATTTTCTATGATAAGCTCTTTTAAAATTTCAGCATTCTTCTTCTCATGTTCACCTGCTACATAGCCAGCTGGACGAGGGATTTTTGTTTTAATATCCTGATAGCTCCAATCGCTATACTTAACTGGACTCTTAGTTGTTGGTTTAGGATCAGGTTTTGGTTCTGGCGTTGGTTTCGGTGTTGGTGTTGGAATTGGCTCTGCTACGAAATCAGCATCTATATTCATAGCACGGTGCATGAAAAGGACATAGTGAACACGCGTTAAAGAACCATTCAATTTAAACGTATAGTCCTCATAACCTGTCGTTACGCCATTTGAATATAATGCTTTCACGTATTCCTCATATTTTGAACCTTTTACATCCCCAAACACATAATCTGCCTTCACTTCAAGATTGAAAGCTACAGCAATAATTTTCGCCATTTCCCCACGTGTCAAAGGCTTATTCGGGTTTACATTGCCCTGGCTGTCTAATTCTAAAAGCCCTGCCTCTACTAAGTCCTTGATGTCATTGTAAAAAGGACTATCTGTACGTAGATCCTTTGGCTGCTTAAATTCCTTTGTTTTTTCAAGTGTTAAATCATTGATTTTCAGCGCACGGCTAACTAATGCAGCAGCGTGTTGACGGCTGATTGTTGTATCTGGACGGAAAGTACCGTCTTCATAGCCTTGAATGATCCCAGCATCTCGCATTTCATGAATAATTTTATAGTATGGAGAATTTACTTTTACATCTTTGAAAGGATTATTGGCCAATACTACAGTTCCTTTTGTTCCTGCAGCCTCAGCATAATGAGTCGGAATAGGTGCCACCATCACTGGAACAGCAATAGCAGCTGCTAATGTCGCCATAAATAATTTGTTTCTCATTTCGTTTTCCTCCTTCAACAAATGGTATTTTTTTGCTCAATCTATATTTCTAACCAATAACTATTAAATAGGAAGTTTCTATAACTACATTATACCATATATGTTAAAATAATCAATTTATTTCCATGAAAAAAGACTCACCATTTTTGGCGAATCCTCTTTTTTTATGTGTACTTTTCTCATAGTTTTAGGCTACCTTAGACTTGTGGCTTCAGAGGTATTTTTGGCTTTTTCTTTAAATCTTTCTCCACTACGTCTTCGAACCACTGGTCAATCGTTTCTTTTTTCCAACCTTTCGTACTTCCTATTCGTACATCGTGTGGAGGAAATTGATTTCTGCCTATTAGAACAGCAATTTTCCGACGATCTCCCCAGCCTACTTTTTCGGTCAATTTTCCAATATCAGTTTGGCTTAAATATACTTTTTCCAATGACATCTCTTCCTTAACGTTCAAAAACCTTATTTTTATTTACTTTATTAAATACTTTGTCTTGTTTCTTCTCATCGTCTTGGAAAGGAGAAATAGGTTGTCGTATCAGTTCCTTCCGCCAATGTAACAGATCTGGCACTTGATGATTGTTGTGTTTAGTCAATTGGATAATATGATCAATTTTATTAATCAATACATCTTTGGGTATTTCTTGATTTAAAGCTTCATAAATAATTTGTTTTGGACTAATAGAAGGCGTATCAACACTAGAATATACTTTTGTTCCTTCTCTTGTGAAAAGACTAATTTCAGCGAAGTAACCACTATTAAAAAGCATATCGAGGTTATCAGGCAAATTTGAAACTATTGTGTCATGGATAACCTTATCAGTTGATCTTGCTGTTTGTGGATCGATTAAATACATTGATTCATATCTCTCTATTGTACCTAGATAAGACAAATCTTTTGATACTGCCATTGCATAAAGGTTGACTTCATAGCCTTTTTCTTTTAAAGATGTAGCAGTCTGCATAGGCGTTTCAATTGTTCGTAAAGTGCCTTCAATAGTTAAATTGAAACCCTGGCTACTAAAATGTTCAATCAAGGCTTCAGTCATTTTGTTAGAAAAGGGCGTAACATGTGCCACATAATCTTTACCGTATTTTTCAACCAGTAAATCAAAATTAGGATGCATTTGTTTAAATGTATCATTATCGATGGTTATAACATCGTTGTTCAATTTATCCTTTATAATAGCATGTAATGTAGTTTTCCCTGCACCTGCTTGTCCCCCTAAAAGATAAGCAACTGGCTTTTGAAAAGGCTTCTTTTTTTTACTTAATCTATCTATGGTAAATTGCAAACGTTCCTGGAACTCATCTTCTGAAAAATAAGCGAGATCAAACTTATTCATGCTGATTTTTCCTTTGTGATTCCTTTAATGTAATCGTTCATATTCTCCCAATAAGACTTAACATTATCTAATTCAACATTTGACATTTTAAATAAGTCTACATTAAGCATTTCTGAGAACTGTTGTAACAGACTAACATAAAAGTTATTACTATCGTTTTTATCAACACCATTTTTCAAGATAAAATTTAGTAATCGTGCATAGACACCATTAGAAAATTCGTTTAATACTTCGATTTTGAAAGTTTGTTCGTAATTTAAAGATTTCTCCATCGTTTTACACCCCTTTGTATATACTTCATTTGATAGTATTAGTATAACCCAATTTGTTGCTAATTACAACAAAACTAATTTTATAATTAAAGTAAATGACTAGGTATGAATGAAGTTGTCTAGCTCATCTTTAGTAATAAACCCAATTTTATAATAAATAATCGCTTCATCTTTACTCATTTGAAATGGGTTTTGCTTATTCATTAAAAATGACTTTGCTGAAAGGAATTGCGACTCGTTTAATACTATTAAAGGTTTATCCCTTGTTGTCATAGGTATTTTTTCAACACTTATTTTAGTAAAATCACTTTTCAACTTATAATAATCAGCGTAACCTCCTTCTTCATCAAAACGGTCAATTGAAATATAAATTTCATGTGTATCAAACGGCAATACCATTGTATAATCCCCTTTTTAAAAGGATTCCCCAAAATTGGCGAATCCCTTTGTTTTATATATTTAGTAGCGAATCGATATATCCATACTTCTTTTCTGTAAAAAGTATAGGTTTAAAAAAGCAAATACTTGTGTTATTAGTAACACGCCTAGACCAGCATAACCAACGTTTAAAAACGTGTCCCATAGTTCCCCAACGATAAAACGCAGCATTAATGAGATCCCCATTACCATGCCTAGCAACATGTACACGGCCATCGCGAAACCTCTACGTTTACGGTATAATTCATCACGTTTCTTTAGCTCAAATATCATGTTTTTATGTATTTGGCTAAATAAGTCACCTGGATTACCGCCATGCTCATATTGAATCTTTAAATTTTGATGAAACTGATCTAAGGTAGGAAAATCATACTTTTCAAACTGTTTTGTATTTAATTGAGCCTCTTTTTCTAACTGTTGAATACTGATTTCAATTGCTTTTTGTATGTCTGGATGGACAGTTGCTTTCGTTTCCTTAAATGCATGAAGCACATTTTCACCTGTTTGTAGAAAGAAGATCATGTTCGTGACATACTTTAATAGCTCACTTAAATGCATTTGATATTTTTTTAATTGGCGATTTTGTACCGTAAAGACAAAAAAGAAAAAGAGAGCACCTATGCAGCCAACAATAATACTAATGGTGCGCTCTTTTGAAATGAGATAGAAAAACTGATAGTTGGCCAAGAACCATATTAGTAAATAAAACGCGATTTCCCAGCCATAGAACAAAACACGAGCTTCTTTTAATAATTGTTTCATGACAGTTTACTGCCTCCCTTTTGGCAAAAATACGTCTGGAACTAAATGAATTAATTCTTTATCTTCTAGTTCCGCCAATGTTTTTTCTGATAAAGGATGATAACGTTGTTCGATACGATATTCACCTGTCTTTTGATCCCTTACTTTCACTTCTCTATACACATAATTTCCTACTGTTCCTTTAGAAGTAAACTCCGTATACTCGGCCAATTCTTTGATTCTTCGAACAGTTTTTCCTTCTTTGGTCCTTGTCCCTTGTAAATAGCAACCCCAACGTAAAAATTCTACGATTTCATTTCCAATTAATTGATCATCAATAATCGCATAAGCTGGTGATTGTCGAATCATCGGAATCAAGCGAGATGGGATATTCATGGCCCCTTTAGCGTGTAAAGTAGAGATAATGGCATGATCGGTTTTAGCACTATCTAATACATCTGCAGCTACTGCACCTCGGATCTCAGCGATAATGGTCCAATCAGGGTTATTTCGAAGTGCTGCTTTCACACCATCGCTCATTTCAAACACACCAGGTATTGTTTTCCAACTTGTAATATCCTTTTCAGGGTATAATGTTTTTATATGACTATCCCGTGTATCTTCAATTAATACAATGTTTGCATCTTCAGCTGTATATCCAACTAACAGTTTTTGAAATTCTGTCTTTCCTGAACCTGTTTGTCCACAAATGATAAGATTACTTTCGGCAAGCGTTAATACTTTAAACAATTGCTCTACGGGCTCATGATCTCCTGTCACTAAAGCAGCTATTGAACTAATCGCTAAATGAGGACGAGAAACACGAATGGCAAGATTAACACCGTCAATGCTAATACGTTGATGTGTGCCGCTGATCCGTAAAATACCGATTTCTGTATCCAATTGTGGCTCAGTGTGCGAAAAATTACCTTTTTGAATATCTGATATTTGTTTCACAAGTCTTTGCACGTCTTCTTTACTTGGCTGGTCTGGCGCTAAATATCGTCCTTTTTCATTATCTTGTATCCTCAATTGTGTTCCATTAAATCTAATATCTGTGATAGTTAATTGTTTCAAATAAGGCCCTAAAAAACTTTGCTCCAATATTTCATTAATTCTTTCTTCTAGACGTTCCTGATCGCTCATTACGTTCATTTTTTATACCTCCATTTGTTCAATAGACAAACATTTTTGCAATCCTTCCAACAATAGTTGGGCTTCTTCCATCGTAAGTGATACGCCTTTTCCTGCTTTTTCTTTTTGAGGAGACCACCACCGTATATCAATAGTAGTTGGTTTATGATACCAACTTACTTTTGACAATTCCCTTGTCCATCCCGTATCAGCAGTTCGCAAAAGGGCAACATTTTCAATAATTTCAAACGTTTCCTTAGACATTCACCACCATCCTCCTTTGTCATATTGTTTAAAGTCTATTTAGGCATGGTATTTAATGCATCTGTCACATTCGTCATGTAGTGCAAGAAAATGACACCAGCAAATCCACCCACTAAAAAAAGCGATATTAGAATTGGAAATAAACCAAATTTATCGCTTGCATTCATCTTATGTTGTATCAATTCATCAACCTTATTTTCCTGAAGGTTTTGGATATATCGCTCTAATTCCTGTATAGATTCCTTTTCTACACCTTGTTCACTAAATTGGTAAATCATATTCATAACCATGTAAGCCTCACTAGAACCTATATAATCCGCAAATTCTAAATAGGCATTTCGATCATTTCCATTCTCGATTTTCTGAATAAGTTTGATCAATTCTTTATCCAATGGATCAGGCGTATATTTCAACGCTACTTTCAATGTTTGATAGACATTTCCTGAACTTGGCAGTAATGCTATGAAGCTCTGCAAAAATTGCGGAAACAAAAAGGAATTTTTTACATCAATATTTTTTTTTGGTTGCCAGCAATTTGATATAAGCAAATTTCCATCCTAGATAAAAGCCAGCTGGCAAACCAATTAACAATATTGGTTTTTTAATCACCATAATGATCATTGTATACAGCATGGTTACAACCACAGCGTATAAAATACGATGGATTAGAAATTTCTTTTTATCTTTTCCGAAAAATTCTAAATGAGCGTCAAGCAACCGTTCTTTAAGCAACTCGTTAAACATCTTTAATAACTCCTTCCAAGTAATTTTCTAATTTTATGGTGAGGATAAGATTGACTTGTTTTTATTAAAGTCCTTTGCTAAATACTCAAAACGAAATTTAGCTGCAGTAATGCCTCTATTAAAAATCGGTTTAAGCCCCTTGTTGGTACGAACAATTATTGACTCCCCTGCTTTTAAATGCATTAATTCATCTATAGACAAAAGTTTCTCACTTCGACTCACACCTATAATTTTTTTCATCCCAATGAAAGCTGATAGTTTTTCTGCAGTAGTTATATCATTAATTCCCATAAAAATTTGGTTGGAACAGTTACCAATTATCGTATCTGCTTCTTCTCCATACAAATTTTTTATTTGATACATTAATTGAAAAATCAAGTGAAATCTGAACCCCATTTTAGCACCACAAGCCACCATCTCACCCATATTTTCAATTGGTGGCATATTACCTAAATCATCTAGTAAAAAATGTACTAGGCGGTTCGTTTTACCACTAGGACTCATTTTCGCTTTCTCTACATTGACACGATATAGATGACTTATAAACTTACTCGCTAACATGCGACTTGACCAATCAGTTGAAACCACAAAAATAGCAATTGGCTTGTCGCCAAATCTTACATCAGTTAAATCTAAATCAATTTCTGTACAATGTTGACTCACATTAAAAACGTAAACATCATAACCCCGAGCAACTAAAGTTTCATAACTGGCAGCCGCAAGATCTCCTTTAGCATCATTGATGACTAAGGATGGTTTATTTTTAGCACGACTTTGTACATCAATCATTGGGAAAACAAAGGATTCTCCTTTGCCTGCGCGTGCAGGCCCAATAACCATCGTATGAACTGGTCTAGTATCAATCAGTAGACGGTAAGAGCGAAATTTTTCTTGCAAGGCAGAAATAATCACACCACCATCGCCCTCAAATTCTTTGGAGGTAGCTGGAATAATTTGATATTGTCTTTTTAATTCTTGTACCTGTTCAAACATGCTTTCATTCGCTTCCTTCCATAATCAATTTTTGAATATTTGTTATCTTTTCATCTTGAGCTGAAGACATTTTATTTTGCATCGTTTTTTCGCGTTGATTTCGTAAAATACTTGTCCATTCCCTCAAAACTTTATCTGGTAAGTATTTTTTTAAATCCTTGAAAATTCTACGTTCAATAGGTATTGATTCAATCGTTGATCCGTAAGTAAGATAACTAAAGAGCTGTAAAAATGACCAGGTAGGGATTTCATCTAAATAATCATCCGTTGATTGTAATAGTTGATACAAGGTACTTGTCAAATTAGAAAACTCTGCTGTACTCATCGCTGAAGACATACAAACAAAAAGGTCTCTTTCACTTTTTGAAGTGAAGACCATTTCAGACATCTTTAAATTGTGATACTTAGTGGACATAATGGGTAGAGATAATATGGACTTACTATTATCAAAGTCCTCTGCTAGATACTCCCAACGGAACTTAGCAGCTGTAACGCCCGTATTAAAAATAGGCTTAGGCACAATTTTTCTACGCTCATTATCTTGACGCTTATTAGCACGAACGACTACAGATTCCCCTTCTTTTAACTGCATTAATTCATCTGGCATCAGTAATGCACGTTCTTTCACGGATTCACTATGCGACTTATCTGTAGACAGTAATTTCCCACTACGACTCACATCTGTAATTGTTTTTGTACCAATGAGCGCGGAGAACTGTTCTGCTGTCGCTTTATCTTTCGTTAAAATATATATTTGGTTAGAGCAGTTACCAATGATTGTATCTGCGTCATCACCATATAGGGATTTCATTTGAGAATAAGCTTGTATAATTAAATGGAACCTAAACCCTCGGCCAGCCCCTACAGTAACCATACCGTCCATACCATCCACTACTGGCATATTCCCAAATTCATCAAGTAAAGCATGTACATGGCGTTTCATTTTGCCACTAGGACTCATAGTAGCCTTCTCAGCATTTACTCGATATAATTGACTCACAAAAATACTGGCCAAAACGTGGTTCGATTTATCATAGTCAGGCGTTACCATAAAAATCGCGATTGGCTTGTCGCCAAATCCGACTTCTGTTAAATCTAAACTGTTGTAACTTGTAAGTTTTGCATTGGGTTCTAATGTGAAAATTTGCAATTTATCCATCGCTGATGAGAAAATTCCTGCGCGTGTATTACCAGCAGCAAAGTTACTTGTTGCATACATCATGCGAGCTGGATTGACCTCATCTCTGGCTCGGAAGAATAAATCTAATGCGTTTTCACCTGTCTCCTCGTTATTATCACTTCCAAGTGTAGAAAGGAAATTAGCCACAGAATATAAGTTAATCGTATCTTCTTTACCAGTCAGGAGCGCATCTTCAGTCAAGGCTAAAATGATTGCTGTCACCAAAGATTGAGCTGAGTTGGACCAAAACTTATCTTTTGCTGATGGATCATTGTATAGCATAAACCCTACGCTATTCGCATACTGTTGCGCTAAACTCGTATTTCCTGATTTCCACGCATCGATAACTACTTGTAATGGATTAAATCCCATTCCCATGTATTGTTGTATTAAATTAAATACATGCACTTCGTAACCACGAGCAATTAGCGTGTCATAACTAGCAGCTGCAAGTTCCCCTTTTGGATCGTTGACAACTAAGGAGGGCTTATTTTTGGCTCGACTCAGTACATCTATCTGAGGAAATACAAAAGTTTCCCCTTTACCCGATCTCGTAATCCCAATAACCATCGTATGAATGGGTCCTTCATCGATTAATAGACGGTACGGACGCCCTTTTTCCTGTAAAGCTGAAATAATGACGCCACCATCACCGTCATATTCTTTTTCTGCAGCAGGTATAATTTTGTATTGCTTTTTTAATTCACGCACCTGTTCAAATTCACTAGTGCCGTGCTGCCCTTTATTCAAATCCACAAAATTCAAGCGAATTTTATAGATAAATTTCACAAATCCTATCGTGCTTAGAATTGCAAACCCTATATAAAACGGAATCCAAGTTGACTGAAAATCTAAAAAGCTTCGCCAATCAATCGAAAAAGATACACTCTTGGGATCTGCCTGGAATTGATGAAATGATGCCAGTATAGATTGAAGGAATGCAAGCACAAAATTCGAAACAAAAAACATGAGTGACCAAAAAACTATAGAGAAAACAAGAAGTCCTTTAGGTTGTGCTAAACGTTGTAAATATTTTGTTTCATTCATAGACCTTACTCCTTTCTTTCAAATTCCAACAAAAAACACGCTCTGGATGTAGTAGTTACATCTGAACGTGTTTGATTTCTTGTTGCTCTCTTTGAGGGGCAATATTCCCATAGTCCGTATTTATATAAGCTATAGCAGCTACAAATACAAAAAACAAAAACCAAATTGACTTTTTGAGAAATTTTTTCATATATCTCACCTTATTTGTATTGGAAATTCAATTCATACTGGTAATAATCTTCATAAGTACGCGTATCAGAGGCTGGTCTTACCACTGTTCCTCGGTACTTATAAATACGTGTATCCATTTCAGGTCTTGTAACTGTACCAGTGTAATTTTGGACGTACTCATAAATACGTGTATCTGTAGCTGGTTTTGTTACTGTTCCCTTATAAGCATATACGCGTGTATCAACTGCAGGCTTTGTGACCATTCCTTTATACTTATCTACCAAAATATATCCACTGTAAAAGCAAGTTGTAGTATCCCCATCAATCGTGCGATTTACTAAAGTTAAAGATTGTCCATTTATATAATAAAAATGAGAACAACCACCCGTCCCCAAGTTAGGATAAACCTCGCTTATTGTAGTGAATTCTTCAACTTGATAACGTTCTAAATATCCAAAGTAACCATCTTGATGATAATTGGCTGAATTTTGGTCTTGAATATACTTAGTATCGCTTGGAGTATACGTTCCACTTACAAGATACTTTTCAAGCTTTCCTGTATAACCATTTTCATTGTATTCTTCAGCTGTAGCACCCTCTATCCATTTTGTATCTGAAGGTGTGTATTCACCACTAAAAATCGTTTTAACTGGATCTCCACTCTTCAACAAATTACCTCTATACCCGTCCGATCCATAGTCTATAGAACCTGGGAAAACGCTAGTAAATAAGGATGTTTTAGTTGTCGTGATCACCTTACTATCAGCTAGCATAAGTTTCCCACTATAAAGATAGCGTTCTAGGGTGCCTGTATAACCATTTTGGTTATACACAGCTGAGTCCTCGCCTGTCACATATTTTTCATCTGCCAGCGTATTTGTTCCACCTGTTTGTATCGTCTTTACAACTTTTCCACCTGATACTTTAACGGTCACTTTCTCCCCATCAACACGTACAACTTCTACTTTTCCCATATCTGCAGATACATCCAGCAGATTTTTTAACCCTGGCACCGTAAATGTATACTCTTTATCTGGCTGCAATGACTCAGGTGTTTTTGTAGAGTATGACTTTGCAATTTCAGTTGGCAGATTAGGTTCATTAGAATTACCACCATTTTTACCTGTGGTACGCTTCATAATCACGATTTTATCTTGACCATCTAGCGTTTTCATACCACGCACATTTTGATAGTTGTATTTATACCCAATAACAATCTCTTCTCCAAACTTAACAAGCCCTAGCTTAGAGAAAGTCACTGTTAAATCCTTTTTCTTTAATCTTTCAGCTACTTGTGAAACATGTTCAGACACACCGCCTTCTTCTTTGACAAGCTCCGTAACCTCTTCTGTCATCTTCAAAAAGGCATGTTGCTGAAAAGCATCGATAGACATCATAAGAAGAAAAGGAAAAACCACAGCTGCAAACAACGCTGTGGCCAGAATAGCACCTTTTAGGTTAGACATATGAAATCTCTCACCCCTTTCATTAAAAGAAGGTTCTACAGTACACTTGATTTAATTGAAGTAGTTGATCTGATCTAATCAGTTCACCTACCTATATTGGAAATTAAGATTGTACTGGTAATAATTCTCATAAGTACGCGTATCAGAGGCTGGTCTTACCACTGTTCCGCGGTATTTATAAATACGTGTATCCATTTCAGGTCTTGTAACCGTACCAGTGTAATCCTGTACATATTCATATATTCGTGTATCAGTAGCTGGCTTCGTTACTGTTCCCTTATAAGCATATACACGTGTGTCTATACCTGGTTTTGTTACTGTGCCACGATATTTGTTAATAATGATATTTTCAGAAACAGTATACTTGTAATAACATGTTTTTGCCCCCATTACATCCTCTGTGTAGTCATACAAAGGATAACTGCCACCTGGATATACCGCAGGACAGCTCAATCCCGTAGGTACAACATAATCAGCATAACGATCTACTAATACCTCTTTCCAACCAGCAACATATTGTTCTAACATACCTGTATAGCCATTTTGGTTGTAATAGGCTTGATCCTGACCCTCTACATATCTACTCTCGCTAGGGATGTATACGCCACTTACAACATATCTTTCAAGCTTGCCTGTATAACCGTTTTTATTGTAATCTTCAGCTGTAGCACCTTCTATCCATTTAGTATCTGAAGGTGTGTATTCACCACTAAAGATCGTTTTAACTGGATCTCCATTCTTCAACAAAGTACCATGATAGCCATCTGATCCATAATCAATAGAACCTGGGAAAATGCTAGTAAATAACGATGTTTTGGTTGTCGTGATCACCTTACTATCAGCTGGCATAAGTTTCCCACTATAAAGATAGCGTTCTAGGGTGCCAGTATAACCATTTTGGTTATACGCAGCTGTATCTTCACCTGTCACATATTTTTCGTCTGCCAGCGTATTTGTTCCACCTGTTTGTACTGTTTTTACTACTTTTCCACCTGATACTTTAACGGTCACTTTCTCCCCTTCAACACGTACAACTTCTACTTTCCCCATATCTGCAGATACACCCAGTAGATTTTTTAATCCTGGTACCGTAAATGTGTACTCTTTATCTGGCTGCAATGACTCAGGTGTTTTTGTAGAGTATGACTTTGCAATTTCAGTTGGCAGATTAGGTTCATTAGAATTACCACCATTTTTACCAGTGGGACGCTTCATAATCACGATTTTATCTTGACCATCTAGCGTTTTCTTACCACGCACATTTTGATAGTTGTATTCATACCCAATAACAATATCTTCTCCAAATTTAACAAGTCCTGGCTTAGAGAAAGTCACCGTTAAATCCTTTTTCTTTAATCTTTCAGCTACTTGTGAAACATGTTCAGATACACCGCCTTCTTCTTTGACAAGCTCTGTAACCTCTTCTGTCATCTTTAAAAAGGCATGTTGATGGAAAGCATCGATAGACATCATGAGAAGAAAAGGAAAAACCACAGCTGCAAACAACGCTGTGGCCAGAATAGCACCTTTTAGGTTAGACATATGAAATCTCTCACTCCCTTCTTGTGAAATGACTCACCATTCTGCTAAACCTTTCGGTTCAAGCACTTAAAGGTAGAAAGTTTTATCGTACTCAATTACTCATATACTCAAATTGTAGTTGATATTGATAGTAGTTGGCGTAAGTACGTGTATCTGATTCTGATCTTGTGACGTATCCTTCGTAATCCCAACTTGGATTACCTTTAGAATTGTCATAAACTATACCAGTAAATTTACGAATACCCTTAGTAGCTAAAATTTCAAGGGTATCTCCATTTTTAGGATTAGGGACAATGGAATTAAGATCAGGTTTATTTGGATATTCGACACCGTTTAATAATTCTAGTGATGATTCCCCAGATCTATAAACATACTTAGGTTCATCAAAGAAAGTATCCACATAATCAATTAAATCGCCTACCCAAGTTACACCATTTGGATCTGTTTCTTTGTACTTGAAAACAGTGTTACTACAACCTGTTGTTCCGCTAGAACGAGTCCATTCTCCATCTTTATAAACATAATTTGAAAAACTTCCAGCTACCAAATGTATACACAAATTATCACCTGTTACTTGTTTACTTGGTGCTGTTCCTGAGTATCCAACATATTGTAACTTACCTACATACCCATCTTGGTTATAATTCAAGTATTTCGCTACTCTAGGACTACTTCGTTTTTCTGTAACTCGAACAAATTTCGTATCAGCTGGAATAAATGCTCCACCTGTTTGAACTTTCTTTGAGATGGCTCCATTAGAAACTCTCGCTGTTACTTCTTCACCGTTAACACGCACAATTTCAACATTTCCAGTATTTGAAGTTACATTTAGTATATTTTTTAATCCTGGTATGTTAAACGTAAATTCACCATTGGCATTTAACGATTCAGGCGTTGTCACAGAATATGTTTGAGGTTCCTTTGGCGTGGTAGGATTACCGCCACCTGCGACTATACGTTTGTCTATTACCACTTTATTTTGTGTAGCTAACTTTTGTTTACCACGTACATTTTGATACTCATATTGATAATTAATAACAATTTCTTCTCCAAACTGAACTAAACTAGGTTTAGAAAAGGTCACTATGTAGCCTTTGCCCTTTAAATTATTCGCTACCTGTTGTACTTGTTCGGAAACGCCACCTTCTTGTTTAAGAAGCTCTGCTATTTTTTCTGTTGTACTGAGATAAGCACGTTGTTGCAAAGAGTCGATTCCAAAACTTAATAAGAAAGGAAACACTACACCAACCCATAGTGCCATCGCCAAAATTGCACCTTTTAGATTTGACATGCCTGTGCTTCACCACCCTCCCCTTAAAGTAAAAGGCACTCACCAAATTTGGTGAGTACCTACTCTAATTCATTCAGTGTTAAGTGTCGTTCAGCAGTACCCTTCACTTTACCCTTTTCATCAATATATCGAATACGGTATTGGATACCGCGAATATCTTTATCAATGGATGTTACTTTACCTCCTGCATCTACAAATGCATAATTTACTTGGAGCTTGTAGGTAAGATTTTTTTGAGTTGCTGCAATTTCAGTCAACAAATTTTCTACTAATTCCTTTTTGTCTATATACAAAGCGTCCTTCTCTGATCGTCCCTGCTCATTTAAGCCTGTTCGAATGGCTCC
Organism: Lysinibacillus sp. AR18-8; assembly: GCF_001705465.1. Lineage (NCBI taxonomy): Bacteria > Bacillati > Bacillota > Bacilli > Caryophanales > Bacillaceae > Lysinibacillus > Lysinibacillus sp. AR18-8. Next base: position 377,387 of record NZ_MDGU01000006.1, read on the forward strand.
TACATGAGCAGTTTCCAAAACCACTTCAGTTTCGGCCATTGTACGTGTCGTTATATTCTGAACTGATGCCCCGTAGGCAATAAACCCTATAAAAGCTACGAACGCTAGTAGTGGTACAAACCATTTCAAAAAAGTCGTCATAATATCTCCTTCCTTGTGTCTTATCGTTCATATTGAAGTTTCCGCACTTGATTTTCTTTTTTGAAAAGTTGTTGATTAACACATTTCTCAAAAGACTTATGATCATCCAGAGAAAATTTTATTGGCGATAAGGCATCATCAGGATATTCAAAAACTTTGTACTCTAAATTCATTTTCTCAAAAAATCCAATCAACTCATGTGTTTTGTTCTGACCTTCAGCTGTATGTGGCATAGCTAGAATAAATGTTTTATGCTGTAAATCCCTGTTTAACATTAGTTTCTGGATAGGTTCTTTAAAATCAACATTGTCCTCTCCCTGTATAACTAATACGCCACATTCTGCATCAACACTTCGGAACGATAAAGCATCCATTCTCGAATTGCATATTACTACATGTTGCATGGACTTTTTAATATCAATATAATTTCTGCTGTTTGACTCAAATTTCTTATCAAAAAACTGAACATATCGCTGAAATTTTTCCTTTTCCTTTACTAAAAAGTCATTTCCATCTTTACACGTTTCAGGGTATATAAAAATTTGATAATCAGCATGTATTTCTTCCAGACAACTAGCGATTTCTTTGGAAGCTTTATAGCCAGCAACATCATCGTCCATAGCAATAAGAAATCGCTTATTCTTAAATTTTTCTGGATTTTCTTTTATATAGTTGCAGAGAGTTCGGTATTTCCGAGAACCTGTTAATGCCATAATTCCAAGCGTTTTATCGATTTCACGAAATGATAAACTGTCCAAAATAGCTTCACCAATAACAACGGTTTTTGCCTCTTCAGGAATATCAACAAAAAAATCCCTCGCTTCATTTGAGGGATTCACAACTAGTTGTATTTCTTTAGGCTCAATATTTGGATTAATGGATGAACGTAACAAAATTCGATCTATACGACCATCCTCACTAAATAACGGAAAGACAAGGTTTCTTTGACACATCCAATGATTATCCGCATAATTCTTCGGTAATAATCCATTCGCATATTCAAACATAAATTTCACGCCTTCTGGATTAGAAAAATCAGCAATGAACGGGGAAGTAGTTGCACGTGAAAGTCCTCGATAACCCTTGTCTAAGGTGTCACTTTCGATATTTTGTAGGACATGATTCATTAATTTTGTAAAGTCGGCCAGCTGCTTAGACTCCTTAACGCTAAGTCCCTTTCTTTTATCTTGATCAGTAGAGTAAGAGATTTCAGCCTCTTTTTCTTCGTAGGATAAAATAAAACGCTCACCACAACTATTTTCTCGATTGCATTGAATGAAATTCATATTGTTTTTATAGATAAACGCTTCCTGTTGCTGGCACTCTGGACACGTACAAATGAAATATCTGCCTCGATCCTTTGCATTTAATTCGGCCAACATCTCATTTATATCTTGATAAAGTAATTTATTGTGGCTCATCCTCCTTCACCTCATCTCTCTGTAATTGCTTTTCAATATCCAACTTAAATTGTTGTAGAATTGGACTTAAAACAAGAGATTCAATCATTTCATCATTAGCAAGCGAGAAGCCTTGCGATAAAATAGCATCATATTTTTCTTTTAAAGCCGTAACCAGTGTTAAATGAATTTCATAAGCTTCAGCAAAACTATATTGTTCTACAAAAGTTGAAAAAAGGATTAGCTGAACAGACTGATATAGTTTGAAATTGGGACATAAAGCCTCAATGCGATGTTTTCCTACAGACTGAAAACTTGCACCAGCATATTGAGTAAATTGTTTGAAAGCTGTATCCTCTTGCAATATCAAATTTACCTTTTCCTCTAACAATTTTTGCTGTTGAAGAAAGTCTGTTTGCTCACCTTGCAAAGTCTTTTGAGCATCGAGGACTAACTTTTCTAAAGCAGTTTTTATAGCTGCCATCATTTGCTCAAGTTCTGCATAAAAGCCTGTTCTAACAAGTGGTTGCATGGTCCCATATACTTGATTTAGTTGTGAACCATCTAAATAAATAGGGAACGGTTCAAAAGCAGAAACACCGAATAGTTGATCAAAGCGAATCGCAAATGTCGCAAACTCTTTATTAATAAACAGCTGCTTTTCCTCCTCAACATACTCCTTTAGGGTGTTGACATACTTATGTCGTATATCTTCTTCCCAACTATCAAATGTTAGAATTGTATGCTCAAGCTGTTTTTGGAGGCTATCTTTTTTGTCAAAATGAACTTGGCTGATAACTAAACATTGGCCATCAATCCAAAACTCAAAAGACTTGGTAGAGGCTGCCCTTTTTTCTTTTGCAATTCTGTCACGAATCCTATCAATAATTCCTTCTGCTTCGGTAAAAAAATAATTCCGTTCTTCATCAATTTCTCGAAAGTAATCACCGTCATCCTTGAAACGAATCAATAATTTTCGTAACACATTGTTTTCTCCTTCCCTTGCTTTCCCTCAGTAAAATATTAGATCAGAATCCAGATACTTTTCCTGTCATCCAAGCAACGAAAGATGCAGCTAGATAAACAATGGCGAATCCGATAAATACGTTCATCATCCAAGACTGCGCACTTTCTTTCTTTTGAGGATCTTTTGCAAACATCCAAACAAGGCCAATAATAATTAAAACCAAGCCAGCTACTGCAGGCGCAAATTTTTGTACGTCATTTGCAATCTCATTTATAAGTGTAATGGCATTATCCATGCTTTATACCTCCTTTTCCTTAGCTAGAGAAGCTATCATTCCTTTATTTTCTAAGCTAAATTCAAGAATTAGAGCTTGATGTTGCTGATGTAGCCAATCAAAATAAGACTGTCCCTGTGCCTCAAATATTTCCTTTACTAAGGCCTCAGTTTCAGCAAATCCTTCTGGCTTTACTTTGCTTTGACGCTTTCTTTCTGATGGTGTCAATTTGTAATTCTCCTTTCGATAAAATAAAAAAGCAGAAGATCGTTATCTTCTGCTCCTCATGACTCCCTGCCCCTAGGGCTAAATTAAGCCTTTATCATACGCCAATTCCGCTAAATACGTTGTCTACCATTTTCGTCCATCCAGCACCGATTTTCGCCATTAAAGGATCGATTACGCCAGTGGCAAAGGCTACCATTCCACCGAATAAAACTAAAACGATGATGGCTAATGTGATCTCTGCTTTGTAGTTATTCAATTCCTATACCTCCCTTCAATTGAGTTAGAGCAATAAAAAAAGAAGAGTCCCTCACGATCTCTTCTAAAAGGCTGTCTTTTTAAACGCCAATTCCGCCAAATACGTTGTCTACCATTTTCGTCCATCCAGCACCGATTTTCGCCATTAGAGGATCGACTACACCAGTAGCAAAGGCTACCATCCCACCAAATAAAACTAAAACGATAATAGCTAGAGTGATCTCTGCTTTGTAGTTATTCAAAATTCTCCACCTCCCTTCAAGGGCAATAAAAAAAGAGTGGCCAACGCCCCCTCTCTTGAATGCATTAATATTTAGTTCCAGCCCCAAGCTGCCTGTCGAACATTAATAAACTATCAAACACATTATTTTTTAAATGGATTAGAACCATCTTTAAAGATACCTTTTGCCATAACATCAGGATGATTATATTTACTGTCAAAGTAATCTTTTGCTACTTCAGCAACACCATTTTCTTTCGCCAAAGTTACAGTGTGATTAAGTCCAATTACGTAAGGAACGATTCCAGGAGCTTCATTAAAAATAGCAGCCTGCTTTTTAATGTAGGCTTTCATTTCAGCCTCAATTACAGCGCGCTTTTCAAGGTCATTCCAGTTATCGGCCAATTTTGTTTTAAAATTTGTAAGATCATGTTCAATTAAATTTCCCCAGAAAATTTTATTGTACTCGTATTTACCATCGACAAGTTCAAAGTACGCTGGTGTTTTTTCAGCTTCAAATGCACGATATGGTTGCCAGTCATTTTCTCGAATGCCGTATTGAATTAACTCTTGGCGATTTGCATTTGTTGCATAAACTTTTAATGCTTTAAGTGCTTCGTGTGGTGTATACTCATGCTTATTTCCATACATATCATAAGTATACTCACCTGCTTTATCTGCCCAAATATCTGTGTCAGAAAGCTTCACGTTAAACGTTTCTTCTAATGCTTGTCGACGCTCACTATCATTGTTTGATTGTAGTTTTTGCTGCGTTGTTGCTTTTACTGGTGCTACTTCTACAATTGGATCTACCTGGTTAACTGGTTTTGTTTCTGTTTCTGCAGCAAATGCTGATGTCATTAGCATCATAGATGCCACAGCAGCGAATGGCACAGCCATCACTTTACGTTTAAGGTTTTTTGTCATTTTCACTATAATCCCCATCCTTTTTTTAGTATCTTAGTTTTTTAAAATAGAAAGGACTCCCCAAATTTGGGGAATCCCTATCGTTCATGAGCTTGTGCAGCCATAGCTTTGTTTTGCTTCCTATCAAGTTGTACTGGCTCATGCTCGTACAACTTTTGATCGATAACAGTTGTAAAGTCCTTTAAGCGTTCGTTCATATAAAGAATGCTCTGCATCAACTTTGATTTAGCTGAATCTTTTACTTCAGAAATACTATCGCGAACACCATTCCGTAGCCCAATTACCTTGTCATCCATTTTTTGTTTGGATGTTAATGTACGTTCAATAATAGAATCTTTGAAATGCTGGCGACATTCCTTTAGAAGATTTTTCATTTCATCACGATAGTCAGCGAATGTCTTCTTCTTTGATTGTTGATCCACAGAATTGAGCATTTGTTCGATACCTATTTCAATACGATTAAATTGCTCACTTATTAAATGTTCCACCTCTTTCTTCGTTAAGAAAGATTGGTCATTTTCTTCACCAACTGCCTGTGTTTCGACAACCTTCATTAATTCAGTACCATGTTGTTCGATTTCATTTTGCATGTCTTTTGTGAATGTATCCTTTACATGCTTTCGTTTCTGATACTGTAAGAACATTTCTGTATTAGTTAATGAAGGATTAAGTCCTTCATTTGAAAAGCCATATTCTTCAGCAATTTCCCTCGCATATTTTTCCGCACGCCACAGTTGTTTATAGGATTTTAATAAGAAAGGTTGAAACTCATCCTTTCCTTCACGACCTTTGTAGCGTACAGCTGCGTCAACATGCCATTTTCCATCATCTCCGTACATGCTCAAAGTAACTTTTGGTTTATTGCCGTGTACTTCCTGCCTACTTTCTACAAAAGACAACATATCTGAAATATCCACTGGCTCAAGTTCATACCCATAGATTTGTTGCTTTGGACGTTCTTCCATTTTCTCTTTTCCCTCCCATCAAAAATATTAATATTTCAAAAGCGAAAAGGATCTCTCCTATAAATAGGAAAGACCCTTTATGTATCCTGTCAAAATTTTTTCTTTCTTCAGGACATAATCTTCTGATACTAATACTTTAGCACAGATTTTCCGAAAAAAAGTCCAAGAAAAGTCCAGAAAAAGTCCAGAAAAAGTCCAGAAAAAGTCCAAGCAGTCATTCAAAGGCTAGAGTCACTTTGACTGGGATGTATTTTTTTCAAATTCTAATTGCTTCTTAATGGAATAAATAGTATTCCTAGCAAGACCTGTTTCTCGATGAATATTCACTACTGATTCATTTTGTTTTAATAATTGGACCACTACATTATAGATAAGACGATCCTTTCCCTTTGCTTCAGCATGATATTTTCTAGGCTTGCCTTTGAAAGCTCCACGCTCTTTAGCAATAGCGATACCTTCTGACTGTGCTGTTTTAATTCGATTCCGTTCTTCTTCAACCATCCACGAAAGAAGTGTCAAAACGAGATCGGACACTAGCTGGCCAACACCTGCTAGTTCTTTATATTTTCGTGTATCAAGGATTGGCATATTTAAAACAACAATATCAATTTCATCTTCTGTTATTTGCTTCCATTCATTAAGGATTTCTTGTTTGTTCCGCCCGAACCGACTTAAATCATGAACGACCAACACATCACCAAACCGCATTTTCGATCTCATTTCACCATAAACAGAACGAGCAAAATCTTTTCCTGACTTTTTTTCACTGTAAATTTTTTCACATCCGAAAGCTTCAAGCTCCTTCAGCTGGCGATCTAAATTTTGATCAACAGAACTAACCCGTGCATAACCAAAAATCATTATGTATCGACTCCTTTAATTGAACAACTTATAATGAACAATCTAATACATTGATATTACTACAATCTATTTTGTTCAGCTAGAGTCTACTTATAATGAACAGAAAATAGATTTAAATATACATACTATAT